>JAYUFK010000229.1:0-31575 GCA_043739325.1 Methylocapsa sp. | reverse complement strand
CACGACTTTTCGTGCGCACGCGATACGCTCGACTTTCGTCCAGTCTGACCGCGTAGATGGCCGGGACAAGCCCGGCCATGACGGCGCGGGATAATATTATCCACGGACACGCAACGCTCGGGAACCACCGCAATGAATCTCGTCGCCAACTGGAACTACCCCACGACTGTCCGCTTCGGCGCAGGCCGCGTCGCGGAACTTCCCGCGGAAGCGAAAAAGGCCGGCATGAAGCGGCCGTTGTTCGTGACGGACCCGCATCTTGCAACGCTGCCGATCGTCACGCAGGCGGTCGCGGATCTCGATAGGGCAGGCCTCGCGCCGGTTGTGTTTTCGGCGATCCAGCCCAACCCCGTCGGCGCCAACATCGAGGCGGGCCTCAAGGTTTACCGCGAAGGCAAGCACGACGGCGTGATCGCGTTCGGCGGCGGATCGGCGCTCGATGCCGGCAAGGTCATCGCCTTCATGGCGGGACAGACGCGCCCGCTTTGGGACTTCGAAGACATCGGCGATTACTGGACGCGCGCCAATCCGGATGGCATCGCGCCGGTCATCGCCGTTCCGACAACGGCTGGCACAGGTTCCGAGGTTGGCCGCGCCGGTGTCGTGACGCAAGAATCGACGCATACCAAGCGCGTGATCTTTCATCCCAAAATGATGCCGGTTGTCGCGCTGTGCGATCCCGCGCTGACAGCGGGCATGCCGCAAGTCATCACGGTGGGCACCGGCATGGATGCACTGGCGCATTGCCTCGAGGCCTATTGCGGGCCGTTCTATCACCCTATGGCCGACGGCGTCGGTCTTGAGGGCATGCGCTTGGTGAAAGAAGCGTTGCCGGAAGCAGCGCGCAATGGCGGCAATCTTGAAGCGCGCGCGCATATGATGAGCGCCGCGGCGATGGGCGCCACCGCGTTCCAGAAAGCGCTCGGCGCGATCCACGCGCTCTCGCATCCCGTGGGCTCCCTGCACAACACGCATCACGGCATGACCAACGCCGTGTTCATGCCCTATGTTCTCGTGTTCAACCGCGCCGCGATCGACGAAAAAATAGCGCGCGTCGCGGCCTATCTCGGCCTGAAGCCGACGTTCGCCGGGTTCCTCGACTGGGTGCTGGCGCTGCGCGAGGAACTGAAAGTGCCGCACACGCTCGCGGGGCTTGGCGTCGATGATCGCAATGCCGCCGAGATCGCCCGCATGGCGCCGCACGATCCCACCGCCGGCGGTAATCCGATTCCGCTCGACGAAGCCGGCGCGCGACGCATCTTTGACGCGGCGCTTGCGGGCAAGTTATAGCCTCGCATAAGGATTCCTTACATGAGCGACCAGCCGCCCGACCGCCTCTCGACCGACCCAAAGAGCCCGTTCTTTAATGCGGTCGTGCTTCAGCGCAATGTCGGCGTGCGCTTCAAGGGTGTCGAGCGCTTCGACATCGAGGAATATTGCATCAGCGAAAACTGGGTGCGCGCGCCGGTCGCCAAGACCCGCGACCGACGCGGCAATCCGCTGACGATCAAGCTGACCGGCCCGGTCGAAGTGTGGTTCAAGGAAGCGCCGCCGCCCCCCTTCTCCAGCGAAGCTGGGGAAGGTGTCACGAAGTGACGGATGGGGTGCGGGCCGACGCACGACTGTTCGACGGATTGCACAAACATGGCTGTTCGCCTATGCAGACCCGGAACTGCTTTCCACACCTCATCCGTCACTTCGTGACACCTTCCCCGCTTCGCGGAGAAGGGGTTCTAATCACTGCTGACACAATCTGACATCGCCGCGCGCTATTTGTCGGGACGGTTCCAACCCGGAGAATAGCCGCCATGCCGAACATTTCCTTCGTCCTGCTGTATGTCGAAAGCCCCGCCAAGAGCGAAGCGTTCTACGCCGAGCTGCTGGGCCGTCCCGCCGTCGAGTCCTCGCCGACTTTCGCGATGTTCGCGATGGATAACGGCCTCATGCTGGGCCTCTGGGGTCGCGGCGGCGTCGAACCGGCCGCGACGACGCCCGGCGGCGGCGAGATCGCTTTCGCCGTCGAGAACGCCGCTGCTGTGGAAGCGCAACACGCGCAATGGCGCGAGCGCGGCCTGACAATCGCGCAGGCGTCGACGAAGATGGATTTCGGCCACACGTTTGTCGCGCTCGATCCGGATGGCCACAGGCTGCGCGTGTTCGCGCCGTCGGGAAACTGAGGGCGCTACCGCCGCCCGAACAGCCGCTCGATATCGCTGAGCTTTAGCTCGACATAAGTCGGCCGGCCGTGGTTGCATTGGCCGGCGCCCGGCGTGCGTTCCATTTCGCGCAGCAGCGCGTTCATCTCTTCGGGCGCGAGGCGTCGGCCGGCGCGGACCGAATGGTGGCACGCCATGGTCGCGAGGCGTTGGTCGAGACGGCGCTCGAGACTTTGCGCGCCGCTTTCCTCCTCCAGATCATCGGCGAGATCGCGGATGAGCGCGGCGATGTCGCCGTTGGCGATCAGCGCGGGGATTTCGTGGACGATGATGGCGCCGGGGCCAAAGGCTTCGATGCTGAGGCCGAGCTGGTCCAGCGTCGCCGCCTCCTCGATCAGCCGCGCTACCGCATCGGCGTCGAGATCGACAACGATCGGCGTCAGCAGCATCTGGCGCTCGATGCCATGCTCGGCGCGCTGACGCTTGAGGCGCTCGTAGACGAGACGCTCGTGCGCCGCGTGCTGGTCGACGATGACGATGCCATCCCCCGTCTGCGCGATGACATAGGCGTCATGCACCTGCGCCCGCGCCGCGCCAAGCGGGGCGCTCACAGCTTCGGGCGCCATCGGCGCCGCGCTATGAGCGGATGCGGGAGCAAAATCGGCAAAGCTCGCCTGCGCCGGTTCGGCAAAACCTTGCGGCGCCGCCGGCGATTGGCGCCAGTCCCAAACGGCGTTGGCGGTGAGCGCGGGCGAATATGCCGGCCGCAGCGCGGCGGCGACGCCGGCCCCGCCTGTCGTCGAGGCGCGATGCAACGCGCCCGCCAGAGCCTGGCGCAAGGCGCCGACGATGAGGCCCCGCACGAGGCCCGAGTCGCGAAAGCGCACTTCCGCCTTGGCGGGATGGACGTTGACGTCGACCTCGGCTGGCTCGCATTCGATGAACAGCGCGGCGACCGGATGGCGGCCATGCGGCAGATAGTCGATATAGGCGGCGCGTAAGGCGCCGGCGAGCAGACGGTCGCGCACGACGCGGCCGTTGACGAACAGATATTGCGCCAGCGTATTGGCCTTGCTGAAGGTCGGCAGGCCGATGTAGCCGGCAAGGCGCACGCCTTCGCGCTGCGCATCGATGGCCAGACAATTGCTGGCGAAGTCGACGCCGAGCGCCTGGCGCAAGCGATCCTTCAAGCCTGTCTCGCCCGCCGCGCAGGCGAGCCAGTCGAAGCCCGCGCCTTCATCGCTGGCGAAAGTGAAGCGCACCTCGGGATTGGCCATCGCCAGACGCCGCACGACATCGCCGACGGCGCGCGCCTCGGCGCCGGCGCCCTTGAGAAATTTCAGCCGCGCCGGCGTCGCGGCGAACAGATCGCGCACTTCGATGCGCGCGCCATCGGGCTGCGCGCACGGCTGGATCGGGCTTTTGACGCCATCCTCGACGAGCAGCATCGAAGCCTCGCCGGCGCCGCGCGCGCGGGTGCGGATTTCGAGGCGCGCGACGGAGGCAATCGAGGGCAGCGCTTCGCCGCGAAAGCCCAGCGTGGCGATGTTGGTGAGATCGCCATCGGGGATTTTCGATGTCGCATGGCGCTCGATGCTGAGCGCGAGATCGCCGGCGCTCATGCCGATGCCGTCGTCGGTCACCCGCATCAGCCGCCGCCCGCCCGCCTCGATCGCGACATCGATGCGCTTCGCGCCGGCGTCGAGCGCATTTTCGACGAGCTCCTTCACCGCCGCGGCCGGCCGCTCGATCACTTCGCCAGCGGCGATGCGGTCGATGAGAAGAGGATCAAGGCGGCGGATGGTCATGGCGGGTCTGTTGGTTGCGTTCGCTTCGCCCCGCTCTTGCGGGGAGAAGGTGGCCGCCGAAGTCCAAAGGGCGAAGGAGTCCGGATGAGGGGCAGCGCCGAGCGATCGATTCCGGGGCCGAACTACTGTATTTTAAGCTGGCAGATTCTTGCGACCGACGCCATTCACAAATGTCCGGGGCCGCCCCTCATCCGGCGCTGCGCGCCACCTTCTCCCCGCAAGCGGGGCGAAGGGGTTCCGCCTCACATCCCCACCGGCCGCCCGACCATCGCGACGCTCAACGCGCCGTCGCCGTAAAGCCGTTTGGCGACGCGCTTGGCGTCGTCCATCGTCACGGCGGCGATCAGGCCGTTGCGCTCGACCAGCCATTCCGGGCCGAAGCCGTCGAGCTGGATATGAACAAGCTGGCCGGCGATTTTCGACGACGTATCGAAGCGCAGCGGGTATGAACCGATGAGGTATTTCTTGCCCTTGTCGAGCTCTTCGGCGGTCGGGCCGTTTTGCGCGAGATCGAGGATTTCGGCTTTGATGACATCGAGCGATTCGCACGCCCGCTCGTTCTTCGTCGTCGTCCCGCCATAGACATAGCTGCTTTGATCGAGCGTCGAAACAGAGGCCGACACTGAATAGGCGAGCCCGCGCTTTTCCCGCACTTCGCGAAACAGCCGCGAGGAAAGGCCAGTGCCGCCGCCCAGAATGTGGGTCAGCAGCACGCTCGCCATGTAATCGGGGTCGTGGCGTGCAAATGCCGGCCGGCCGAACCGGATGGTCGATTGCGCCACATCGAGATCGACGATCTCGACGCCGCCGACGCCCGCAAGCGTCGCGGCGGGCACAGGCGCCAGATCGCTGGACGCCGGCAGATCGGCGAACGCAATGTCAATGAGCCGCGCCGCATTCGCCGCGTTGATTGCGCCGACAATGCCGATCGTTACGGCGCCGCGCGTCACCAGCTTGCGCGACAGCGCGGCAAGATCGCTGCGCGAAATCGCGGCGAGGCTTTCGAGCGTGCCTGTCGTCGCCAGGCCGTAGGGGTGGCCGGGGAAAGTGCGGGCGCGCCAGGCCTTGCCGGCCATCGCCGCGGGATCGTGCGCCTCATGACGCAGGCCGGCGCTGAGCTGCTCGCGTACGCGCACGATCGGCTCCTCGTCGAGACGCAGCGCGTTAAGCGCGAGGCGCAGCAATTCGGTGGCGCGGTCGACATTGCGAATCAGCGTGCGCAGGCGCCCGCCGATACAATCGCGATCGGCATTGAACGACAGCTCAATCGCCTTCTCGTCGAGCCCCTGCTGGAACGCCTGGGCGTCGAGATCGCCGGCGCCTTCGTCGAGCAAAGCGGCGAGCATCGTCGCGGCGCCAGATTTGCCTGCCGGGTCCTGCGCCGCGCCGCCCTTCAGCGCGAATTCCAGCGACAGCAGCGGGACAGCATAGTCTTCGACGAGCCACGCCTTGACGCCGCGCGGCGTCGTGATCTCCTGAACATTCACCGCGCGCGATGCGACGGGGTTCGCCACTTGCAGGTTCATCAGCGTTTCCATCCCGCGCCTCGCGGCGCGTGTTGTTGATCTTCAGGCGGCTTCCGGCTCGGCTCCGAGGAGATAGCCGGTGACGGCGCGCCGCCGGTCGAGATGCTTCTTCGCCGCGGCGATGATCTCATCCGGCGTGACCGCCTCAATGCGGGTCGGCCAATGCCGGATTTCGTCCATGCTGAGGCCCGTCGCCAGCGAGGAGCCATACCAGCGGGCGAGCATCGCCTGATTGTCCTGCGCGTAGATCGCGTCGGCCACCAAGCGCGTCTTGGCGCGCTCGAGGCCGCCAGGATCGACGCCGTCCTTGATGAGCTTCGCCAGCACTGCGTCGATAGCGGCGTCGAGCGCCTGCATCGTCACATCCGGGGTCGGCATCGCATAGAGATAGAAGCGCGTCTCATCGAGCGCCGTGCCCATGTAATGCGCGCCGGCGACGACAGCGATCTTCTGATCGAGGACCAGCGCGCGATACAGCAGGCTGGTCTGGCCGCCGCCGAGCAGATGCGCGAGAACTTCGAGCGCTTCGGACTCGCCCGGCGCCGCGGTGCGGGCCGAGGGCGCGAGATAGCAGCGCTGCCAGCTCGGCTGATCGACCTTTTCGTCGTGCAATTCCACCAGCCGGCGCGCGACTGGCGCGGGCTCCTGCGGGCGTTGGCGCTCCGGCGCGGCGCCGCGTGGCTTGATCTTGCCGTAGCTGGCCTCCGCCTCGCGGCGCACTTCATCCGGCTCGACATCGCCAGCGACAATCAGAATGGCGTTTTCCGGCGTATAGAAGCGCTGGTAATAGGCCAGCGCGTCGGCCTTATTGAGGCCCTCGATCTCGTGGCCCCAGCCGATCACGGGCTTGCCATAGGGATGGTGCGTGAACAGCGCCGCCTGCACCGCCTCGTTGAGCTGCGCGCCGGGGTCGGCGTCGCAATGCATGCGGCGCTCCTCCAGCACGACGTCGCGCTCCGGCGCGACGATTTCGTCGGTCAGCGCCAGGCCGGTCATCCGGTCCGCCTCGAACGCCATCATCACGCCAAGGTGCTCCTTGGCGACGCGCTGGAAATAGGCGGTGTAATCGTTGCCGGTAAAGGCGTTCCCCTGGCCGCCAAGCTCGGCGATGACTTCCGAAAACTCGCCCTTCGGATGGGCCTTGGTGCCCTTGAACATCAAATGTTCGAGGAAATGCGCAATGCCGGATTTGCCCGGCGGGTCATCGGCCGAGCCGTTGCGGTACCAGACCATGTGGGTCGCCACCGGGGAGCGGTGATCGGGGATGACGACAACGCTGAGACCATTGTCAAGACGGAAACTAGCGATCGCCGGTCCATCGGCCATCGCCGCCGATTCAGAAAGCGAAACCGGGGCGTTAGCCGGGGACACTGAACCTGTGTGAAAAGCAGTCGGCATCACGATCCCGAGAGTTTGAGGAGAGCTTTGGAGAGCCGGCGAACCTTTCCCAGCTGACATACGAATGACACATATAGGATGCCTTGGCGCCCGGCGCCAGCAGGCGGATTTTCAGCCTTAAGGCTCCGGTATCCCTTCGGCTTCGCGCCATTGTTTCAGCAAGACAGGGCGCCGGCCTGGATAGCGTTCGGCGCTTGCATCAAGAGCAAGGATGCGATCAGTGCGAAAATGCCGGAACGCCGTGCGGGTTTCGCACCAGGCGACCAGCACGCGGGCGTGCTCGAAGAAGGCCAGAGCAACGGGCCACACCATGCGCCGGGTTTGCGCGCCGGCCCTATCGGCATACGCGATTAAGAGTTTGCGTTCCGCGCGGATCGCCTGGCGGATGATGGGCAGTTGGACCTCGCCAGCGACCATGGGGTCGCCCGGACCAGCCATCAGCGTTGAAGCGTCGAGCAAGTCGGCGAGTTCGGGCGGCAGGACTGCGGCGATTTTGGCGAGCGCATCGCGCGCCGATCCGCCGAGCCGCGTATCGGTCCGCGAACGGACCCAGTGCGCGCCAAGCGCCAGCGCCTCGATCTCCTCGACGCTGAACATCAGCGGCGGCAGGGTGAAGCCGGGGCGCAGGACATAGCCAATCCCCGCCTCGCCGACAATGTCCGCGCCTTGCGCCTGCAGCGCGGCGATGTCGCGGTAGAGCGTGCGCAGGCTTATTCCCAGCTCCTGCGCCAGCGCCGCGCCCTGCGCCGGGCGACGATGGCGGCGCAGAATCTGGATCAGGTCGAGCAGACGTTGGGCGCGAGACATAGGCGGAGCGTGGCACGGGGCGCGGTGGAGCGAAAGGCGGGGCGAAGGGGAGCCTCTCTTGCGCTTCGCCCGATCCGCCCCTAGATCGGGCGCCCGCCCTTCCCTCAGACCAGCAGTACCCTTAATGAGCGATCCAGCCAACGAGCGCGCCGCCTTGTGGCACGCGACCACTATTCTTATGGTGCGCAAGGGCGGCAGTATCGTGATCGGCGGCGACGGGCAGGTCAGCCTCGGACAGACCATCATCAAGGGCAACGCGCGAAAAGTCCGCCGCCTCGCGAAAGGCGACGTCATCGCGGGCTTCGCCGGCGCCACCGCCGACGCGTTTACCTTGTTCGAGCGGCTTGAGGCCAAACTGGAGCAATATCCGGGGCAACTCGCCCGCGCCTGCGTCGAACTCGCAAAAGACTGGCGCATGGATCGCTATCTCCGCCGCCTTGAGGCGATGATGCTGGTGGCGGACAAATCGGTCGGCTTCGTGCTCACCGGCACTGGAGACGTGCTGGAGCCGGAATCGAACGAATTTGGTTCGGCGATGGCGATCGGTTCGGGCGGCAACTACGCTTTGTCGGCGGCGCGAGCGCTGCTGCCGATGGAACTCGACGCCGAACAAATCGTGCGGCGCTCGATGCAGATCGCCGCTGATATCTGCGTCTACACCAACACCAATCTTGTCATCGAAAGTCTGTCAGCATGAGTGAACTCTCGCCGCGCGAGATCGTTAGCGAACTCGATCGTTACATCGTCGGCCAGGGCGACGCCAAGCGCGCGGTCGCCATCGCGCTGCGCAATCGCTGGCGCCGGCTGAAGCTGACTTCGCCGATGCGCGAGGAAGTGATGCCGAAAAACATCCTGATGATCGGGCCGACGGGTTGCGGCAAGACGGAAATCTCTCGGCGTCTCGCCAAGCTTGCCGGCGCGCCATTCCTCAAGGTGGAAGCGACGAAATTCACCGAAGTCGGTTATGTCGGGCGCGATGTCGAGCAGATCATCCGCGATCTCCTCGAGATCGGCATCACGCTGGTCAAGGAGCGCAGGCGCCGCGACATTGAAGCCAAGGCGCAACTCGCCGCCGAAGAGCGCGTCGTCGATGCGCTGGTCGGCGCCAGCGCCTCGGCTTCGACGCGCGAAGCGTTTCGCCGCAAACTGCGCGCCGGGGAACTCGACGACAAGGAGATCGAGATCGAACTGCCGCAGGGCGGGTCGGGCATGCCGATGTTCGAACTGCCCAATATGCCGGGCTCCTCGGTCGGCGCCATCAACATCGGCGACCTCTTCGGCAAAGGCTTTGGCCAGAAGACAAAATCGCAGCGCGTCAACGTGCGCGACGCGCATGAACCGTTGCTCGCCGCCGAGGCGGACAAATTGATCGATCAGGAAAAACTCATCCGCGAGGCAATCCACGAAGTCGAGAACAACGGCATCGTCTTCCTCGACGAGATCGACAAGATCTGCGTGCGCGAGGGGCGTGGCGGCGGCGGCGATGTCTCGCGCGAAGGCGTGCAGCGCGATCTGCTGCCTCTGATCGAGGGCACTTCCGTCTCGACCAAGCACGGCGCGGTGAAGACCGACCATATTCTTTTCATCGCGTCGGGCGCATTTCATATTTCGCGCCCCTCCGACCTGTTGCCGGAGCTGCAGGGTCGCCTGCCGATCCGCGTCGAACTGGCCTCGCTGACCGAGGACGACTTCCGCCGCATCCTGACGGATACCGAGGCCAGCCTGATCAAGCAATATGTCGCGCTGATGCAGACCGAGGGCGTCGAGATCGCCTTCACCGACGATTCGATTCTGGCAATCGCGCGCATCGCGGCGCAGGTCAATTCCAGCGTCGAGAACATCGGCGCGCGGCGCCTGCAGACAGTAATGGAGCGCGTCCTCGATGAAGTCAGCTTCACCGCGCCGGATCGATCGGGCGAGGCGATCTCGATCGACGCGGCGTTTGTCGAGAAGAACGTCGGCGATCTCGCCAGGAACACGGATTTGAGTAGGTTTATATTGTAGGCTGGAAAGCATGACAGGGAGGGGACCATGACGACGGCGCTCGTGCTGACTTTCATCGGCGACGACAGGCCCGGCCTGGTGAACGCGATCTCGGAAAAGGTCGCCGCCTGCGGTGGGACATGGCTCGAAAGTCGGCTGGCGCAGCTTACCGGAAAATTCGCTGGGATACTCCTCGTCAATGTTCCCGACGAGAAAGTCGACGCGTTTCAGGCCGCCTTGCGTGAACTCGACGCCAAGGGTCTGCGCGTCGCGGTCGAGCGCGGCGGCGCGGACGCTGGCGCAGCCGCGTCGGACAGAATTCTCAAGCTGGAAATCGTCGGTCATGAACGCGCGGGCATCGTGCGCGACGTGACGCAGGCTCTCACCGGGCTCGGCGTCAATATCGAGGAATTCAGCAGCGGCGTCGAAAGCGCGCCGTTCTCGGGCGTCGAAATGTTCCGCGCGACAGCGCGGCTGCGGGCGCCCCGCGGCCTCACCGCCGACGCCCTACGGCAAGCGGTCGAGAGGCTCGCTAGCGAAATCATGGTCGACCTTGCGGTCAGCGAAGGCGACGCTGACGATTGAAGTCTGCACCGCGCCAAGGTCAAGTGGCGCTGCGCGCCGCGTTCTCCACGCAGCAGGCGGCGTGCTAGTTACGTTCACTTCACTGAGCCTTTTCGAAGTTGGGGAACTCCTGCTTTAAGCGTTCGATCGTGTGACGCCATTTTGGTGTCTTGGGAGCACAAACCGTGTTCCGATTTCCGAATAGGCCGATCTCATCAACCGCTTTGTCCAGCGGAACCGTCTGAGCCCAATCGACCGGCACAAAATACTCGGACTTTTCTGGATCTTCTTGGAACTCGCGATGATAGGTCGCAGACGTAAGAACGCCGAGTGCTGGGTGTTTCTCCCCGTCATCCATTGTGACTTCAAAGTCCTTTGCGGACTCGGGAGGACCTTTGACGCACCCAACTCCGACAAAACCTGACCCCGGTGCTTTGACCCAAATACGATCGCCCACTTTTAGTAGATTGAGGGTGTTTGAATACCACGATCCGCCACCCGCACTCACAAATCCATACTTCACCGCATCCGCCCAAGATCGGCCTAGCCCGTCGCCGAACGAGACATAGTACTCTCCGTTCCACGCTTCTTTGTTCGACGAACCCCTTCCCGCTGTCGCCGCAACTTGAGTTTCGACGGGATCGAACAACCAAGCTCGGCTCAACAACTGTTCAGCACCAGCGTCGAACACCTGAAAACATAGAACATTTATTGGAATGCCGCGCTCATTGAGGTAAGCGACTATGCGTTCAGAGCTGGCGTCCAGCGAAGCAGCAACGATGACGATCTCGTGGCTCTGATTGATCGTGGCTTCATCAAGTGGTTGGCCAAAACGAGCTTTGAAATCGTTCGCAAGGTCACGTCCAGGCGCAAACCGCGCGTAAACAAGCCCAACCTCCTGGCCACCGAGGTCCTGTAGCCAAAACGCGTAGTCGATAGCCTGAGCGACAACTTCACGAGGCGTCCGACCTTTCTTCAACTCTACCAAGATCAGGGCACCGTCGGGGGCGATACAGAGCAAATCGATGCGGCCGCCCAATCCCGGGTCCTCTTGCCGACCAACGATCATCCATTGATCCGACAAAATCTCCGGCGAAGCGACTATCATATCCTCAAGTAATTGCTCGCTGGACAAAGTTGTTTCCGGCAACCGCAACGGCGACTTTCCTACGCGCCATACTCGGTGCTGGATCGACATTGCTCATCATCTCCAAAGTATTTACAGCGCGACTACCGCAAAGCATACCACAACAACAACAAACGCAAATCTGGCGTGGCTGGATACTCAGTTTGAACAGCAAATTGAAGTCCGCGACCGCTTGCATCCCAAACCCGCCGTTGCGATAAGGCGGCTCTCCCCTTCAGGATATTCCCGCGACCATGGCCAAATTCCCCGAGCTTGTTTTTTCCGGCGTCCAGCCCACAGGCAATCTGCATCTTGGCAATTATCTGGGCGCGCTCAAGCGCTTTGTCGAAATGCAGGCGACGCACGATTGCCTGTATTGCGTCGTCGATCTGCACGCGATGACGATGCCGCACGATCCCGCGCAGCTGCGCCAAGCGACGCGCGAAGTGACAATGGCTTTTATCGCCTGCGGGCTCGATCCGGCCCGCAGCATCCTCTTCAACCAGAGCCGCGTCGCCGAGCACGCCGAGCTTGCGTGGGTGTTCGATTGCGTGGCGCGTCTGGGTTGGCTCAACCGCATGACGCAGTTCAAGGAAAAGGCCGGCAAGGATCGCGAGAACGCTTCCATCGGCCTATACAATTATCCCGTGCTGATGGCCGCCGACATCCTCGTCTATCGCGCCACGCATGTGCCGGTCGGCGACGACCAGAAGCAGCATCTCGAGCTTTCGCGCGACATCGCGCAGAAATTCAATAACGATTTCGCCGCCGGGATCGCAGAGCGCGGCTATGGCGACGCCTTCTTCCCGCAGCCCGAGCCGCTAATCCAGGGGCCTGCGACCCGCGTGATGAGCCTGCGCGACGGCACGAAGAAGATGTCGAAATCCGACCCGTCGGAATACGCCCATATCGCCCTGACCGACGACGCGGATGCGATCGTTCAGAAAGTGCGCCGCGCCAAGACCGACGCCGACGCCCTCCCCGGCGAAATCGAAGGGCTGGCTGGACGGCCGGAGGCGGACAATCTCGTCGGCATATTCGCCGCGTTAGGCGATGAGACCAAGGCCGAGGTGCTCACGCGCTTTGCCGGCGGCCAGTTCTCAACGTTCAAGAACGCTCTGGCCGACCTGCTTGTCGCCAGGCTCGGGCCAATCCGCGACGAGATCGTTCGCCTGCGCGCCGACGCCGCTTACATCGACGGCGTGCTGGCGGCAGGCGCGCAAAAGGCGCGGGCGATCGCCAGGCCGAATATGGACGCGGTCAAGGACATCCTCGGGTTGATTCGCTAGGCGCGAATTTGTGACCTTTTAGACTCACTGAAATAAAAAATTCGCGGCCGTGCGAATCTGCGAATCCGAGCGCGAATCGAAACTACGTAAATATTGTGTTCCGCTAACTTCGCGACACTAGATACAGCGATCATGCGACTCTGCGATTCGGAAAACGTGAACAGCCGGTTAACGACTTTCTGACGCCGTTTGCTTATGCCTAGTGTCAGGTGATTCGGGCGCCTCTTGCGGAAGCTCCCGGATTCGACGGCGCATCGGCCGGGCAATGTCGTTGCGCCGCTGTGTGTCTGACTTAGAGGGGCCATCGCTTGCGCAGGGGAAGAGGGCGCGCGCCCAGCTCAACGGCAAAGGCCAAAGGCGCAATGCGGCGCGAAACGGCCGCACGAGCCGGCCAGCTGGCGTTGATGGCGGCAAGCGCGATCCTGACGGCCGCGCCCGCCGCGGCGAATTCCTTCCTGCTGCCCAGCCTCACCGAAGACCCTCCGCCCGAGCAGGACGTGACCTGGCTGGTGATCCTGCTACTGGTTTTGTTCTCGACTTTCACGGTTTTTCTACACTTGCTTGGGCGGCGCAAATGGACGCAGCGCGAGGGCGCGCTGGCGGCGGAACTTGCACAAGCCAACGCCCGGCTCGACCGCGCCAATCTCTTCCTTTCAGCCGAACCGCAGATTGTCATCGCCTGGCGCGCCGCCGGCGGCGAACCAGAAATTGAAGGCGATCTATCATTGGTAACGGACGCGCCGCTGCCGCGCCGGGTCCTCGGGTTCGGCTCGTGGCTGGCGCCGGAACTCGCGCAGCAGCTCGACAATCTGGTCGAACGACTGCGCTCGCGCGGCGAAGGCTTCGAACTTGCGGCGCCAAGCCTGCGCGGACGTTTCTTCGAGATCGACGGCCGCGCCGTTTCCGGCCGCGCGGTGATGCGCATCCGCGATGTCTCCGGCGACCGCTTGCAACTGGTCAAATTGCGCCAGAATTTCACCGATACGAGCGGCGCGCTTGCGACGCTGCGCGCGATGCTCGACGCGATCGTTTGGCCGGTCTGGATGCGCGATGCGACGGGCCAACTCGCCTGGGTCAATGCGTCCTTTGTTCGCGCTGTCGAGGGCAAGGACGCCGCCGACGTCATCGCGCGGCGACTGGAATTGTTCGACAGCGAGGCGCGCCAGGCGTCTGAAGCGGCGCGGCTGGAGGGCCGCGTATGGCGCGAAAAGGCGCCAGCGCTCGCGGCGGGCGAACGCCGGACGTTCGATGTCATCGAAGTCGCCAGCGCCAGCGGTTCGGCTGGGGTCGGCAACGACCTCTCCGAAATCGCCACGCTGCGCGGCGAACTGGAGCGTCAAATCAGTTCGCACGCCCGCACCCTCGACCAGCTATCGACCGCCGTCGCCATCTTCGACCGCTCGAAGCGTCTGGTCTTCTACAACGCCGCCTATCGCCAGATCTGGCAACTCGACGCCGGCTTCCTCGATTCGCAACCGACCGACGGCGAAGTTCTGGACCGTCTGCGCTCGCGCCGCCTGTTGCCCGAGCAGGCCGATTTTCGCGGCTGGAAGGCGCAATTAATGGGCGCCTATCAGGCCACCGAACCGGTCGAGCACGTCTGGCATTTGCCGGACGGGCGGACGTTGCGCGCGGTGACGAGCCCCAACAAACAGGGCGGCGTGACCTACCTCTTTGACGACGCGACGCAAAGCTTCAGCCTTGCCTCGCAAGTCAATGCGTTGACGCGCGTGCAAGGCGAAACCCTCGATATGCTGAAAGAGGGCGTCGCGGTTTTCGGCGCGGACGGGCGGCTCAAGTTGATCAATCCAGCTTTCGCCACGCTATGGCGGTTCGACGAAGCGCGCGCCGAAGACAGACCGCATATCGACGAGGTCGCGAAACTCTGCGCGCCGCTGTTCGACGATTCAACTTTGTGGTCGGGTCTGCGCGCCGTCATCGTCGGCCTGCCCGAAGACCGCCATGGCTACAGTGCGCGCATTGAGCGCAAGGACCGAATCGTTCTGGATTGCGCCGCGACGCCCCTGCCCGATGGCGCGACATTGCTGACCTTTGTCGACGTCACGGCGGGCGTCAACGTCGAACGCGCCTTAACAGATCGCAACGAAGCGCTTGTGCGGGCGGAAAAGCTGCGCAACGATTTCGTTCATCACGTCAGCTACGAGTTGCGCACGCCGCTCACCAACATCATCGGCTTCGCGCAATTGCTCGCCGATGGCGTCGTTGGACCACTCAACGAGAAGCAGCTTGAATATACCGGCTACGTGACGAAATCCTCCGCCGCGCTGCTCGCCATCATCAACGACATTCTCGATCTTGCTTCGATTGACGCCGGCGCACTGGACTTGCGTGCGGAAGAGGTCGATGTCGCCGAGGCGATGAAGGCGGCGGCCGAGGGCATCCAGGATCGCTTGACTGAATCGAAGATCGATCTGCGCATTGTCGCGACCGATGGCGTCGGCGCGTTCCACGCCGACGGGCGGCGCATCCGGCAGATCCTGTTCAACCTTCTCTCCAACGCGATCGGATTTTCGGCTCCCGGCCAGACAGTGACGCTCGCCGCGATGCGGCGCGGCGATGAAATCGTCTTCAAGGTGAGCGACCGCGGCCGAGGCATCCCGCCCGAAGTGCTTGACCGTGTGTTTGAGCGCTTCGAGACCTATACCAGCGGCTCGCGCCATCGCGGCCCCGGCCTCGGCCTTTCGATCGTGCGCGCGCTGGTGCAATTGCATGGCGGCCGCGTCCTGATCGATTCCGCGCTCAACGAAGGCACCACTGTCACCTGCATATTCCCGGTCGCGGGCGCCGCCGCAGCCGCCGCGGCGGTCGCTTGACATGGCGGCGAAGGCTCTGTCATCGCAGACGGACCCGATCTGGCGCGTCGAACTGAACGATGAAGCCGCGACCATCGCCTTGGCGCATGAAATCGGCGGCTGGATCAGTCCGGGCGATTTGATCGCCCTTTCCGGCGATATCGGCGCTGGCAAAACCACGCTGGCTCGCGCCCTTATCCGCCTGCTGACGGGCGAACCCGACCTGGAAACGCCGAGCCCGACTTTCACGCTGATGCAGGTCTACGACGGCCCGGGGTTTCCGATCGTCCATGCCGACCTCTACCGCATCAAGAAGCCGGAAGAACTTGCCGATCTCGGATGGGACGAGGCAAGCGAGGGCGCGCTGGTCATGGTTGAATGGCCGGAGCGCGCTGACGGCAACCTCAGCGCCGACAGGCTGGAAATCTCGCTGACCCTCGATACGGCAAAAGGCCCCGACTATCGTCTCGCTATTCTCAAAGGCTATGGAACCATGACGTCGCGTCTGGCGCGGGCGCGCGGCATTGCAATGATCCTGCAGCGCTCCGGTTGGGACAAGGCCGAGCGGCGCCTGATGTACGGCGATGCTTCGACCCGATCGTTCGAGCGGCTTGTCGCGAGCACCGGCGAAACCGCCATTCTCATGTGTTCGCCGCCGCGACCGGATGGGCCGATCCTGCGCTACGGCAAGCCCTACGCGGCGATCGCCCGGCTCTCCGAGGACATCCGCGCTTTCATCGCGATGGCTGAGGGGCTGCGCGCGCTGGGTTATACGACACCGCGCATCATCGCCCACAGCATCGTCGATGGATTGGCGCTGCTGGAAGATTTCGGCGCGCACACTATCGCCGATGCCGAAGGGCCGAACCCGGTGCGTTATACCGAAGCGGTGGCGTTGCTGGCCGATCTGCACAATCGCGATTTGCCGAACCAACTGCCGGTGGACACGGAGACCCATACGATCCCAGTCTATGACGCGGACGCGATGCTGGTTGAAGTCGAGTTGTTGCTCGATTGGTATGCGCCGCGCACCGAGGCGGGCGCGCCGGCTTCCGGCGCCCGTGCGCAATTTCTCGGGCTCTGGAACCAAGTTTTGGCGCCGATCCTGCAGCGCTCGAAAACCTGGACGCTGCGCGACTATCATTCCCCCAATCTGCACTGGCTCGCCGAGCGCGACGGGTTGCGCCGGCTTGGCTTGATCGATTTTCAGGACGCGGTTCTCGGGCCGCCAGCCTACGATCTCGCCTCGCTGCTGCAAGATGCGCGCGTCGATATTCCCGACGAATTGGAGCTGCGGCTGATCGCGCTTTACGCGCGTCGCCGACGCTTGCAGGACGCGTCCTTCGACATGGCGGCTTTTACCGCATCTTACGCGGCGATGGGCGCGCAGCGCGCGACCAAAATTCTCGGCATTTTCACCCGGCTCGACAAACGCGACGGCAAGCCGCAATACCTTGCGCATCTGCCGCGCATCGAGCGCTACCTCACAAAGAACTTGAACCATCCGATCATGGCGCCGATCAAGCAGTGGTATCAAATGCATCTGCCGCGAGCGCTGGGTGTCGAACCGATGCCCGCCGCAGATTCAGACCCGCCGCAAGCGACCTGAGCGATGGCGGCGCCGATGCCCAGCACTGCGATGGTGTTCGCCGCCGGGCTTGGCGCGCGCATGCGCCCGATCACCGACACGCTGCCAAAACCGTTAGTAAGAGTCGCTGGCGCCGCGTTGATCGACCATTGCCTCGATCGCTTCGCCGAAAACGGCGTCGAGCGCGCCATCGTCAACGTGCATTGGCTCGCCGATCAGATCGCGGCGCATCTGGCGAACCGCGCCAAACCGCAACTCGTCATTTCCGACGAGCGCGCGCTGCTGCTCGACCAGGGCGGCGGCATCAAGCGCATCTTGCCGTTGCTAGGCGATGAGCCATTCTTTCTATGCAACACGGACGCGTTCTGGATCGAGGGACCGCGCTCGAATCTGCGCCGCCTCGCCGATATGTTTGATCCCGAACGGATGGACGCGGCGCTGCTGGTCGCGTCCGCGGCAGGCGCAGTTGGCGTCGACTGGCCCGGAGATTTCACCATGAGCGCGGACGGCCGGCTTGAAGCGCGCGACCCGCGCCACGTCGCGCCGTTTGTCTACACCGGCGTCGGCATCATCAAACCGCAATTGTTCGCCAACGAAAGCTCGCACGTGTTTCGCCTCGCGCCGTTCTTTTACGAAGCGGCGCGCAACGGTCGTTTGTTCGGCCTGCGTCTTGATGGGCTTTGGCTGCATGTCGGCCGGCCGGAAGCGATCGCCGCAGCCGAACGGGCGATCGGCCGCTCGACGCTCTGATGCGGGTTCCGGCTCAGTTGGAGGGTCGACAATCCGCGAAAGGTTTTCAATGAAATCAGGGCGATAAGTGTGGTTTTTCCGCGCACCCGCGCGCGGCGATTCCCGCAGGACTAAGTAACACATATTTATTATGTGATAAAGAGGTCAATTGCATCATCCGCGCCTTGCAATCGGCGCCTGGTCCTTGCGAAACGCCGATTCGACCGGGCGAACTGTTCAAGCGAATTCCGTATGACTTATCGCGACGACAATCCGATCAGGCTTGCGCGTCGGGCCGCAAGACAGTTCGCACCTGCGTCTCCAGTTGCGGGTAAGCGAGCTGAACGCCGGCTTCCCTCAACCGCCTATGCAGATCGAAATTCATTTCGCTTTTGATCTTGGCCGCCGTTTCGACTTCGTCGACAAAACAGATCAGCTCAAACTTCAGCGCCCAATCGGCGAAGTCCTGGAACAGAACCAGCGGCGCCGGAATTTTCAGCACAAGGTCCTGCGCCCGCGCGACCGCGATGAGAATCTCGCGCACCGCGTCGGGATCGTTTTCGAAGCGCACGTTCAGCGCGATGATGATGCGCCCGACACGATCGCCGTGGACGCGGTTCTTGACGACGCCGCTGACCAGCGTGGCGTTCGGCACAATTAAAGTAGAGCGATCCATCGTCTCGATTTCTGTCGCCCGCGCGTTGATGCGGCGCACGAACCCTTCCTCGGCGCCCACGAGGATCCAGTCGCCGACGCGAATGCCGCGCTCCCACAGCAGGATCAGGCCGGAGACGAAATTGTTGACGATGGATTGAAGGCCAAAGCCGATGCCGACGCCGAGCGCGCCGGCAACCAACGTCAGCTTCTGGAAATCCAGCCCCATCTGGGCAAAGCCCAGAAACAGCGCGAACACAAACCCGACATAGCCGAAGATGGTCTTGATCGAATTGTTGATGCCCGAATCGAGCCGCGTGCGCGGAAGATAATCCCGCGCCAGCCACCTTTGCGCCGCTCTGGTGACAATAATGCCGACGACGAACACGGCGACAGCGGTCAGCAGCGACGAGATCGAGACCGTGACGTCGCCAACCTTGAAGCCGAAATACGCGGCGCGCAGATTGCCGAACATGTCCTGCGACTGGATGCCCCAGGGGGCGAGGATCGCCAGCGCCGCCGTGACAAACAGCGCGACGCGCGAAAAGCCCTGTATCAGCACGATGATCTGATCGAGCGCCTCGCGCTTGATGCCGATCATGATCATCAGGCCGCGCCCGAGCGCCGCATCCGGCTGTAGCGCGACTTCGGCGCCTTGTTGAACGACGACCGCGATGAGGTAGAGAACCGAAGCGAGACTGACGATCCAGATCATCTGTTCGATGATGAAAGTCGAGAACGCGATATAGCCGGTGAGCAGCGCGCCGCTGATGATCGCGATCAACAGCCAGCCAAGCGCGCGCCCCGGCGCCCATTTGGTCGCCGTCAGAACCGCGCCTGAAGCATCGGTGTTGACGCTGACAATCGAGCGCAGCGCGCTTGCCATCGAAAGCGCGACGAGAGCGCCGCCGACCGCGCGCGCCGCGACAGCGATGTTGAGGGAGGCGACTGCGTCCGCCGCCGGCTCGACGAGCCGCTCAAGCGCGACGATGACCGCGACGATCAGCCAGAAGCGGAAAAACAGCGCGGCGACGCGGTCCCCCAGATCGACCATGCGCCATTGTCGTTGTCCCGGCGCCAGCAGGCCGCGCGCCAGACCATTACTGACGAAAATCAATCGCAGGCCATCGAAAAACGCGTCCTGTATCCCCTGCAAGCGAGGATCGGAAACATCGAACGCGTCGAGCGCGTAAGAGACAACGCCGAGCCCGAACAGAGGCAGGCAAACCAGCACGAGGCTGGTCCAGATCGCGGCCAGCGCCCGCCGTAGCCGGCTTGGCGAGGCGACTTCCGGATCGCGTGCGATCACGCGCCGCGTCACCCAGCGCATCGGCGGGATCGACGCGAGAATGCCAAATGCCAGCGCCAACAGGCCCCAAGACTGCTGATGTGTGATCCGCTTCCTGACCGAACTCACCCAGTCGCGCACGATTGCGCTGATGGCGGCCAGATCCCTCGGCGTCTCCCGCGCGACCCCGCCCCACAGCACCGGACTGACTAGGCTCGACGAGCGCTCGAACGTCTGACGCGCGAACACCTCGCGCCTGGCCGCGCCAATGCGCGCGTTGTTGTCATCGATCTGCAACGCCAACGCGCGCGCCGTGCGCAGATCGGCGTCGAGCGCGTCGTGTTTGTCTTTCTCCGCAGCCAATTCGCCAGCGGCGGCGTCGGTCGCGGGCGCTGCTTCCTTGGATTTTGGCGTCAATTCCGCTAGGCGCTTGGTCGAGGCGTCCAGGCGCGGCGTTATATTGGCGATGACGCCCTGGATTTCGTTCGCCAGCGGGTCGTTTTCCGCCCGCAGCCGCAGGAGATCGGCATCGGAAAGATTGGCGTTCTTGAACGCCGCGTCGATCTCGACCAGCGTCGCTCGGACTGCGTCAAGATGTTGTCGCGGCGTGTCCTGCGCCAGCGCGGCGCTAGAGCCAACCCAAGCAACACTTATCGCAACAATAGCGAAAACGCCGGCTCTGAACCCGGATAGCTTCATTCTCGTCGATCTGACGGCATGCGCCTGTCGTCCATTAGCCTGATTCGTCGCCGCGGGGCTGCCGTCGCATCGGAACATGGCTGCGCTGTGGCCGCAATCGCGGAACAACCCTGCTTGGCGCCTTGTTCACCTTGGGACGGGAAAAGGGCTGCGCCGAGCCGCCGGCTTTGTTAAAGCAAGATACAAATTTGCGAGATTGACCGTGAACCAGCCGCCGCCCACCAATATTCACGCCACAATGACCGCCGGGAACCGCGGCGCAATGGCGCTGCATTGCCTGATGGAGGCGGGCTTTGAGCGCATCGAGCCGCCTGTCTTGCAACCGGCGTCGATCTTTCTGGATATGTCGGGCGAGGCGATACGCGGGCGGCTGTATCTGACGAGCGACGCGTCGGGAGCCGAGCTTTGCCTGCGGCCCGACTATACGATCCCGGTCTGCCGCGCCTATCTTGCTTCGCCGATCGCTGGCGCCGAGGCGCAATTTTCCTATCTTGGGCCGGTGTTTCGGGCTCGGCCCGGCGAATCCGGCGAGGCGGCGCAAAGCGGCCTTGAAAGCTACGGGCGCAGCGATTGCGAAGCCGCCGACGCCGAAATATTCGCCGTGGCGATTGAAGCCGCCGCCGCTGCCGGCGCCTCGGCGCTGCACGTCCGGCTCGGCGATATCGCGCTTTTCGACCGTGTGCTGCACGCGCTCGAACTGCCCGACATCTGGTTGCGCCGTCTGCGGCGAGGCCTGGCGCAGGGCCGGGATGTCGATGCGATCCTCGATGAATCCGCCAATGGCCATGCCGCGCAATCGGGCGTGCTGGCGGCGCTGGAGCGCGCCGACCATGCCGGCGCCAAGGCGCTGGTGCAGGATCTGCTCGCCATCGCCGGGATCACCGCTGTGGGCGGGCGCAGCGCTGGTGAAATCGCCGACCGCTTTCTCGATCAGGCGGCGATGCGCTCGGGCGCCAATGTCTCCAAGGAGAAGCGCGCGGTGCTGAAACAGTTCCTCGCGATCCGGGGGAATCCCGATCACGCCGCGCAGCAGATGCGCGCATTGTCAAAATCGGCAAAGCTCAATATCGGCGACGCGATCGACGCGCTGGATCAACGCACCGGCTTCATGGCGGCGCGGGGCATGAGCGTCGAGAGTTACGAATTCGCCGCCGCTTTCGGGCGCGATCTCGACTATTACACCGGCTTCGTCTTCGAGGCCGTCGACGCCGCACATGGCGACGCGCGACCCGCGGTCGGCGGGGGGCGCTACGACGGCCTCGCGCGCCGGCTCGGAGCGCCCAAGGATATTCCGGCTGTCGGCGCCGCGATCTGGATCGACCGGCTGAGCGGCGCGGGAGCTGAAATATGAACGCGCACGAAACCCAAACCTTCGATCGGGCGGCAGCGCAGGAGCCGCCAGAGAGCGCGCCGCTGGTCCTCGCCGTTCCCTCCAAGGGGCGGCTACAGGAAAACACCGCGGCGTTCTTCTCGCGCGCCGGCCTCGATTTCGTGCAGGGACGCGGGGCGCGCGACTATCGCGGCGCGATCGCCGGGCTGCCCGGCGTCGAAGTCGCCTTCCTCTCGGCGTCGGAGATCGTTGGCCAGCTTGCCAGCGGCGCCGCCCATATCGGCGTCACCGGCGAGGATCTGGTGCGCGAGCAGGTGGCGGACGCCGACGCGCGGCTATTGCTGCTGACGCCGCTCGGCTTTGGCGCCGCCAATGTCGTCGTCGCAATTCCGCAAGCCTGGATTGACGTCCGCGTCATGGCGGATCTGGAAGATGTCGCCGCGACTTTCCATGCGCGGCGCGGCGAGCGCATGCGCGTTGCAACCAAATACGTCAACCTGACGCGGCGCTTCTTCGCGCAGCACAATGTCAGCGACTACCGCATTGTCGAGAGCCTTGGCGCGACCGAAGGCGCCCCGGCGGCAGGCGGCGCGGAACTGATTGTCGATATCACCACAACCGGGGCGACGCTCGCCGCCAATGCGCTCAAGACGCTCGACGATGGAACCATCCTGCGCTCGCAGGCCAATCTCGTCGCCTCCAAAGCCGCAAGCTGGAGCGCGGCCTCACGCGCCGCCGCGCGCACGATGCTGGTGCGCATCGCCGCGGCGCAGGAGGCGCGCAAAATGCGCGAAGTGCGGGCGCGCGTGCCAAGCCCCGCTCATCTCGTCGTGCAGGAGGCCTGCGCGCAGTTTGGGGCGCAGGCCGCGTTCGGCGACGAAGCCGATCCGCTCGGCTTCGTTGTGCTCCACAGCCCGAAGGATCGTGTCGCCGCACTCTCCGATTGGTTGCTTCACCAAGGCGCGGAGCGGGTCAGCGTTGGCGCGCTCGAACATGTCTTCAGCGCGCAAAATGCTCTGTATGACGCGCTTGAGGCGGCCATCGGAAAATAGTCCGGCTTCACGCCAGCGCTCGCCCGCCCTATAAGGGGGCGCCCTTCGCCTGAGCCCTCGATGCAGCTGGTAGCCACTACCGACAATCCGATCCCGCCGGGCGCCCATATTGAAATGGTGCGCGCCGCCGACGGCGTTCAACTGCGCACCGCGCGCTGGGTTCCGCAGACGGCGGTGCGCGGCACTGTCGCGGTGTTCACCGGCCGGGCGGAATTCATCGAAAAGTATTTCGAAGTGATCGCGCAATTGCTTAGCCGTGGGTTTGCTGTCGCGACGATGGATTGGCGTGGGCAAGGCGGCTCGGCGCGACCGCTGAAGAACCCGCGCAAAGGCCATGTCGACGATTTTTCCCTGTTCGAGCGCGATCTCGATGCGCTGGTTGACGACGTGCTGGGCCCGTCCTGCCCGCAACCGTGGTTCGCTCTTTGCCACTCGATGGGCGGCGCGATTCTGCTCGACGCCGCGCACGCCGGGCGTTGCCCGTTCGAGCGGCTGGTGATGACCGCGCCGATGATCGGCCTCGCCGGGCTGCGTTATCCCCGTGGCGCGCATATGCTGGCGGAAGTTCTCGACACGCTTGGCTTGGGCGCTTCCTTCGCGCCGGGCGGCGGCTCGACCAGCATCACGACGATGCCCTTCGATGGGAATATATTGACGTCGGACCCGGTGCGTTACGCGCGCGCGTCCGAAGTCGTCGCCGTTGCGCCGAACCTTGCTTTGGGATGGCCGACGGTGGGCTGGATTCACGCCGCGTTTCGGCTGATGAAGCGCTTTGCCGACCCCGACTATCCGCGCAACACCAACACGCCGCTGCTCGTCATCGCCGCGGGCGACGACGAAGTCACGGATACGCGCGCCACCGAGCGCTTTACCGCGCGCCTGCGCGCCGGGCGGCTGATCGTCATCGATGGCTCCAGGCACGAGATATTGATGGAGCGCGACGCGTTGCGCGATCGCTTCTGGGCGGCGTTCGATCAATTCGTCCCCGGCGCGGAAATGACCAAGGCGCGATCGGCGTGACAAATTTCGCACTGCCTTCTCCCCGCGAGCGGGGCGAAGGGGTTCGCGCCGCGCTTGCGCTGATCGCAGCTTTTACGATTGCCCGCCTGGCGCTCGATCTATCGCTCGGGCTCGGCGCGGATGAGGCTTACACCGTCGCGATCTCGCGCCGCCTGGCGCTGTCCTATTTCGATCATCCGCCGTTGCACCAATGGCTGGCGCATTTTTCCGCCGAAGTGTTTGGCGGGGGCGTTTGGGTCCGGCTGCCGTTCATCGCGCTGTTCGCCGCGACGAGCTGGCTCATGTTGGCGTTGACGCGCGAATTGTTTGGCGCCCGCGCCGGCGTCTGGGCGCTGTTCGGGCTCAATGCCTCGGCTTTCTTCTTCGCCTCGGCCGGCGGTTGGGTCGTCCCTGACGGCTGCTTGCTGCTGGCGCTTGCCGCCGCGGCGCTCGTTCTGGCGAAATTGTTTTTCGGCAATGTCGACCGCTCCGCGATCTGGCGCTTGTGGCTTGCGGCGGGTTTCTGGCTTGGGCTTGCCGGACTGTCGAAATACAGCGCGATCTTCATCGCCCTGGGCGCCATCCTGTTCATGGCGCTTTCGCCTCGGCAGCGCCGCTGGTTCGCGCACCCCGCGCCCTACGCAGCGGCGCTACTGGCGGCGGCAATGATTACGCCGGTGATCGTCTGGAACTACGAAAACGGCTGGGTGTCGTTTCTGTTTCAGGGCGGGCGCAGCGCGCCGGGCGGGGGGCTTCGGCCCGATCATGTCGGCGCGATGATTGTGGGCGAGATTGCGCTGCTGACGCCGTGGATTTTTGTGCCTCTGCTGGGCGGTTTCATTGCCGCGGTTCGGCTGGCGCGCAGCGACGAGCGGCGGCTGTTTTTGCTCTGCCTCGCGGCGCCGGCGATTGCCGTATTTACGCTCACGCCGCTGTGGGGCGCGCGCGGCCTGCCGCACTGGCCGATGCCCGGTTGGTTCTTTGTATTCCCGCTCGCTGGCGTGTGGGTCAGCGAGGGATGGGCGCAACGGTACAATCTGAGGGCATGGGCGATCGGCGCGGCCGCGCTTCTCGGCGCCGTCGCAGTCGTGTTCGTCACGCAGGCCAACACCGGCTGGATCACGCGGCTGATCGCCGTGCCCGCTGGCGCGGTCGACCCAACGCTCGAAATGCTCGACTGGCGCGCCCTGCGCGACGCGCCGCTGTTCGCCCAAGGCAAGCCCGCTTTTGCGGCGTCGGTCAAATGGTTGGACGCGGGCAAGATTGCGCTGGCGCTTGGCCCCAAGATGCCCGTGCTCATCTTTTCCGAGGACCCGCGCGGCATCGCGTTTCTCGACAACGCCGCGGATTATGTCGGTCGGGACGGCGTGATCGTTTTGCCCAAATCGAAATCCGGTTCGCTCGCCGGGCTTTTGCCCTACTTCGCCGGTCTTGGAGAGCCGCAGGAGCTGGTTCTTGGGCGGTCTGGCGCTGACGAAATTCGACTTCTGCTGATTCCGGCTCATGGGTTGACGCGCCCCTTCCCGTTGCCGTATCCGCCAACCGTCAGTGCGGTTCAGCAATCTGCCGGGGGCGTCCGATGATCGATTCCGCGACCCCCTTGCCGAAAGTTGCCGGCCTGTCGATCATCGTGCCGACCTTTTGCGAGGCGCAGAACATTCCGGTGCTGTTCGAGCGGTTCAAGAGCGCACTCGCCGGGCTCGACTGGGAAATGATCGTCGTCGACGACGATTCGCCCGACGGCACGGCCGACATCGCGTTTGATCTGGCGGCGCGCGACAAGCGTATCCGCTGCATCCGCCGCGTCGGGCGCAACGGTCTCGCCGGCGCGGTGATCGAAGGGTTTCTGTCCTCGAGCGCGCCGCTTGTCGGCGTCATCGACGGCGATCTGCAACACGACGAAAGCATCCTGCCGAAAATGGCGCAGGCGCTGAATTCCGGCGATTTCAATCTGGCGATCGCGACGCGCGTCAGCGACGCGGCTCAGCCAGACGGACTTTCCCCGGCGCGCCAGAAACTCAGCGATGCTGGCGCCAGGATATTCAGGCGCATTTCAGGACTCGAAGTAACCGACCCGATGAGCGGGTTCTTCGTCATCCGGCGCGAGATCATCGCGCGGATCGCTAGAAAACTGTCGCCGGACGGCTTCAAGATTCTCGCCGACATCCTGCTCTCCGAGGGCCGGGGACTGAAAATCGTCGAAACGCCCTATGTGTTTCGCCAGCGTCAGGCGGGCGAATCCAAATTGTCGCCGCTTGTTGGCATGGAGTTCATCGGTCTGCTCGTCCATCACGCCAGCGCCGGTTTCCTGCCGCTGCGCTTCGTGCTGTTCGCCTCGATCGGCGGCATCGGACTTCTCGTGCATCTCGCGGTGCTAAGAGTTTTGCTGAATATCTGGGGTGCGGAGAATTTCGTCGCCTGTCAACTCGCCGCGACACTGGCGGCGATCACCAGCAATTTTCTGCTCAACAACGAAATCACCTATCGCGCCAATCGCTATCGCGGCGTCAGCAAGCTCGCGGGCCTGGCGCTATTCGCGCTGCTTTGCAGCGTCGGCGTCGTCGCCAACATCGACATCGCCTCATGGATGTTTGCGTTCGACCATATCTGGTGGGTGGCCGGCTTTTCCGGCGCGCTGGTCGGGGTCGTCTGGAACTACGCGGTCAGCACAGCGTTCGTCTGGCGCCGCCGCGCCAGCGCATAAAAGAGAGTTCGATGATCAACGACGTCATTGCCGCCTTGCTGCAGATATTCACGCCGCCGTTCCGCGCGACGCTGCTGAAATCGCTCGCGCTGACAATCGGTCTTCTGGTCGTCATCTGGCTGGCGCTTGACCGCCTGGTGCTGTCGCTGGTCCAAATCGGCGCGCCCTGGCTCGCGGCCGCCTTCTCGGTCCTGCTTGGGCTGGGGCTGATTGTCGGCCTGGCATTCCTGTTGGCGCCGGTCACATCGCTGGTCGCCAGCTTCTTTCTCGATGAAATCGCCGAACGGGTCGAGCGCGAAATCGATCCCGCCGCGCCGCCTGGTCGACCGACGCCTGTTGCTGCTTCGGCGCTGTTTGGCGTGCGCTTCGCGTTGCTGTCGATCGCCGTCAATCTGGTCGCGTTGATCCTGTTGTTTGTCCCCGGTCTCAACCTTGTGGCGTTCATCGGCGCCAACGGCTATCTGCTTGGGCGTGAATATTTCGAGCTTGCGGCGATGCGATTTCGTTCCGTCGATGAAGCGCGCGCCATGCGCCGGCATTTTGGTCTTACGGTGTTTCTCGCCGGCCTGGTTATTGCGGGTTTTGTGGTGATCCCGTTGCTCAACCTGTTCACGCCGTTGTTTGCGACGGCGCTGATGGTGCGCCTCCACAAGCGGTTATCGGCCACGCCACCGCCCCGCTAGGCAGCGCCGAACTTGCGATCAACCAAGTCGCGCTTCAATCTGGCGACAATCCGCTGCGCCGCATCGCCGTCATAGGCCCGCGCCGTCCCAGCGCCCCACACCGAACCCGGCCAGGCGTCGTCGCCGATTGAGCGTCCGATCACGTGAATATGCAGCTGCCGCACGATGTTGCCGAGCGCGCCGAAATTGATTTTGTCGACGCCGTCGCGCGCCCGCAACCAGCGCGAACATTCGGCGATTTCCTCCATCAGGCGAGCGCGCTCCGCTGCGTCGAGGTCGATGATTTCGGTAAGATTCTCGATGCGCGGAACCAGCACCAGCCAGGGAAAGCGCGCGTCGTTCGTCAGCAGCAGCTTCGACAGGCCGAGTTCGCCTGCTTCGAGCGTGCTCGCCACAATGCGCGGATCGAGAGTGAAACTCATTTCAGCCAGCTCACGCCGTTCGGCACCGGGGCAATCCCCAACTTACGCGCGACCGTCTGTCCAATATCAGCGAAGGTCGTGCGCGCGCCGATGGGTCCAGCGGGCGCGGAATCGCCGAATGCGAGGATCGGCGTGTGCTCGCGCGTATGATCGAAGCCGCGCCACGTCGGGTCGTTGCCGTGATCGGCGGTGATGACACAAAAGTCGTCGGCGCGCATTGCCGCGGCGATCTCGGGCAGCCGCGCATCGAACGCTTCGAGGCACGCGGCATAACCCGCGACATCGCGACGATGTCCGTATTCCGTATCGAAGTCGACCAGATTGATGAAGATCAGGCTTCCGGGCTTGCCGCCGCGCAACGCCGCGAGAAGCATGTCGACATGTTCGGCATTGCTCGCGCCCTTGAGCTCGCGCCCGGTATGGCGATGCGCGAAAATATCGCCGATCTTGCCGATCGAAACGACGTCACGGCCCGCTCGCTCCGCCTGCTCCAGCAAGTTTCCGGCAGGCGCCGGCATGGCGAAATCCTTGCGATGCGCGGTGCGTGTGAAATCCCCGGCGCTTGCGCCGAGAAACGGGCGCGCGATGACGCGGCCGATATGCAGGGGATCGCAAAGCTTGCGTGCGATTTTGCAGACCTCGTAAAGCCGAGCGAGGCCAAATGCCTCTTCATGCCCGGCGATTTGCAAAACAGAATCCGCCGACGTGTAGCAGATCGGTTTCAGGCTGCGCAGATGCTCCTCGCCGAACTCCTCGATGATCGCGGTGCCCGAAGCGTGCTTGTCGCCAAGAATACCCGGCACTCCTGCTTTCGCGATCAGCGCTTTGGTGAATTCTTCGGGGAAAGCTGGAATTGTCTGCGGGAAATAACCCCAGGCGAAATCGACCGGCGTTCCCGCGATCTCCCAATGCCCCGACGGCGTGTCCTTGCCCTGCGAAGTCTCGATGCCAAAGCCCCATTGCCCGACGGGCTCGCCGATATCAGGCAATCCGGCGCGACCGCTCGAGGCTTGCATCGCACGGCCGAGCCCGAGGCGATTGAGATTGGGCAGATGCAGCGGGCCAGTGCGCAGGCCCGCACGGTCCCCGCGCGCCTGCGCGCAAGCTTGCGCAATGTGGCCGAGCGTGTCGGCGCCTGCATCGCCGTAGTCCGCGGCGTCCTCGGCTCCGCCGCAGCCGACGGAGTCCAGCACTATGATAATCGCGCGGCCCATAGATGTTCCTATTGGCTGACGATGTCGGCGGGATGCGCTTCGATATTGAACGCGGCATCAAATAGCGCCTTTGTATAGGGATCCTTCGGCGCGGCGAACACTTCGCGCGCGGCGCCGCTTTCGACGACCTTGCCATGCCGCATCACGATGATCTCGCTCGCCAGCGCGCGCACGACCTTGAGATCATGCGAAATGAACAGATAAGCCAAGGAGCGCTTTTGCTGCAACGCGCGCAGCAGATCGACGATTTGCGCCTGCACCGACATATCGAGCGCCGAGGTCGGCTCGTCGAGCACGATGAATTTCGGGTCGAGCGCCATCGCCCGCGCGATCGCGACGCGCTGGCGCTGGCCACCGGAGAATTCGTGGGGATAGCGATCCATCGCGCTAGGGTCGAGGCCCGTGTCGGCGAGCGCCCGCGCCACCGTCTCGCGCCGCTGCGCGGCGTTGAGCGGCGATTTTTGCGCCAGCAATCCTTCCTCCACAATCTGCGCGATCGACAGGCGCGGCGAGAGCGAACCGAAAGGGTCCTGAAACACGATCTGCATGTTGCGCCGGAGCGGGCGCATCTGCGCCGTCGTGAATCCTTCGATGCGCTGGCCGCAGTAGACGATGGTTCCCTCGGAGCGGATGAGCCGCAGGATCGCCAGGCCGAGCGTCGTTTTGCCCGAGCCCGACTCACCGACGATGCCGAGCGTTTCTCCCTCGCGCACGCTGAGCGAAACGCCATCGACTGCTTTCACATATCCGACAATTTTGCGCATGAAGCCGCGCTTGATCGGGAACCACACTTTGACGTCATCGGCGCTGACAACCGTCTTCGTTGCTTCGTTGACTGGTGGCGGCGCGCCCTTGGGTTCGGCGGCCAGAAGCGCGCGCGTGTAGGGATGCTGCGGATTTGCAAAGACGTCCGCGACAGGCCCCGCCTCGACGATCTTGCCGCGCTGCATCACCGCCACATCGCTGGCGATCTTGCGCACGATGCCAAGATCATGGGTGATGAAAAGCATCGCCATGTTGCGCCTGGCTTGCAGGTCTTTCAGCAGTTTCAAGATCTGCGCTTGCACCGTGACGTCGAGCGCCGTCGTCGGCTCGTCGGCGATGAACAGGTCAGGCCGGTTGGCGAGCGCCATGGCGATCATCACGCGCTGACGCTGCCCGCCCGAAAGCTGATGCGGGAAAGCGCCAAGACGCGAGGCGGGATCGACGATGCCGACTTCCTCGAGCAGCGCAATCACTTGCGCCCGCGCTGCCTTGCTGCCGCCATGCAGCGCGATAATTTCACCGATCTGCCGCTCGATCGTGTGTAGTGGATTGAGCGAGGTCATCGGCTCCTGAAACACCATGGTCACACCAACGCCGCGCATGCCGCGCAATTCGGCGCCCGTCATCTTGAGAACATCGCGTCCCCGATAGAATATCTCGCCCGTGGGATGGCTGGCGGTGGGATAAGGCAGCAGGCGCACGAGCGATAGCGCCGTCACCGACTTGCCCGAACCGGACTCGCCAACCAGCGCCAGCGCGCCGCCGCGCTTGAGCTGGAACGAGACGCGATCAACGACTGTTTGCGCCTTGCCCCCTTGCGCGAAGGCGACGCTGAGGTCGCGCACATCGAGAAGAATCGGCTCGTCCTTCACTGGAATGTCTTTCGCGGATCGAAGGCGTCGCGCACCGCCTCGCCGATGAAGATCAGCAGCGAGAGCATGAGCGCGACCACAGCGAAAGACGATAGCGCAAGCCATGGCGCGGAGAGATTGGATTTGCCTTCGAGCAGCAGTTCGCCGAGCGAGGGAGACTCGGGCGGCAGGCCCAGTCCAAGGAAGTCCAGCGAGGTGAGCGTGCTGATCGACGAATTGACGACGAACGGCAGGAAAGTCAGCGTCGCCACCATCGCGTTGGGCAGCACATGCTTGACGATGATCTTGGCGTTCGAGAGGCCCAACGCGCGCGCGGCATTGACGTACTCGAAATTGCGCGCCCGCAGAAACTCGGCGCGCACAAGATGCACCAGCGTGACCCAGGAAAACAGCAGCAGGATCACCAGCAAAACCATGAAGCTGGGCGCCAGAATCGCCGAGAGGATGATGAGGATATAGAGATGCGGCAGCGATGACCAGATTTCGATGAAGCGCTGCATGACAAGATCGAGCCAGCCGCCGAAATAGCCCTGCACCGCGCCCGCCGTGACGCCGATCACCGACGAAATTCCGGCGAGCACGAGACCAAACACGATCGACAGGCGAAAGCCATAAATCAGCCGCGCCGCGACGTCATGCAATCCCTGATCGGTGCCAACCCAGTTCCATTCGAGATCGTGGCACGACCCCGGTCCCTTGGGCGCATTTCGCGGGTCGCGCGCGGCTTGCGCCGCGAGGGCCGTCTGACATTGTTCTTGCGTCAGCAGCCAAGTCGGCGGCGACGGCGCTGGCAACGGCGGCGACAGGTTCGTCGTGTTGTTGGCGAAGCGGATCGGCGGCCAGATCATCCAGCCATGCGCTTCGATTTCGCTGGCGATGCCGGGATCGCGATAGTCGGTCGTCGCTTCAAAACCGCCAAACTTGTCCTCGGGATAATTGAACAGCACCGGGAACAGGATCTCGCCCTTGTAGGAGGCAACAATCGGCCGGTCGTTGGCGACGAACTCGGCAAACAACGAAACAATAAACAGGACTATGAAAATCCAGAACGACCACAGCCCGCGCTTGTTGCGGCGGAAATTGTCGAGCCGGCGACGGTTCATCGG
>JAYUFK010000228.1:0-12384 GCA_043739325.1 Methylocapsa sp. | reverse complement strand
ATCACGCTGCTGCGCGATGCCGATGGCGACGGCGTGGCCGAAGTGCGCGAGCCCTTGCTTGAAGGCCTGAGCCAGCCCTTCGGCATGGCCCTGGTGGGCGAGACCTTCTATGTCGGCAACACCGACGGCGTGATCGCCTTCCCCTACACCGCAGGCGCCACCCGCATCACCGCCGCTGGACGCAAGCTGTGTAGCTTCAAGCCCAGCGGCCACTGGACCCGCAGCCTGCTGGCCAGCCCCGACGGCCGCAAGCTGTATGCTGGCGTCGGCTCGCTCAGCAACATCGGCGAGGGCGGCCTGACGGTTGAAGAAGGCCGGGCCTGCATCTACGAGCTCGATCTGGCCAGCGGCAGCCAGCGCATCTTTGCCGGCGGCCTGCGCAACCCGGTGGGCCTGGCCTGGGAGCCGACCACCGGCGCGCTGTGGACAGTGGTCAACGAGCGCGACGGCCTGGGCGACGAGACGCCGCCCGACTATCTCACGTCCGTTGAGGAAGGCGGCTTTTACGGCTGGCCGTATTGCTATTGGGGCAAGACCGTCGACAACCGCGTGCCCCAGGACGCCGCCGCCGTGGCCCGCGCCATCACGCCGGACTACGCGCTCGGCGGCCACACCGCGTCGCTCGGTCTGTGCTGGATGCCTGCCGGCACGCTGCCGGGCTTTCCCGAGGGCATGGCGATCGGCCAGCACGGCTCGTGGAACCGCAGCACGCTGAGCGGCTACAAGGTCGCCTTCGTGCCCTTCGCCGAAGGCAAGCCCAGCGGCCCGCCGCGCGACATCCTGACAGGCTTCCTCGCCCCCGACGAGAAGGCCTCCTACGGGCGCCCCCTCGGCGTGACTCTAGGCCCCGATGGCGGGCTGCTGGTGGCCGACGACGTCGGCGACGTGATCTGGCGGGTGACGGGGGAATAGAAGGGCCGAGGGCGGCGCACTGTGGTCGGGGTGTGAGCTTGGTCAGGGGCTTGGGCGCCGAACGGGGCACGTTTTGAAACGGGCGGTCAGGAATGGCGGAGGCGAATAATATAAACAATATTAATATGTAAATAATCGAGCCAAGATTTGATTTGATTGACAACGTTCCGTAGCCGTTTTGGCGGGCTCCGTGTCATTGTATTTGCCGCCGCTCACTGGGCCCCACGAACGATCGTCAGGACTCGCTCAAATGTCTATCCAAGGAATAATGAGTTCGTCAGCTCAACGAAGGCGGCTCTTGTCCATATGGGTAATTTTGATCCTCGCGCTGGGTGCTGTGATTGTAGCTATTTTCTGGTCGACCGCAGAAAGTCGTGGCTGGAATGTAATCATTAATTTCTTGCTCGCTTTTGAAACGAGTGCGATCTTTGCCTTACTGTCTACTATTTTCCTTTCTTACTATTTCACGGACCCGTTCGATGAGGAAAGAGCGTCGGTCCTCTTGCCAGAAGACATCGACGGATCGCTCAACGCGCTGGTCCAGACCGGTGCGAATTACAAGATATTCGTTCGAACTGGCCGGCACTTTCGCGCATCGATTCTGCCCGCCTTGGTACAGAGAGCGAATCTGGACCGGTCACCTCTCCGGGTCGAAGTCATATTACTTGATATCCTCGATGACGTGGTTTGCGAAAGATATGTTGAATATCGGAGGACAGCGACCTTTGACAAACGTGAGTGGAACCTACGATATCTGCGGATTGAAATACTCGCGACGATCATTTGCTTAGCGAAGGCGATCCAAGATTCGGGAGGTCGCGTTGAAATCGACCTGTTTTTGAGCAAGCGCTTATCAACTCTTAGGATCGACGGCACTGACAACGAAATCATTGTCACGAGGGAAGACCCGAAAGATGTAGCGTTCAGATATAGGCGACAGGATCGTCACTTCTCAGCTTTCGTCCAAGACTTTCGCTGGATCAAACAGGAAGCTCGGGAGGTGCCAAAGATGCGCGGGAACACGAGCCCAATTGATACGCTGCGGGACGTCTTTGGTGACATCCCTCTGATAAAAGAGTTGATTGGGGAAGCGGTGGCGGCGACGTCAAAGGGCACGCCCTATGCCCGCTGACTTCCCGCTAAATCTCAGCGCTGAGTATGTAGCGAAGGAACAACCCAGCGCCTTGCTCGGCGAAATCAAGAACTACATCCTAGCCGCACAACCTGTCGCACTAATCCATCCTCATGGCTTCTTCATCGTTCTCCTTCGGCGAGATGGTCAAGAGGATTGGCGTTTCCACGTATGGCCTAGAGGCAAGCGGCAGATGACCGGAATGCCCGGCTTGATCCACACTCACGATAAAGTGGTGGATAGCAGAATTTTGAAAGGCCAGCTTTCGAACAGCAATTATTCGGTAAAAACTGTCGAACAAGGCGGCTTCCCCGTCTACGATGTTACATACATCGGCGACAGGTACATCGCGACCGCGACGAACGTCTTGGTACGTACGAACGCCCGAGTTGCGCCCGAGGTCGTTGACCGCAGAGACCTCCATCCCGGCGAAAGCTATCGTGTGGACGCGCATGTGTTTCATCAAGCCGAAGTGACCGAGGCGGAGCTAACCTGTACATTGGTGCGGATGCATTCCCAGTCGCTGGGCGTTATCAAGGTCCTTGGTCTCGATGGTTACCCAGCGCAGATCGACTTCCTGCGCCGGCAACGTTCGGGCGCTGACGTTGTAAATCTCGCGGAGATCTAGATTCCGGGCGGAACATCGTCTGCTCCGCCCGCACCCCCGCTTCCCTCGCTTACTTCACCGCCGGCCCCTTGCCGTAGATCAGCAGTTCGAACGTGCCGGGGAAATACATGTTGGCGAAGAACGGCGAGATCGCCGCCAGGTTCTTCTTGGTCGCGTCGAAATTGCCTTCGGCGTCCATGCCGTAGATTTTCTGCATCTCCGTGTCGAAGCGCATGACGCGCATGCCCGGCTTGGTGTACAGCGCCTGTACGGCAGTGTATTTATCGGCGCCGTCCTGCTTGAAGACGTTGAGCACGCCCTCGACGCCGGCGGAGACGAACAATTGCTTGTTGGCGGAATCGAGGATCACGTCGTCCGCGCCGCGCCCCGTGGGATAGGTCGCGGTCACGGCGCCGCTGTCGGCGTCGACGACGGCCAGCACGGGGGTCATCATCTTGCCGCGGCAGGGCAGCAACAAGCGGTTGTTGGCGATATCGAATTCGGCGCCCGACGGTTCCTGGCACCTGGCCGAGACATCCCATTTGGCGACGATCTTCCTGGCTTTCAGGTCGATCTTGTAAACGAGGTGCTTGTCGCGGATCGGCAGATAGAGATTGCCCTTGCCGTCGACGACCGGACGCTCGAGCTGCTCGCCCTCCACTTCGATCGCGCCGGCGAGTTTCATCGTCGCGGCGTCGACAAGCAGTTCCTTCGAATTGTCGGCCTGCTGATAGGCGAGAAGGTTCGTGCCCTCGTCGTAAACCACGCCATCGAAATTATCGCCGAACGTCGTGACGTGATCGACCGGCGACAAATCCGACAGCTTGAAAATCGAGGTCGAGCCGTCGGTGTTGGCGGTGAAGCCGCGATCCATTTTGGCGACGGTCGCGACGGCGCCCGATCCCTTGGCGTTGGCGACCTGGCCGACGACCTTGTTCTCCTTGGTGTCGTAAACCGTCAGGCCATCGGCGCGGCGACTGAGATAGAGCCGATGCGTCGCCTGATCGTAGTCGATGTGATCCCACGATCCGCCCGTGCCGCCCAGATTGATGGCGGACTGCAATTGAAAGAATTTTGGCGCGTCTTGCGCGCGCGCGGCGCCGGCCGCGATGAGGGCGGCGCACGATACCGCGATCAGTGAAAGTCGCTTGATCATTTTCCTCGCCTTTTGTTTGTTGCAGCGTTTGCTTGAGAACGCCTCATTGCCGCCCCGGCGGCTTGATTGAGACCAGCAGCCGGTTGACGCCATCTTGTCTCACGAATAAGGGCGCCGCGCCAAGTCGCGCCATGCAGGCGGGCGCCTTGACCGCGAGGGTCGACTCCTGGCGGGTTTGACAGGCTCGCACCGCAGATCATTCAATGTTTTGCTGACAACTTCGCAACGAATGGATGACCATGAAATTCGCTCACCCCCTCGCCAGGGCCGCCAGGGTTTGGCCGGTCACAACCAAGGAAGATCGCGTTGAGCCCATCCTCGTCGTCGTGACGACGCTGGCGCTGGATCCTGAGAGCAAGCGCTTCAAGAAGCATCTGGTTGACTGTCTTTCGGAGGCGGCGCGTGACCATTTGTCGACGAACCCGCAACTCGCGAGCAATTTCGTGCTGATGAACCGATTGCGGGACTAGGCGTAATAGCCAGGCTGCGCGATCGCCTGTCGTCGATGCCTCTTGCGCGTAAGGCATTATTGCCTTACATGAGCATCTCATTCGGAGGCGCGTTATGAGCACCCTCACGGTCACGGCGAAGGGTCAGATCACTCTGCGCAAGGAGCTTCTGGAACACCTCGGCGTCCGGCCCGGCGAAAAAATCGCGGTCGACAGGCTTCCCGATGGCCGCATCGAAGTGCGGGCGGACCGGCCGGCCGGCAAGATTTCGGATGTGTTCAATTTCCTGAAGCGCGCGAAGGGTCCGTCTTTGTCCATTGAAGAGATCAACGACGTCGCCGCGCGGGGCTGGGCCCGCAAGTCGTGAAGATTGCCGCGGACACAAATGTGCTGGTTCGCGCCATCACTGGCGACAATGCGCGTCAGAGCAGAATCGCCCGCGCCGAGCTGGAAAACGCCGAGACGGTCGTGTTGGCCGTTACGGCGTTGTGCGAACTCGTATGGGTTCTCTCCCAAGGCTACAAAATCCCCGCTGCGGAGATTTCGCAAGCGATCCGCCGTCTGATCAACGCCGAGAATGTCGTCGTGAACCGCCCCGCCGCAGAGGCTGGTCTGGACATTCTGGATGCAGGCGGCGACTTCGCTGACGGGATCATCGCGTTCGAGGGCCGCTGGGGCGGCGCCGACGCGTTCGTTTCGTTCGACAAGAGGGCCGTGAAGATCGTCGCCTCGAGTGGCGCGGCGGCGCGTCCGTTGTCGTAGTTATTCTCCGCTTCTAAGCCGGCCCCGTCGCCACCGGGCAATCGTCGCGCCCGCCCCATTCGGCCCATGAGCCGTCGTAGAGGCCCGCGACCTTGCCGCCCGCCTCTTCAACCGCCAGAGCGAGAATTGCGGCCGAGACGCCCGAGCCGCATGTGGTGATGACGGGTTTGGCGAGATCGACGCCGTGCTGGGAAAGCGTCGCGGCCAGCGCTGTCGGCGATTTCAGCGCGCCGCCTTCAACGATATCGACGAACGGCACGTTGAGGCTGCCCGGCATGTGGCCGCTCTTGAGGCCGGGGCGGGGTTCTGGCGCTTCGCCGCGAAAACGCGCCGCGGGGCGCGCGTCGACGACTTGCGCCGAATGATCGCCAAGCGCGTGGCGCACGTCGGCGAGCGAGGCGACAAGAGAGTGATCGAGGCGCGCGGTGAAGTGGCGCAGTTGCGGCGTAACCGCGCCTTCCTCAAGCGCGCGGCCCTCCCTATTCCATTTGGGCAGACCGCCTTCGAGGATGCGTACGTCGCGCACGCCGAACGCGCGCAGCGTCCACCAGACGCGGGCGGCGGCGAACAGGCCGAGCGAATCATAGACGATCATCTTCATGCCGTCGCCGAGCCCGAGCTTGCGCATCGCCGAGGAGAAGGCGATCGGTTCGGGCAGCATGTGGGGCAAGCCCGCGGACGTGTCGGCGATGACGTCGATGTCAAAGAACACCGCGCCGGGGATATGGCCGGCCTTGAATTCTTCCAGGCCAATGCGCGTTGTCGGCGGCAGATGCCAGGACGCGTCGATCACGCCGAGCCCCGGTTCGCGCAAGTGCTGCGCCAGCCAATCGGTGGAGACGAAATTTTGCGAGGTCATGCGGGGTTTCTCTTTGCGTGCGGACGGCACGCCCATACAACGAAGCGTGCGGCGCGACAAATCGCGCGTCCTACCGCCCCGGCGCGGCTTTCATCGGTAGCCTTTCCAGCCCAACATCGACATACTGGAAGTAGGTTGCTTTTCGCTTCGCTGAACTGGGGAACTTGCAATGGCGTTGTCACTCATCGGGGCGGGTTTCGGGCGCACCGGCACGCTTACCGCCAAGACGGCGCTTGAGGCGCTTGGCTTTGGTCCCTGCCATCACATGGGCGAAATACTCGCCAATCCGCAGCAACGGACACTTTGGCGCGCCATTGCATCGGGTCAATCGCGCGATTGGGACGCCGCCTTTGCGGGGTACAAATCGGCGGTGGATTGGCCGAGCGCACATTACTGGCGCGAACTGAGCGAGTTCTATCCAAACGCCAGGATTTTGCTCACCGTGCGCAGTCCCGAGAGCTGGTATGCGAGCTTCTCCAAGACGATCCTGCCGCACATCGTTGACGGCAACGATCCCGAGACACTGGGCGTAAGACTTATCAATCGCGCCGTGTTTAACGGAAGGCCTGACGATCGCGCCTACGCAATATCCGTTTACGAGAAGAACAACGCCGACGTACAAAAAGCGTTTTCGAAGGATCGCCTGCTCGTCTACGAACTCGGCGCCGGATGGGAGCCGCTGTGCCGCTTCCTGGGCGTCCCAACGCCGGACGTTGCGTTCCCGCAAACCAATTCGGCGGAAGAGTTCCTGACCACGGTCGAACAATTGAGGCAGCGCGCCGCGCCGGCGACGCCTGCGAGCTGATCGTTCGGACTTGAGACGCCATGGACAGAACATTTGCCGATCGTTTGCGCGAGGGCTCGCCGGTGCCGATCGGCGCGACGTGGGACGGCGACGGCGTCAATTTCGCGCTGTTTTCGGAGAACGCAACGAAGGTCGAGCTGTGCCTGTTCGACGCCGACGCAAAGACCGAAACGGCGCGGATCGAACTTCCAGAATACACCAATCAGATCTGGCACGGCTATGTCGCCGGCCTCGCCCCCGGACAATATTACGGCTACCGCGTTTATGGCCCCTACGCGCCCGAAGCCGGGCATCGCTTCAACCCGAACAAGCTCCTCGCCGACCCCTACGCGCGCGCGCATGTCGGCGCGCTGCGATGGAACCCGGCGCTGTTCGGCTACCGCATGGAAAGCGGCGACGATACGACGTTTGACGAGCGCGACAGCGCGCAATTCGTGCCCAAATGCGTTGTCGTCGATCCCAATTTCGACTGGCAGGGCGCCTCAAGGCGCATCGCGCATGCTTGGGACAACACGATCTTTTATGAGGCGCACGTTCGCGGCTTCACCAAGCTGCATCCCGCCTTGCCCGAGGGCCTGCGCGGCACCTATGCCGGCTTCGGTCAGAAGCCGATTGTCGATTACATAAAATCGCTCGGCGTCACCAGCGTCGAACTGCTGCCGGTGCATTCCTTCGTCGACGACGCCAATCTGCTCGACAAGGGGCTCGTCAATTACTGGGGCTACAACACGATCGGCTTCTTCGCGCCCAATCCGCGCTACGCCGCCGATGTCGCCAACTCGCTGCGCGAGTTCAAGGAGATGGTCGCGCGTTATCATGACGCGGGGCTGGAGATCATTCTCGACGTTGTCTACAACCACACGGCGGAGGGCAACGAGCGCGGCCCGACGCTGTCGTTCAAGGGCATCGACAATGCGTCCTATTACCGGCTTCTGCCGGACAATAAGCGCTATTACATCAATGACACCGGCACCGGCAACACGCTTAATTTGAGCCATTCGCGCGTCATTCAGATGGTGACGGACTCCTTACGCTACTGGGTCGAGGATATGCATGTCGACGGCTTCCGCTTCGATCTGGGTACGATCCTGGCGCGCGAGTCGTCAGGCTTCGACACGCAGAGCGGCTTTCTGAAAGCCTGCGTTCAGGACCCGCTGCTGAGCACCGTCAAGCTCATCGCCGAGCCCTGGGATATCGGTCCGGGCGGCTATCAGGTCGGCGGCTTTCCGCCGGGCTGGGCGGAATGGAACGACAAGTTTCGCGACATCGCGCGCGACTTCTGGCGCGAGGCGGCCTCGCCCGGCCAGCTCGCGCCGCGCCTGTGCGGATCGCCGGACGAATTCCACCGTCTTGGCCGCAAGCCCTGGGCGTCGGTGAATTTCATCACCGCGCATGACGGCTTCACGCTCAACGATCTCGTCTCCTACAACGAGCGCCACAACGAAGCGAATGGCGAGGAAAACCGCGACGGCGGCTCCAACAACCGCTCGTTCAATTTCGGCGTCGAAGGCCCCACCGACAAGCCTGAAATCAACGCGCTGCGCCGCCGGCAGATGCGCAACATGCTGGCGACGCTGCTGCTGGCGCTGGGCACGCCGATGCTGGTCGCGGGCGATGAATTCGCGCGCACGCAGCGCGGCAACAACAATGCTTATTGCCAGGACAATGCAATCAGCTGGGTCGACTGGAATCTGCCGACGCTCAACGCGCCACAGCTCAATCTCGTGCGTCGCCTGACCGAGCTGCGCCACCGCTATCCCGTGTTGCGACGTTCGCGCTTTCTCACCGCCGAATACAACAAGGCGCTCGACGTGCGGGATGTCGAGTGGATCGACGCCGACGGCGCCGAATTGACCGGCGACAACTGGAACGATCCGGCGATGAAGTGTTTTGGCATGCTGCTCGACGGGCGCGCCCAGGCGACGGGCATTTTGAAGCGCGGCAATGACGCGACGCTGCTGCCTGATCTTCAACAGTTTTGATGGCCCGGTCGGCTTCGTGATGCCGCAAGTCACCGACGCGCAGAAATGGGTGCGCCTGATCGACACCAATCTGGAGACGCAGGACGAGGTCGATACGATCGCGGTTGGGGCGAAGTATCTGGTGACGGGAAGGTCGCTGTTGTTGTTTGTAAGAGAGGAGTAATTGCGGCATCAAGATCAATAATACGAAGAATCGCTGCTATAGCGGCGCCAGTTTCCCGCCAATCGCCCCCCGCGTTTGAGGGATTGACGCATTCGCCGGCTTCAAGCCGGGTTTTCATTCGGTCCAAGGCTGGCTATTCTGCCTTGAACGTCCAGCGCATCTTTCGAAATGCGAACGAAACTTCCGGGAAACCGGAGAAACAAATGAGGGGGTGCGTGATCGACGTGGACGAGCTGGATAGCCGCACCGAACCGTTCCTCGCTGGAGGCGGCCAGATGGGGGCGCTAATGCGCGCCCATGATTGGTCCACGTCCTCGCTTGGGCCGCCGGAGAATTGGCAGCAATCGCTTCGCACGGTCGTGCGCCTCATGCTCACGACCGGCAACCCGATTTATGTCTTTTGGGGCGCCGATAGCGCGTGTCTCTATAACGACGCGTATGCCCGCTCGATCGGTCCAGAGCGGCATCCTTGCTCGCTCGGCCGTCCCGGATTGCAGGTCTGGGCGGAAATCTGGCATATTATTGGCCCACAAATCGAGCAGGTGATGTCCGGGCGAGGCGCGACGTGGCATGAAAACCACCTGGTGCCAATCACCCGACGGGGCCGGCGCGAGGATGTCTACTGGACATATAGTTACAGCCCGATCGACGACGAGACGGCCCCGCACGGCATCGGCGGCGTGCTGGTGGTCTGCGCGGAAACGACCCCAGAGGTTCTGGCGGCCCGGCGGGCGGCGGCGGAACGCGATGATTTTGCGAGGCTGTTCGCACAGGCGCCCTCCTTCATGGCGATGCTGCGCGGTCCCGAACACCGGTTCGAGAAGACCAATCCCGGCTATATGAAATTGATCGGACACCGCGACGTCATTGGCAAGACAGTCGCGGAGGCCCTTCCGGACGCGGTCGCGAGCGGCTATCTCGATCTTCTCGACGAGGCGTATCGAACCGGCAAAGCCTATGTGGGAAGCGGCGCGAACTATTCTGCCCAGCCGGTTATTGGCGGTCCGATCGACGAGCGTTACGTCGACTTTGTGTTCCAGCCGATCGTTGACCCGGACGGAGCCACAACAGGTATTTTCATTGAGGGTTTTGACGTCACCGGTCGCAAGCAAGTCGAAGCCGAACTGCGCGATCTCAACGCGACGCTCAATTTGCGAATCGAAGAAGCAACCCGCAAGCTCCGCGCCACCGAGGCGTTGATCCAGACGTTCTTCGACCATTCCTCCGAGTGCCATGCGGTGCTGGCCGAAACGCGCGATGGGCGCTTCCGGTACGAAGAGATCAACCCGGCGACCTTGCGGCTCTATGGCAAGACCAGAGCGGAGGTCATCGGGCGTCTTACCGAAGACGTCGTCGGGCCCAAGATGGGCGCGACGCTCAATCAGCATTTTGCGGCATGCCTGAGTTCGGGTCTGCCCTATTGCTACGAGCGCATCCAGGGGAACAAAATTGTCGAGGCGGTGGCGACGCCGGTGCCTGAAATACCAGGCCATGCAAGGCACGTTGTCGTCAGCGCGCGCGACGTGACGGAGAGCCGCCATCTCGAAGAGCAACTGCGCCAGGCGCAAAAAATGGAGGCGATCGGCCAGCTCACTGGCGGCCTCGCGCACGACTTCAACAATCTGCTCGCCGGCATTTTGGGAAGCCTCGAGCTTTCCCAGCGGCGCCTGGCGGAGGGAAGAGTCGACGCCTTGGGAAAATATATCGACGCGGCGCAGGGAGCCGCGCGCCGGGCCGCGTCGTTAACCCAGCGGCTGCTGGCCTTTTCGCGCCGCCAGACCCTCGACGCAAGGGCGGTCAATCTCAACCGCGTCGTCGCCGAGATGGAGGAATTGATCCGCCGCACGGTTGGACCATCCATCCACATCGAGGTGATTGGCGCATCCGGGCTTTGGCCGGCGCTTGTCGACCCCGCGCAGCTCGACAGCGCTTTGCTCAATCTGTGCATCAACGCCCGCGACGCGATGCCCGATGGCGGACGCCTGACGCTTGAGACCGCCAACAAGCGGATCGACGATCGCGCCGCGGTGACGCACAACCTCACCGCCGGCCAATACGTTTCGCTCTGCGTCACCGACACGGGGACCGGAATGACGCCCGAAGTCATCGCCCGCATCTTCGATCCTTTCTTCACCACCAAGCCGCTTGGAGAGGGAACGGGTCTGGGCCTGTCGATGGTCTACGGCTTCACCCGCCAATCGGGAGGAGAAGTGCGGGTCTATTCGGAGCTGGGGAAGGGAACGACCATGTGCCTTTATCTACCCCGCCACACCGGGGAAGCCGCGGCTGACGACCCAGCATCGACGCCTGCCGCATCCGCCTCTGTCGGCAATAACGAAACGGTGCTGGTGATCGACGATGAACCGCTGTTGCGAATGCTGATCGCGGAGGTTCTTGCCGATGAGGGCTATAACGTCGTTGAAGCCCATGACGGCCCGAGCGGCCTGAAAATTCTCCAATCGTCCGAACCGATCAATCTCCTCATCACCGATGTGGGACTTCCGGGCGGCATGAACGGACGTCAAGTGGCGGAAGCCGGGCGTGCGCTGCGCCCCGGATTGAAAATGTTGTTCATCACCGGATACGCCGAAAATTCCGTTCTGGGCAACAAGCTTGTCGAGCCCGGCATGAAAGTGCTGACCAAACCCTTCGCCGCGGACGATTTAACCCGCGTCGTGCGGGAACTCATCGCGAGTGGGTGAGGGGCGGCCGACTCGTCAGCGGCGAGGGCGGTGCTACGCCGCCAACGCGCGCTTCGCCGCGCTCGCGAGAAAACCCGACCGGGTCATGCCATGCGCTTTCGCGTGGCGGTCGATCGCTTGCAGCACGTCCTCGGGCAACGTCACGTTGACGCGGATGGATTTGGCGATGCGTTCTGGCGCGGCGACAAGAATGGCGACGCCGTCGCGATTAACCGCGTCGGCCATGATGGCTTCCAGCGTCGACGGCTCGGGTATCGCCGCGTCGTCTTCCGCGAGGCCTTCGAGATGAAACGCTAACGCCTCGCTTGCCATATCGCGCGCTCCATCGAGGGTGACGCCCGCGGTGACGCAACCCGGCAAATCGGGAAAAGAAACACCGAAATCGCTGCCGAAATCTTTGTGGATCAAGGCGATGTGCTGGCGCATGGGGGGCAAATAAGGTTCAGCGGCTTGCGCATTCCCATCGCCTTGCGAGCCTTAATGGGTTATTCTTCTCCTTCTAGCCGGAGTTTCTCATTGATAACAATCGAACATGCGCGCATCTCGCTTGACAGCGCTGTCTGCGATGGCAAGCCGGTAATTCGAGGTACCCGGCTTTCGGTGGAATTCGTCATCGGCCTGATGGCGGAGGGCTGGAGCGAAGCCGACATTGTCGCGAACTACCCGGGAATTGGGCGCGACGACATCATTGCGTGTCTCTCTTACGCCAGAGACCTGTTGAGCCTCGAAAAAGTATTCGCGACGGCGTCCTGAATTGCGCTTTCTTGCCGACGAGAACATCCCCGCCGCCGCTGTTGCGGCGCTTCAAGCCGCGGGACATGACGTCGTTTGGGTCAGGACAGCGATACCGGGCGC
>JAYUFK010000227.1:0-4505 GCA_043739325.1 Methylocapsa sp. | reverse complement strand
CCCTAGACTTCCGCCGTGTCGAAGAAGGTGACGCTGCGATCCACGGCGTCGCGTAACACGGCGATCATCTCGGTCCTATCCTGGGCAGGCCCGTAGTTGGCGCTCACGCCCATGCAGCCAAAGCCGAGGACGGAGACTTCCAGGCCGTTCTCGCCCAGTGTCCGTGTTTGCATGATGGTGTTTCCTTGTTCAGACGCGCAGCAGCACTTTGATGGCGCGGCGCTCGTCCATGGCCCGGTAGCCCTCGGCGACGTCGGCGAGCGGCAGTTCCAGGTCGAAGACCTTGCCGGGGTTGATCATGCGGTCCCGCACCAGCTCCATCAGAAGCGGCAGGAAGCGCCGCACCGGGGCCGGGCCGCCCATGAGGCCGCGCTGCGCGAAGAACACTTGTTGGCCGTCGAACTGCACGCCATGCGGCACGCCGACGTATCCGATCATCGCGCCGGGCCAAGCGCACTGGAGGGCCTGCGCCATCGACTGCTCCGTGCCGACGCATTCCAGCACGGAGTCCGCGCCGACTCCGCCCGTCAGGTCTTTGATGCGCGCGACGCCGTCATCGCCGCGCTCGGAGACGATTTCGGTCGCCCAGTATTCGAGCGCCAGCGCCTGGCGCGTTTTGTGGCGGCTCATGGCGATGATGCGCGCGGCTCCCATTTGTTGGGCCGCCAGCACGCCCATGAGGCCGAGCGCGCCGTCGCCGACGACCACGCCGCAATACTCGTGCCCCATGGCGCGCGGCTCGTTGACGTCATTCAGCCCACGAAACGGCCACAGGTCGGAGCCGCAGATGCAGGTCTGTTGATTTTCACCGAGAACTGACCCTTTAGCGCAGGTTTTTCCATCGAGAACTGACCCATGTTCGAACCTCTCCGCCTCGGCCAAAGCGAGGGAACGCGGAGTGATCGTCATGGAACTGCTGAGTGTCATCCGACGCTGGCGATTTCGGCGGCATTATTCGATCCGGAGATCGCACGGCGTATGGGGCTGTCGAGGAAAACGGTGCGCAAGCGCCTGCGCTCGGACAGCGTCGAGCCGAAGTTCAACGTTCCAGGCCGCCCAAGCTGGCTGGACCCGTACGCCGACAAGCTGGCGCACATGTTACGTCAGGAGGCGGCGAAGTCGCGCAAGCAGAAGCGGACGGTCAAGCAGTTGCGCATCGACCTGACCGTCCTCGGCTACGATGGCTCCTGCAATCGTGTGGCCGCCTTCGCTCGCGAGGGGAAGGCGGCTCGGCATCGGGAGCTTGAGACCTGTGGCCGCGGCGCTTTCGCGCTGTTGGCGTTCTTGGCCGGCGAGGCGTTTCAGTTCGACTGGTCGGAAGACTGGGCGATCCTCGCGGGCGAGCGCACCACGTTGTGAGGCGCGCCCACGTCAAGCTCTGCTACAGCCGCGCCTTCATTCTGCGCGCCTATCCGCAGCAGACCCATGAGATGTTGTTTGACGCCCACGTCAACGCCTTCCGCGTGCTGGGCGGCGTGCCGCGGCGCGGGATTTACGACAATATGCGCACCGCCGCGGACAAAGTCGGGCGCGGTAAGGAACGCTAAGGTCGATACGCGTTTCTCGGCGATGGTCAGCCACTTCCTGTTCGAGGCCGAGTTCTGCAAGCCAGCCGCCGGATGGGAGAAGGGGCGGATCGAGAGGAACGTCCAGGACGCGCGTCACCGGCTTTGGCGGCCGACGCCGAGCTTCCCCCCGCTGGCGGCGCTGAACGATTGGCTGGAGGCGCGATGCAGGGAACTATGGGCTTTAAGATCGCGCATGGCTCGCAGCCGGGCATGGTCGCCGACGTCTGGGGCGAGGAAGCGCAGCGCCTGGCGCAGCTTCTCCGCCCGCTCGGCGGCTTCGTGGAACACACCAAACGCGTCTCGCCGACGTGCCTGATCCACCTGGCGCGCAATCGCTACAGCGTGCCGGCGTCTTATCGTCAATCGCCCGGTGAGCGTGCGGGTGTGCTCCGAGCGCGTCGTCGTCGCCGCCGAGGGGCAGATCGTGTGCGAGCCCGCCCGTGTCTTCGCCCGCTCGCATGACCGCAAAAGCAGCGCGACGGCTTACAACTGGCGGCATTATCTCCCCGTCATGCAGCGCAAGCCGGGGGCGCTGCGCAACTCAAGGCGAATGCGAAGCCATCGTCCGGGGCGCGCCCTTCGCCGAACCGCCGCCGGCTTTCCGGGCTCTGCAACAGCGCAGGCTCAAGACGCCCGGCGGCGACCGCGAGATGGTGGAGATTCTGGCCCTGGTCCTCCAGCATGACGAACAGGCCGTGCTGACCGCCGTCGAACTGGCGCTGGAAGCGGGCGCCCCGACCAGGGCGCACATCCTGAACCTGCTGCACCGCCTGGTCGACGACAAGCCGCTCGAAGCGCCGCCGGTGAAGCCGCCGGGCGCCCTGGCGCTCACCACCGAGCCGCAGGCCAATGTCGAGCGCTACGACGCGCCTCACGCAAGGCCAGGGAGGCGCGCCATGCGTCATAACCCCGCCGACGGCGCCGTCGTCGTCATGGCTCGCGCGCCCTAAAGATGCACGGATTGGCCCAGGCTGTGGGCGAACTGACCGAGCAAGGCTCGCCAGCCTTCGAGGCCGTCGTGCCGATCCTGTCGCAACTTCTGAAGGCGGAGACCGCCGACCGGGAGGTCAGATCGACGGCCTGCCCGCTGAAAGCCGCCCGCTTCCCGAACTATCGCGATCTCGCCGGCTTCGACTTCGCCAGCAGTGAGGTCAACGAGGCCTTGGTGCGCCCGCTTCACCGCGAGCCGAGTTCCTGGAGGACGCCCATAACGCCGTCCTGGTCGGCGGGCCCGGCCCCTTCGACAAGCTCAGGAGGCAAGACACATCTCGCCACGGCCATCAGCGTCCGGGCGATCGAACAGCACCTCGGGCTCCGCGGGAACATCGCGGCTTGACGCGCGATCCGAAGGTAAAATGGTCCGAACTATTCCACATGTCAGAGAGGTTTAATTGTTCGACGTATAGGGAATGGCTTTATTGAGCCATTCCCTATACGTCGACCGTTGTCGGCAATCGTACGGATAGGCGACGCGACAGATTGCCAAAGTGCGCGAACCGAGGCAGATTGTGACCCGCGCCACAGCCATATTGGAGAGCGCCGAAGAAGCCGTATGTCCGAGCTTTTCATAATCGCGGATTGGGGAGGCGCAAGATGCGAGCGTTCGCTATGGGGCTAAGCGCAGCTTTTTTTGGAACTGCCCTGGCCATGGCCGCCGAACCGATTGCCGCCACCGACGGCGAGATGCCGGGCGCCAATATAAAAGTTCAAGAACTAAAAGCGGCAAGCGGCGCGATGACGCTGAAGATCGTCCTTGAAAACAATAGCGACAAGGCCGTTAGCCTCTACGAACTGATGACCAGTTCCGAAGGATATTCCGTCGACGGTATATATTTGCTCGACGTTACCGGAAAGAAGAAATATCTGGTTGTACGAGATGCAGACGGTCATTGCCTGTGCAGCCGCGCAATCACACACGAGATGGCTCCAAACTCGAGCGCAGCCTACTGGGCAAAGTTCCCTTTGCCTCCGGATAGTGTTCAGAAAATCGGCATTGTGGTGCCGCACTTCATCCCGATGGACGATGTTCCAATCTCTCGTTAAGCCGCCAATTCTGTTCGGGGCGCTGATGCTTTTCATCGCACCCGCTTGGACCCAAACCTCCCTTGGGGCGCATACGCTTGATCTTGTCTTTCCCACGCAAGACCTCAAGTTTGCCACGCTGGACCTAAAGTTCTCCGTGGAGACTGTTGCGGGAGGGATTCAAGGGACAGTCGCGAAAACGCAAGAGCTTCAAGTGAAGGAAACCAAGACTGAAATCCGCATCGAGCTCGCGGCGGACGTCTTGTTTGATTTCGATAAGGCAATAGTTAGACCGGAGGCAGCATCAGCACTGCACAATGTTGCCGAAATAATTAAGGACAGAGGCAAAGGGCGCAATTTGCGCGTTGATGGTTATACAGACAGCAAGGGCGGCGACGCGTATAATCAGAAGCTTTCAGACCGTCGCGCGAATGCGGTAAAACTCTGGTTGACACAGAAAGAGGGACTGCCTCAGGCGAAAATTACCTCCCGCGGCTTTGGAGCCATGAATCCGATCGCCCCTAATGTTAAGTCCGACGGCTCCGACGATCCAATCGGTCGCCAAAAGAACCGGCGTGTAGAGATCGTACTCTCCAAATAGAGTGTGCGTCCTAGCCTCGATTTCTGATTACAACGTTGAAGTCGGACGAGCGGCCCTCGGAAAACCTGGGGTTCTGAGCGTGCAATTCCGCAGTCGTCTGGTCTCATGGCGTACGCGGCGCCTGACACCCTCCTCTCTTATGCCGGAGCTGCATTCATGGCCCCCACTGGTGAGGAGGCATGGGCAAGTGTATGGGCAGCCACGGCCAATAGACAGGGGTAATTGCTCAGGCCGTGAGGGGCAGCGGGATATCGGCGAGAGTTAGGCGGATTGCCTGTAGGGCGTGGACGCCTCGGCGTCTGGCGGTTTCGATG
>JAYUFK010000226.1:0-4509 GCA_043739325.1 Methylocapsa sp. | reverse complement strand
CAACAATCGCTTGATCGGTCGCGCCATCTCTGTGATCCTCGTCGCAAATCAGTTGTGACAAAGATCATAGTCGTTAATTAAGAGACGGAACACTAGGGGTCGCGCGGCAAGGTGTATTATACTACAATATTATTACGTATAATATCATGCGACAGACCGTTAATCCTGACCGCCCAATCATTTCCGTGCGCGCTCCGGCGCCCAATCTCTTGAAATCATTCAATGCTCGACCGGAGTGCGGCTTTTTGCCGTTGCGGTGACGGGCCGGAATGCGGGCTCCAGCCAACCGCCTTCCCCCCCGGCGCATTTTCCGCTACGCACCCCGCAAGACCCATGCAACACCGGAATACCCCATGCACCGCTACCGCACCCACCATTGCGGCGATCCGCGCCTGAGCCATGAAGGCGAGACGATCCGCGTGTCGGGCTGGTGCCATCGCATCCGCGACCATGGCGGGCTGCTGTTCATCGACCTGCGCGACCATTACGGCATGACGCAATGCGTCGTCGATCCCGATTCACCCGCTTTCAAGCAGGCGGAAACGCTGCGCTCGGAGTTCGTCGTCAAGATCGACGGCGAAGTGCGCAAGCGCCCGGCCGGCACCGAAAACGCCGAAATGCCCACCGGCCTCGTCGAAGTCTATGTGCGCGAGATCGAAGTTTTGGGGCCGGCCGGCGAACTGCCGCTGCCGGTGTTTGGTGATCAGCCCTATCCCGAGGAGACGCGCCTAAAATACCGCTTCCTCGACCTGCGCCGCGATAAGCTGCATCAGAACATCATGCTGCGCGGCCGCGTCATCGACAGCCTGCGCGCGCGGATGAAGGCGCAGGGCTTCTTCGAGTTCCAGACGCCGATCCTGACCGCTTCGAGCCCCGAAGGCGCGCGCGACTACCTCGTGCCCTCGCGCGTTCACCCCGGCAAGTTCTACGCGCTGCCGCAGGCGCCGCAGCAGTTCAAGCAGCTCATCATGGTGGCCGGCTTCGACCGCTACTTCCAGATCGCGCCGTGCTTTCGCGATGAGGACGCGCGCGCCGACCGCAGCCCGGGCGAGTTCTACCAGCTCGATATCGAAATGAGCTTCGTCACGCAAGAGGATGTTTTTGCAGCGGTCGAGCCGGTGCTGCGCGGAGTGTTCGAGGAGTTCGGCGACGGCAAGCCGGTGACGCGGAAATTCCCGATGATCCCGTATCGCGAGTCGATGCTGAAATACGGCACAGACAAGCCGGACCTGCGCAACCCCATCGCGATTTGCGACGTGACGGAGGCGTTCGCGCGCGACGACGTGACCTTCAATGCGTTCAAGAATGTCATCAAGGCCGGCGGCGTGGTGCGCGCCATTCCCGCGCCCGGCGCCGCCAAACAGCCGCGCTCGTTCTTTGACAAGATCAACGATTGGGCCAAGGGCGAGGGCGCGCCGGGGCTTGGGTACATTATCTTTGAGGATTACCCATCTGGAGGCGTTGTCGGCTCCGACAAGATTCTGGGTCCGGACGAGTTGGTCAAAGCGCTGAAGGATACACACAATCCAGAAGGCAACTTTTTATTCGGGAAGGGACCCATCGCGAAATTCCTTCCAGCCGCCGCGCAACAAGCAATCGTAGCGAAGGCCGGTCTGAAGGCCGGCGACGCGGTGTTCTTCGCCTGCGACAAGCCCGATAAAGCCGCCAGGCTCGCGGGCCTCGCGCGCATCCGCGTCGGCAACGATCTGGGCATCTGCCAAAAGGACGTGTTCAAGTTCTGCTGGATCGTCGATTTCCCGATGTACGAGTTTAACGAGGAAGACAAGAAGATCGACTTCTCGCATAATCCGTTCTCGATGCCACAGGGCGGTCTGGCGGCGCTGAGCGAGATGGACCCGCTGGAGATCAAGGCCTACCAGTACGACATCGTCTGCAACGGCATCGAGCTTTCCTCGGGCGCGATCCGCAACCATCGCCCCGACATCATGCGTAAAGCTTTTGAACTCGCCGGCTATGGCGAGGACGTGCTCAATGAGAAGTTCGGCGGTATGTATCGCGCGTTCCAATATGGCGCGCCGCCGCATGGCGGCATCGCGCCGGGCGTCGACCGCATCGTCATGATGCTGGCGGGAGAGGAGAACCTGCGCGAAGTCGTGCTGTTTCCGATGAACCAGCGCGCCGAAGACGTGCTGATGGGCGCGCCCTCGCCGCCGACGACGAAACAACTGCGCGAGCTGCATATCCGGCTGAACCTGCCGGAAGCAAAGCCTGCCGGCTAAGGCGTTAGAGGCTAATCGCGCGGAGATAACGCGGCAGCACCGCCTCCCATGTCTGGGTGCGCGCATGCGCCGCCGCGTTGTCGCCAAGGCGGTGGCGCAGCGGCGCATCGTCGAGCAGGCGCGCCAGAGCGGCGGTAACGTCGCGCTGGTCCGCGCTATTGCAGATGAGGCCCGTTACCTCGTCGAGCACCGCGTCGACCGCGCCGCCGTCGCGTCCCGCCAGCGCAGGCGCGCCGTACCAGCCCGCCTCGATATAGGCGATGCCAAAACCCTCGACGGAATGGCCGACACGGCGCGAGGGCATGGCGTAGATATCGCTACGGGTCAGCAGTGCGGCTTTAGTCTGCGTATCCGTGACTTCGCCCAGAAACACGACGCACTCGGCGACGCCGCATTCGGCCACGAGACTCTCCAACCGGAGACGATCCGCGCCGCCGCCCGCGATAACATAGACCAGTTGGGGATGCCGGCCGCGCAGTTCGGCCAAGCCGCGAATAACGGCATCGATGCCCTTGCGCGGCTCCAGCCGGGCCAGCGTCGAGATGACCGGACTGCGGCCCGCGATGATCGCGTCGATGCGCGCCAGACTTGCCGGCTCCGCCACCGGCAAAGGCGCGATGGGCGGGTTGACGACGATGATTTCGGCGCCGCCGCTTCCAACATAGTGGCGCACCAGCGAAGCCGTGTAGTTCGAGCTGGCGATGATCGTCTTGCACCGGGTGAGCGCCGCGCGAATGCGGTTTGCTTTGCCGGGACGGGGATGCGTAGGGAACTCCGTACCGTGCGCGAGCGCCGCGATGGGGCCGAGGCTTTCAGGGATCGCTCCGACGCTCTTCCAGGAATCGGCGAAGACGCCGTCGATACGCTGACTGCGCGCCGCGCTCGCCACAGCCCGGCGCTTTGAGAGGACCCGCAGCGGGCGAATCGATCCAAAGCGATGGATCGGGTAGGGCCGCTGCAATTCCGCCAGCCCGGCCGTTCGCAGCCGATCGGCGAACACCGCGATCGGCTGGCCCGCCGCGGCCATTTGATCGGCCAGGCCGGTCATAAGCGCCTCGATGCCGCCGACATCGGGACCAAAACATTGCGTAACAAGAGCGATCAAGGCGGGGAATCCGGCGCCGGTGCGAGGGCGGTTCGCTCGTCTAGCAGAAATGCTCGAAAAATGGCGCCGCGCGCAAATGCCGCTTTGGCGTCCACCCAATGGCCGCCATTGGCGGGTCGCGGCCTTGTCCGCATCCTCAGCGCATGTTAGCCACGACGCAACACTCGGGGTATAGCGCAGCCCGGTAGCGCGGAAGTTTTGGGTACTTCAGGTCGCAGGTTCGAATCCTGCTGCCCCGACCATGTTAAAATTTGAAATTGCAGATCGTCGTTACGAGACGTTCGGATGGCAGCAAAATGACCGCACGAATCTACCTTCCCGCGCGCAGCGCCATGCAATCGGGACAGGCCAAGGAGAAATGGCTGCTCGAATATGAGCCAGAATCGCCGCGTCAGATCGAGCCGTTGATGGGCTGGACGAGTTCAGGCGACATGAAATCGCAGATCAAACTGCGCTTCGACAGCAAGGAAGAAGCGATCGCCTACGCCCAGCGCAACGGCATCGCCTATAGAGTGGAAGAGCCCAAACCCGCTACGCGCAAGACGGTTTCATATTCGGACAATTTCAAGACAAATCGCATCGTTCCCTGGTCGCACTGACGACGTCGGCCTGGGCCACGGCTCCGTAGCTCAGCTGGATAGAGCAGCCGCCTTCTAAGCGGCAGGTCGCAGGTTCGAGCCCTGCCGGAGTCGCCAATCATATCAATATATTGGTATAATTTACTCACAGTATAGTTTATCACGAAAATCGCTCCGGGTAACATTTCGGGTAACATATGTCGCGGGCCTTGGCCGGACGGCGGAGAGAATTCATGGCGGCGCCGGCCTTAATGGGTGGCCCCCGCTGCGTCAGCAGCAGTCTGCGTCATAACCTCAGAAGGTGATGCTTGTGGATCGTTTGGAGTGGCGCAGTAATTATTGCGGCCATGCTCGCGTGGTTCCTAGTCACGTTGGCGGCGTCATATGCCATTCCTCCCGAAACAACGGGAAGAGCCAGACTCAAACAGGAGGCCAAAAAGATTGGGGTCGAAATTGCGCTGATTCCAGACGCCGCTTGGGATGAACTCGTTGCGCGTAATATCGAGGCGGCCAAGTTCACTGCCCGGCTTGGCAGATTGGGCGAACGCAATTGGCGCGGCAATCTTGTCCAGAATTTGCATAATGA
>JAYUFK010000225.1:0-1567 GCA_043739325.1 Methylocapsa sp. | reverse complement strand
CGCTCGGTGTTTTTTGGCGGCGGCACGCCCTCGCTGATGCGCCCGCAAACGGTGCAGGCGATCCTCGACGCGATCGCCGACAACTGGAGCGTTGCGGGCGACGCCGAAATCACCCTCGAAGCCAATCCGACCAGCGTCGAGGCGGGGCGCTTTCGCGGCTATCGCGCCGCCGGCGTCAACCGCCTGTCGATCGGCGTGCAGGCGCTCAACGACGACGACCTGAAAGCGCTGGGCCGCCGCCACAGCGTCGACGAGGCGCTGCAGGCGCTGAAAATCGCCACTTCGATCTTCCAGCGCACGTCGTTCGATCTGATCTATGCGCGTCCCGGCCAGAGCGAGGCGGCATGGCGCGCCGAACTGGCGCGGGCGCTGACGCTGGCCGGCGAGCATCTGTCGCTCTATCAATTGACGATCGAGCCGGACACGATTTTCGAGCGCCTGTGGAAAGCCGGCAAGCTCGCCACGCCCGACGCCGATCTTGGCCGCGCGCTTTTCGACGTGACGCAGGAACTGACCGAGCGCGTGGGCATGCCGGCCTATGAAGTATCCAATCACGCGCGCCCCGGCGCCGAGAGCCGGCACAATCTCATCTACTGGCGTTACGGCGAATATGCCGGGGTCGGACCGGGGGCGCATGGGCGGCTCGTGTCGAGCGAGGGACGGCGCGCGCAATCGACCGAAAAGCACCCGGAGATGTGGCTGACGCAGGTCGAGAGCGAGGGCCACGGCCTGATCGAGAACGATCTCCTGACCGCCGAGCAGCAGGGCGACGAATTCCTGCTGATGGGGCTGCGGCTGCGCGAGGGCGTCGATCCGCTGCGCTTCACCGCGCTCAGCGGGCGCACGCTCGACCCGCGCCAGATTCGCTCGCTGACCGACGACGGGTTCATCGCCGAAGATGCAGCGGGACGCGTGCGCGTCACTCCGATGGGCGCGCCCTTGCTTGATTCCGTCGTCGCCGATCTTGCGGCTTGATGAACCCTGTCGCGCGTTGCAATTTGACTTGGCGCGGCCATCTATGGAACATCCTTCCCCGCTTGCACGACGCCGTCAATCGCCGGTGAAGCGCGTTCGTCAGTCGCCCCTCGTTTTAACAACCCCAGGAGACAAGCCATTCGTCGTCCCATGAAAGCCACCGCGGCCCCGGAGAAAGGCGGGCCGCGAGTCAATCGCGACATCCGCGCCAACAATGTCCAGTTGATCGACGCCGAAGGCAAGAATCACGGCGTTGTCGCAATCGCCATCGCCCAGCAGCTCGCCGACGATTCCTCGCTCGATCTGGTCGAGATCGTTCCCAACGCCGAGCCGCCGGTCTGCAAAATCCTCGACTTCGGCCGGTTCCGCTTCAACGAGCAGAAGAAGGGGGCCGAGGCGCGCAAGAAGCAGAAAGTCGTCGAAATCAAGGAAATCAAGCTGAGGCCCGGCATCGACGACCACGATTACGAAGTGAAGATGCGCTCGGTGCGCCGCTTCTTCGACGAGGGCGACAAGGTCAAGGTCACGCTGCGCTTCCGCGGCCGCGAAATGGCGCATCAGGACATCGGCTACAGATTGTTGCAGCGGGTGC
>JAYUFK010000224.1:0-4523 GCA_043739325.1 Methylocapsa sp. | reverse complement strand
CCTTCGCCGCGCAGGCGCTGGCGGTCAACAAGGACATGGGCTGGGATCCGGCGATCGTCAACGTCAACGGCGGCGCCATCGCCATCGGCCATCCCATCGGCGCGTCGGGCGCGCGCGTGCTGGTGACGCTGCTGCACGAGATGGGCCGGCGCAACGCGAAGAAGGGCTTGGCCACGCTGTGCATCGGCGGCGGCATGGGCATCGCCATGACGATCGAGCGCTAAAAGCCGACGAAGCATCGACAGGGTCCGCAACGTCGGGCTCGCTGAGAAAACGCAGGGAGGAAGCGATGGCGCGTGTTGCAGTGGTTACCGGGGGAACGCGCGGCATCGGCGCCGCGATATCGAAGGCGCTGCTGGCGGCCGGCTACAAGGTCGCCGCCACCTATCACGGCAATGACGCGGCGGCGCAGGCGTTCAAGGCCGAGACCGGCGCGCATGTCTACAAATGGGATGTCGGCGATTACGATGCTTGCGTCGCCGGCCTCGCCAAGGTCGCTGGCGAAGTCGGCCCTGTCGATGTGCTCGTCAACAACGCCGGCATCACCAAGGACGGCATGTTCCACAAGATGACGCCCGACCAATGGTACGCGGTCATCAACACCAATCTCAATTCGTTGTTCAACATGACGCGGCCGGTCATCGAGGGCATGCGCGAGCGCGGCTTCGGGCGCATCATCAACATTTCCTCGATCAACGGCCAGAAGGGCCAGATGGGCCAGGTCAACTATTCCGCCTCCAAGGCCGGCGATCTGGGGTTCACCAAGGCGCTGGCGCAGGAGAACGCGCAGAAGGGCGTCACCGTCAACGCGATCTGCCCCGGCTATATCGCCACTGAAATGGTGATGGCGGTGCCCAAGGAAGTTCTGGAAAAATCCATCCTGCCGCATATTCCGGTGCGCCGCCTCGGCCAGCCCGAGGAGATCGCCCATTGCGTGGTGTTCCTCGCCGCCGACAACGCCGGCTTCATCACCGGTTCGACGATTTCGGCCAACGGCGGGCAGACAATGACCTGAGCCGCGCGCTCAGACTTCTTGCGCCGCAGCGGGCGCGGCGCCGCGCAGCGGCTTTTCCTCCATCGCCAGGATGCAGAGCAGACTGACCGCCACCGCGGCGCCCTGCAAGGCGAACACCGCCGTAAAGGCTTGTCCCGCGCGCTGGGCGATTTCCGCTCCGCCGCTTGCCGCACGCGCTGCAAGCCCAAGGTCGGACACCACGCCAAAGCCGAGCACGATGGCGCCGATCAGCGCGACGCCGATGGCGCTGCCAAAGGTGCGCAAGAACGCCAGCGTCGCCGTCGCAATGCCCAGATCGCGCGGATCGACGGCGTTCTGCACCGCCACCGTCGCCGTCGGAAACAGCGGCCCGATGCCGATCCCCATCACCAGCACGAGCGCCTCGGCCTGCCAGAACCGCAGGGTCGGCGCGAACGCCGCGAGCAGAGCCAAGGCGATCAGCGCGACGCCAAGTCCGGCAATCGGCAGGCGCTTGTAGTGAACCACGCGCGGCATGTAGCGCCCGGCGCTGTTGGCGCCGAGGACGCTGCCCCCCAGCAGCGCGATAAGGCCCGCCCCCGCCAGCGTCGGATCGGCGCCCATCACATATTCAAAATAGATCGGCAGGTAGACCGTCGATCCGACAAACGCGAACATCGAAAAGAAGATGGCGACGGTTGCAACGCCAACGACTTCGTTGCGGAATATCGTGAGCGGAATGAGCGGCTCCGGCGCTTTAGCGAGATGCGCGACGAGCCACGCGCCCAGGAAGATGGCGAGCAATGCCAGCGTCAGGATCAATGGCGAGGTCCACGCCATCCGCACGCCGCCTAGCGTCAGCACCAGCATCAGCGCCACCGTGGCGAGGGTCATCAAAATCGACCCGAGCACGTCCAGCCGATGATCGCGCTTGATCTGGGGGAGCCCGCGCAAGGCGCCCATGGTAATGAAGGCGGCGAACGCGCCAAGCGGCACGTTGATCCAGAAAATGACGGTCCAGGAAATGTGCTGGGCGAGAAACCCGCCAAGCACCGGCCCGGCGACGCTTGACGTCGCCCAAACCGCTGTGATGTAGACGACGTATTTCGATCGTTCGCGCGGCGAGACCGCGTCGGCGATCACCGTCTGCGCCAGCGTGATGAGCCCGCCGCCACCAAGACCCTGCACCGCCCGGCCGAAAATCATCGCGCCCATGCTGCCGGACAAGGCGCAGGCGACCGAGCCCGCGACGAACACGCCCAGCGCCAACAGCAGGACGGGGCGCCTTCCATAGATATCCGAGACTTTCCCGTAGAGCGGGGTCGTCGCCGTGCTGGTCAGAAGATAGGCCGAGATGATCCACGAGAGAAAATCGACATCGCCCAGATTCGCGCCGATCGTCGGCAAGGCCGGTGCGACAATGGTTTGATCGAGCGTCGCGAGGAACATCGCCAACAGCACGCCGATGATGACTTTGCGCTTTTGCGCATCGGTCAATGTTTTCGGCTCGCTTACGCACATCAGGCGGTCTCGATTCGGATCGCGAAACAACAGTCAGGGCCTCGCCAAATGAATACGCTGCGGCGATTCGATTGCCGAGAAGGATTCCCGGTTGCGACGACCATGAACGACCTTGTCTTATTGGACAAGGCGATCGCGGACAATCCTGTCAGCTAGGACTATCAGCGTGGTTGGGTTGAGCAAGTCGCGCATCGACGAGATGGACGATGTCCTCCATGATTCGATTGATGGCGAAGTCTTTGGGCGTGTAGATCGCCGCGACTCCCGCCTCGCGTAGCGCCTGTGCATCGCGTGGGGGAATGATGCCGCCGACAATGACGGGGATGTGTCCGAGGCCCGCCAGCCGCATGCGCGCGAGAATATCGCGCGCCATCGCCACATGCGACCCAGACAGGATGGATAGCCCAAGGCAATGAACGCCCTCGGCGGCGCGCGCCACAATTTCATCGGGAGTAAATCGAATCCCGTCATAGACCACGTCCATGCCCGCATCGATGGCGCGCACGGCGATCTGCTCAGCGCCATTGGAATGGCCATCGAGGCCCGGCTTGCCAATCAGCAATTTCAACCGCCTTCCCAGCTTGAGCGACAAGCGTTCGACCTGAGCGCGCACGTCCTCAAGATCGGCGGCTTCCTGGCGCGCGACGTTGCGAACGCCGGTCGGGGCGCGATATTCGCCAAAGACAGCGCGGAGCGCCCCGCCCCATTCGCCGGTCGTGACGCCGGCCTTGGCCGCCTCAATCGACGGCTCCATGATATTTGCGCCGGAAATCGCCGCAGCGCGCAAGCGAGCGAGCGCGGCATCGACGGCGGAACGATCGCGATCGGCGCGCCAGGCCTGCAAATTGGCGATCTGCCGCGCTTCGACGTCTGGCGACAATACCGCGATCGAGCTTTCGCCCGACAAGAGCGGCGAAGGTTCGCTTGAGGTGAAGCGATTGACGCCGACGACGATTCTTTCGCCGCGCTCGATCGCTTCCAGTCGCTTCGTGTTGGAATCGACTAGCTGGCGCTTGAGGAAACCGGACTCGATCGCGGCGACGGCGCCGCCCATCGCCTCCACATCGCCCATTCCCGCTCGCGCTTCCGCCTTCAGCGCCTCGACGCGGCGGTCAATTTCGGGATTGCCGTCGAACAGGTCGCCATATTCGAGAAGGTCGGTCTCAAAGGCCATGATCTGCTGCATGCGCAGCGACCATTGCTGATCGAAGGGTCGCGGCAGCCCCAAAGCTTCGTTCCACGCCGGCAACTGGACCGCGCGCGCGCGCGCGTTACGCGACAACACCACGGACAACATTTCAATCAGGATACGGTAGGCGTTGTTTTCGGGCTGTTGCTCCGTCAGACCGAGGGAATTGACCTGAACGCCATAGCGAAAGCGGCGCTTGGCGGGATCCGAAATTCCGTAACGATCCCGGGTGATTTCCTCCCACAGTTCGGTGAAGGCGCGCATTTTGGCGAGTTCGGTGACGAACCGCATGCCGGCGTTGACGAAAAACGACAGCCGCCCGACGATATCCGCGAAGCCCGCCTCGCCGACTTCGCTGGATTGCTTGACCATATCGAGGATTGTCACCGCGGCCGAAAGCGCGAAGCTCAATTCCTGTCCCGGCGTCGCGCCCGCCTCCTGCAAATGGTAGGAGCAGACGTTCATTGAATTCCATTTGGGCGTGTGGCGCGCGGAAAAAAGAATGAGATCCTTGGTGAGCCGCAAGGACGGCGCGGGAGCGAAAACATAGGAGCCGCGGGAGAGATATTCCTTGATAATGTCGTTCTGGGTTGTGCCTTGCAGCGCGGACCGTTCGGCGCCCTGTTCGTCGGCGACGGCGATATAAAGCGCCATCAGCCAGGCGGCCGTGGCGTTGATCGTCATCGACGTGTTCATTTTGGCAACGGGTATATCGGCAAACAGCGCCCGCATATCGCCGAGGTGCGAGATGGCGACGCCGACCTTGCCGACTTCCCCCCGCGCTAACGGATGATCGCTGTCATAGCCGGTCTGAGTTGGCAGATCGAAGGCGATTGACAG
>JAYUFK010000223.1:0-1574 GCA_043739325.1 Methylocapsa sp. | reverse complement strand
GATTTGCTCTCGTCGATAGCCGGTAAGGCGCAGCCATTCGCCGCTCACATAGCGAACGCGGCCGGTCTCGTCGTGAGCGAGCAGCGGGAGTGGCACGTTTTCAAGGGCCAGACGAAGCTGACGCTCGTCGAGTTGAAGGGTCATGAAATTGTGACGCCGTCCTGTGTCCGCTACGCAACCCCGCTGCTTTCGCGCAATCTTCAAGCGGTTGCAATAATTCCGCGCAAGCCGAGCCCTCTTCCCCCTTCAATCTTTCGCGACGTCGCTACGGAATGTCGCCAAACATCAGCCCGATCCCTCGCGTCCCGTCCCGCGCTTTTGCATATCACGCGGTTTTCGGGCTAAGCAGGATTTCCTAGAAGTGGAGGCCGGTTTTCGGATAAAAATCCTGCTAAAACAAAAGGCTCTAAGCAGCCATTCGTTGCTTTTGCAACGAATGGCTGCTTAGAGCGTCACATGATACCTCCCGCACGCGTCCAGGCTGCGCTCGAAGCGCTGGCCGATATCGAAACTCGCCGCCGTCCCGCCGCCGAGGCGCTCAAGGACTGGGGCATCGCGCATCGTTTCGCCGGCTCGGGCGACCGGGCGGCGATCGCCAGCCTCGTTTATGACGCGCTGCGCCGGAAAGCTTCATCCGCCTTTGTTCTGGGCGAGGACAGCCCCCGCGCGCATATGCTGGGGGCGCTGGCGTCGGTGCGCGGCCATTCCGTCGATGAGATCGGCGCGTTGTTCAATGGCGAAAAGCACGCGCCGGAGGTGCTGACGGATCACGAGCGCGCGCGGCTGGCCTCGGGCGGGCTCGACGGCGCGCCCGACCACGTCAAAGGCGATTATCCCGAATGGCTCGCCCCCGCCTTCGCCGAAAGTTTTGGGGCCGAGGCGGCCGCAGCCGGCCGGGCGCTCGCCGCCCGGGCGCCGGTGGACCTGCGCGTCAATACGCTGAAAACCAACCGCGACAAGATGTTGGAGGCGCTTGCTCACTTGGAGCCGCAGCCGACCCCGTTCTCTCCCGTCGGTCTCCGCATCGCCGTCAAGGGCGACGGTCGCGGCCCGGCGCTGAGCGCCGAGCCCGGCTATATCAAAGGCCAGATCGAGGTGCAGGACGAAGCCTCGCAACTCGCCGCGCTCATCAGCGGCGCGGCGCCGGGGCAACAGGTGCTCGATCTGTGCGCCGGCGCCGGCGGCAAGACGCTGGCGCTGGCGCCGATGCTGGCCGGCAAGGGCCAGCTTTACGCGACCGACGACGACGGCCGCCGCCTCGCGCCGCTCTATGCGCGGCTGGAGCGATCCGGCGCGCGCAATGTGCAGGTGCGCTCGCCTAAAGGCAAAGCTGATCCGGTCGCTGATCTCGTCGGCCGTTGCGATCTGGTGCTGATCGACGCGCCCTGCACCGGCTCGGGCGCGTGGCGTCGCAGCCCCGACGCGAAATGGCGCATCCGCCCCGGCGCGTTGCAGGAGCGCATCAAGGACCAGATCCAAATTCTTGAGCGGGCGGCCAAATACGTCAAACCGGGCGGGCGTCTGGTCTATATCACCTGCTCGGTGCTGAAGCCGGAGAACGAGGATCGCGTCGC
>JAYUFK010000222.1:0-1575 GCA_043739325.1 Methylocapsa sp. | reverse complement strand
GAACACGACCTCGCCGGCCTGCGCGTCGCCGGGCTTGTCCATCTCGGCCGCGATCTCCGGGTCGAGCTGGCTCGGCGCCGAAAGAAACCAGAACGCGCCGGCGCCGAACAGCGCCAGCGCGATCAGCGCGGCAAGCGCTCTCATTTTTCCTTGGCGCGATAAAGTTCGTGGCAGCCGCCGCAGTTCTTCAACACCGGCCCGTAGTTGGCCTTGAACGAGGCTTCGTCCTTGATCGCCGCCAGCGCGGCCCTGGATTCGGTCCCGAGCTTGGCCATCCGCGACTCGAAATCGCTCTTGTTCTGCCAGATCGCCGGCAACGCCTCGGTCTTGCCCCCCTTTTCGCTGCCCACCGGGAACAAGGCCGGCGCCTTTTCCGAGGCCGCGATATAGGCGTTGAGCGCGGCCTGCACGGCGCCGAGATCGAACTTTGCCTGTCCTTTCATGATCGGAACGACGGCCTTGGTCGTCTTCCCGTTCGCCTCCATCAACTCCTTGCGAGCGTGGATCGGATCGTCAGCGGCGATGCCCGCCCCCACGCTCACCAGGACCGCAATGGCCGCCAAAACACCTTGCCGCATGCCGTTCTCCTCCGAATCCGCCTCGTTCGCCGAGGGCGATAAAACCAATGGTACGATCATATGATGGGAATAAGCAACGCGTAACGGGAATAAGCAACGCGCCTCAGCCGCGCCTGAACGCCAACGTCTTCATCGCGGCGAAATCACGCCGCGCGGCGAAGCCCTTTTCACGGCCTCGCCCGCCATAGCTGTTGCCGAACACCTGCCCCGCCCGCACCTTTCGCGCGCCGCCGCCCGAACACGCGCCGGCGCAAGTTGGGGCAGTTTCTGATCAAACAGCCAACGCATCGCGGAGCGTCGACCTCCAGATCGACGACTTCGGGCGGTGTCGTCGATGTGGACATCGACGCACCTCGAGGCTAAGCGGGACATCCGGCCGCCGATCTATCTGTTCGGCAACCGCGCTAGCCGGCCGGCGCCGTGTCTCGCGTGCAGAATGGACAGACGTTCGCTTGCCGCGCAATTTCCGAAGCGCAATGCGAACAGGTCTTCTTGTCGGAATCCGGCAGCAGCCATTTGATCAGCAGGATCAGCACCGCGCCGGCATAGGTCATCAAACAAACATAGTCGATCGCGCAAGGCAGCAACGGCGCGCCCGACAGCAAAGCGGAGCGGATGGAAAACACGCCAAGGAACAGCGTCAGAAGTCCGCCGACGTTCTCGACGCCGCTCTTGGCGCCGATGAGATAAACGAGCCAAAGCGCCATCAGCGCGATAGCGACGGCGGTCGCCGTTCGCGCCAGCGGCGAACGGGTCAAGTGAATGACATAGGGGTCTTCGCTCGCGCCGGCGCGGCCGGTCGCTTCAGCCGTCGCGACGAAATTCGAATTCGTAAAATCCAGCGTCACGTTGGATATGCGGCGGATCGGATAGCTGTCGCCCGAGCCGCGATCCATCATCATCGGGTTGAAATCGAGGCTGTAGGAATCGAACGGATAGTAGAAAGCGCCGCGAAACGCGGTCGCCGTCCAGTTGAAATCCTTCTTGGCCGTCATCC
>JAYUFK010000221.1:0-12470 GCA_043739325.1 Methylocapsa sp. | reverse complement strand
TGGAAGCCGAAAGAGCAAACGGAGAAAAATATGCAACTCTGAATTATGCCCTTGACCTGAAACTCCCCATGTGAGGCGAATGCAAAGCATTCGTCCGGCGGCAATATGCCCAGCACGAAACGCCGTTGGCCTTGCAGCACTCGCTCATGAGATCGCGATAAAGCGCATAGTCGCCCGGTTCGACAAACAAATCCTGCAACCGGTTGCCGCGCTGCGTGATATGAAGAAGCGCGTCGGGAACCACGATGCGGGAGCGGCGGGCCATGCGGTAGGGTTACACGAGCGCGGTAATTATGCAATTGGTATGGCGTCCCCGTAATGTCCCCGTAATGGAATGGTAATGAATGCATTATGCAATTGGTATGGCGTCCCCGTAATGCCCGTCATTCATGCGTAATGATACCCGTAATACCCGTAATACCCGTAATACTGTACTCGTAATACTGAATCGGAGCAATGAAACAGCTTGCCGTTCGACCAACCGATTGTTGACCCGCCAACATCAACGCTTATTCGTGCTCGCCATCAGCGCGGCGACCCGAACCGCGTATGAACAACTTAGGCTTCGTCGCAGCAGCGGTATAAGTTGCGACAGTAATCGCTGCGGCCCCTATCAAAACAGTATGCCCAATAATGCTTGCAGCAAGTATCGTATAGCTTCCGATCGCGACGCCAAAACTAACTGCCCACATGAACCCCAACACCTGCAACACATAATGCCGTATCGCAACATCCGGAATGTGACGAAGCGGACTTACTTCAGCATTAAATATGAAGTTCCATCCGTTGACGATGAGCTGTCTCATCTAGCGCTCCCTCTTAACAGCTAAAACAATACCTTCGTGGTCCGACCAAATGACTAATTTGGGCACCTCAATTAACCGACATCCGCCAGATGAACCCCGACTAGGCCGGAAATCTGCCCCAGAACTGGGCCTGTGGCAAGTGCCGGCGACGTGCTCATGGCGACACGCTAATTTTGTTGCTCCTTGCCGTGCTCGGCTCTAAGATGCGCGTGCAACAGGATGAACCATGGCGCTTCGATCCAAGTTATTCCGAGGGGATCCGAAGCTTGAAGCAGCGGCGATCTCAGATTCAGCGCACATCTTCCCAAGCGCAACAGGACCTCACGTTGGCAAAATCCAACAAGCGCTAATCGAGCTGGACAGCGTCGCTATCGACGCTGATTCTAGCTACGGGCCAGCGACCGCAGCAGCGGTGCTGGCCTACAAGCAAAAGCGCAATATCATCAACACTGCCTACCAGACAAAGGCCGACAATATTGTTGGGAAGATGACGATTCTGAGCCTTGACAGTGACATGCTTGCCAGCGAGCCGCCACCCGATGACATGACCTTGTATGTGCTAAGCACGCGTTGGCGACAGAGCAAGGTCTCGCGGGGCTGAGGGGAGGGCTGGTTCGATGGCAACATCTTTCGCCGCAGGGGAAGGCAGCGCCACCGACCGGCTTGGATTTGATGAACAGTCAGTGCCCCCATGGATCATGGTTCCCGCTGAGGGAGACGTTACGAAACGGGTGGTCGTACTGAGAGAGGGAGTTGGACTTAATCTTCAGTTGAGGACTGCGGCGGGCTCTCCGAACGCATCAAATATTTTGCGGATACAGGAACAAACACACTCATTGGGAAGGGGCATAGTGCTGAGCCCTGTTACACCCGGAACCGTGTTCCTTGACGCGAAGGATCAGGCCGGCAGGGTTGTTGCCTTCTTAGAAATCACGGTGAAGGCGCGCAAAGTGCTCAACACTGCTATGTTTAGAATTGGCGACAAAGGTGGTCGATTCCCCAATCGGCCGCCAAATTCAGTCGAGCAAGCAATTGGTATCGCCAACAAGTTGCTTATGCCTCAAGCAAACGTCAAAATAGTTGGGCAATTTCATCGCGGTCTTGTAACGAATTTCGAAATGCCGACCGGCATGCCCACCGTCTATCCCGCGTTCGCGCAGTCTAAAAGCTGGGATAGAAACACCACGGGGCCGCTTGCATGCGTTTCGAGCCATCCTCCCGGACCTTTAGGCGATTGCATACTGGAAGATCGGGTCGTGCCACCAATGCGGGGCCCTGCCGATCTAGAGGCAATGCGCAGGACGCAGATGCTCATAAACATCGTTCGATTTGTTGATTCGTCCATGGATTACAATATATTTCATGTAAGAGTACTGGATCAGCACGCGGGAGAGGGCGGAGCGGTCGGATTTACTGCTGCATTTACGCCCAATAAAATTGATGGAGCTGCGATAAACGCCTGCTTCGTTCAGGACTCGGCTCTAACCGGGCAGAACATAGCCCATGAGCACTGCCATTTTCTCACGAGCCCTATCCCTAGCTTCTTGGACAGGAACGGTCATTCCAGAACGCGCGGTGACCTTCTATTTGCTACTCCGGGGCCGCAAGACATCAAGATACCGAAGCAACAGGCGAATTTTATGAATCGTTCAGGTGTCGCTTAGCAGTATATACAAGCAGAGCCCTAAATCATTACGGCACTACGGCCATTCCCATCATCACGCATTACGTTATTATATTACACGGACAGTATTGGTATTACGGGGACAGGGTACGAATTGCGTAATTTCTCGCCTTTCGATCTTCTTACCCTCACCCCCCCGCGACCACTCCCCGCTTCTGCCCCGCCGCCACAAGATGCAGCCGGCGCGCGCGGAAGGCGCCGTATTGCTGGTCGACCAGCACGCCGATCAGGATGACGCCGCCCATGACGGCGAAATTCAGCGATGAGGGAATACCGAGTAAATTGACGAGATTTTGCAGTTCCTGCAGCAAAATCGTGCCGAGCGCGACGCCGATGATCGAGCCTTCGCCGCCGCGCAGCGAAAAGCCGCCCAGCACGCTCGCGGCGATGGCGTAGAGCTCATAAAAATTGCCGTGCGAAGCCGGCGAAATCGAGCGCGTGTACATGGCGAAATAAATCGCCGAGAGCGCGGCGAGCGCGCCGCAAATCACATAGGCCGCGGTGATGTGCACATGCGTGCGGATGCCGGAATAGCGCGCGGCTTCCTCATTCTTGCCGATCGCATAGAGATAGCGCCCGAACACCGAGCGGTGCAGGACAATCCACATGATGATTCCGATCACGACAAAAGCCGAGAAGGCGTTGGGCACGCCGAAAACGCGCGCCGTCGTCAGCCATTCGAGATCGGGAAAGCTGACGCCGAATCCAAAGCCGGCGGTGCCGTCGCCGGTGTAGAACCGCGCGACGCCGCGATAAATCAGCAAGCCGCAGAGCGTCACGACGAAGGGTTGAATTTTGAGCCTTGTGATGAGAAAGCCATGCGCCCATCCGACCATTCCGCCAAAGAAGATCATCAGCGCGAAGGCGAGCGGCCACGGCACGTCGCGGTTGGTGATGAAATCGACGAACAGCACGCCAAATAGCGCGATCAGCGAGCCGACGGACAGTTCGATGCCGCCGGTGATGATGACCAGCGCCTCGCCAATCCCGAGTATGCCAAACAGGCCGACAAGATTGGCGGTGTTGGCGATATTGATCGGCAGCAGGAAGCGCGGATTGATGATCGCGACGACAGCGCCGACGACAAGGATTAAGATCAGAAGTCCGACGTCTTTCTTTGTCACCTTGAATCCCCCGGCCTATCGGTAATTGCAAAGCAGACGATCACGTCATTCGCACCGGCGGCTTGCCCACGGCGAGCAGCAGCACGTTCTCCTGACTGAATTGATCGTGATCGAGAATGCCGGAAATCTCGCCTTCGTGCATCACCGCGATACGGTCGGAGACGCCGATCACTTCTTCCATGTCGCTTGAGATCATCAGCACGGCGACGCCGCTTTGCGCCAGATTTTGCATCAGCCGATATATTTCCGCCTTGGCGCCGATATCGATGCCGCGCGTCGGCTCGTCGAGAATGATGACCTTTGGATTCATCGCCAGCCACTTGCCCAGCACGACTTTCTGCTGATTGCCGCCCGAGAGCGTTCCGGTCAACGTTTGCGAGGAGGGCGCCTTGATGTCGAGGCTGGCTATTTGCGCGTCCGCCGTCTTGGCTTCGCTTTCGCGCGAGACAAGCGCATAGGTGGCGTGCGCGGGCAAATTGGGGAGCGAAATATTCTGGGCGATCGACAGATCGAGCAACACGCCAGTCGCCTTGCGGTCTTCGGGAACGAGAAAGATGCCGGCGTTCACTGCGTCGTTGGAGGTGCGCGCCGGAAAGTTTTTGCCTTCGAGCTGCAATTCGCCGCCATGGCTCCTGTCGATGCCAAACAGGACGCGCGCCAGTTCCGTCCGGCCTGAGCCGACAAGGCCCGCAAGGCCCAACAATTCCCCGCGCCGCAACTCGAGATTGACCTCGCGATCTGGATAGGCGGAGGTGCGAATGCCGCGCGCCTCCAGGATTACTTCGCCGCGCGTTCGCGCACCATTGTTGATGCGCGCTTTCAGCGTGCGGCCGATCATCAGCTTGACCAGGCGATCGTGGCTGATTTCGGTTCGCTGCAAAATCCCCGCCAGCGCGCCGTCGCGCAAAACGATGACGCGATCGGCGATGCGCTCGATTTCGTGCAGGCGATGCGAAATGAAAATGACGCTGATGCCGTCGGCCTTGAGCCCTGAGATGACGCTGAGCAGCCTCTCGGTTTCTGTCACCGGCAGGCTTGATGTTGGCTCATCGAGGATCACCAGGCGCGCCTTGACCGACAGCGCCTTGGCGATTTCGACCAATTGCTGCTGCGCCAGCGACAGCGACGAGACCGGCGCATCGGCGGCGAAGTTCGCGCCGACTTGTTTGAGCAGCGGCTCGGCCATGCGCTTGAGCCGCTTGCGGTCGACAAGCTTGAACGGGCCGGCCAGCAGCGGCTCGCGCCCGATGAAAATGTTGGCGGCGACGTCGAGATTGTCGAACAGGTTGAGTTCCTGATGGACGAAGGCGATTCCCGCCCGGATGCTCTCGTCGACGTTAAGCGCCTGACTGGCGACGCCGTCGATCGTGATGGTTCCCCGATCGGGCGCGACAATGCCGCCAAGAATCTTCATCAAGGTGGATTTACCGGCGCCGTTTTCACCGACGATGCCGATAATTTCGTTCTTGCCGACCTCGATCGAGAGATCATCGAGCGCGATCACGCCGGGATAGGTTTTGCGAACGCCGTGCAAGCTCACAAGCGGCGTGGACACTTCGCGAATTGTCCGGATCAAGGTTGCGCTTGTCATGTCCGCTCAACAAAGCGCGGGCTCATCGGGCGGTACGGTCTGAACCCGTAACGCCGTCAAAGCCCGCTTGATTGCCTACGAAAGGTTTGTCGAAATCAAACCTTGCCGTCCGCTCACTTGCCCTGCATCGCCTTCAGGTTGGCGACGTAGCCATCGACGTCGGCCTTACCGATGATGACCGTGGGAATAATAATCAGCTTACCGGCGGGAACGCCAGACTTGTCGCCGCCGACATAGGCGGCCATCAGCTTCATGCCCTGGTACGCCCATACGAACGGTTGCTGCACGACGGTGGCGGCGATGTTGCCTTCCTTGACGCCGCCCAGGGTGATCGGATCGTCATCGAATCCGATGACGGTGATCTTGCCGAGCTTGCCGCCATCGCGCAGCGCTTCGTAGATGCGCGGGGTATTGTAGGAGTAGAACCCGACCATGCAGGTGACGTCGGGGCTGGCGACAAGCGCATCCTCGACATTCTTCTTGGCGCGAGCCTGATCGATGTCGTCGCCGCGCACGTCGACGAGGCTGATCTTGGTGCCGGCAAGACCGTCCTTCATGCCCTGGATGCGCTCCTTGGCGTTGTCAGCGCCGAGCAGTCCGACAAAGCCGAGGCACTTGCCGCCATCGGGAAGCGCCTTCTTGGCGATCTCGGCCGCCTGCTTGCCGGCGTCGACATTCGACGATCCGATATAGGCGATGCGGTTGGTGTTGGGCGCGTCGCTGTCGGTGGTGAACAGCGCGGTCTGCGATGCGATCTTGTTCAAGCCTTCCGTCGAGGTCTTGGGATCGACGGCGGAGACCATGATGCCCTTGACGCCGGCGGTTACAAGATCATCCATCAGGCGCTGCTGAATGGCGACCGACGATTGCTCGGGATATTTGAGTTCGAGCGTGAAATTCGGCAGTTCGCCCTGCGCCTTCTTGACGCCCGCCTCGGCGGCTTTCCAGAAGTCCGAGGCGCCGTTCACGACAAAAGCCAGAGTGGGCTTATCCGCGGCGGAAGCCGTCTTCGCACCCAATCCAAGCGCTAGGCCAATCGCCAACGCCGATGCCATCTGCAGCCGATAATTCATCTGTGTTCCTCCCAAATGGCGAAGCAATGTTTCTCATTGCCGCCGCGTTTTTCGCTCGGGATTTCCGGACTTGCGCGAACTTTGCGATTCCTGCGCAAGCCAGCCAGGGCGATGATGCAAAGCTACAACAGAATTTTCGATTAGTAAATACTATTAGCGAAATAGCGCCGATCGCCGCGCAGTTTGCGCTTGATTTCGCGGAGCCTTGAGGACGCACTGTACATGCGGGAGAAAAATGCTAATATATATTATCTAGACGCCGAGCGCGGTTTCAGACGTTCGGACGGGAGGGAATGATGAGAAGTTCGTCTAGAGCGAATTCGAGCGCCGCCGCCCCGTCATCTCAGCGCGCGCAATTGAAATGAGCGCGGACAGTCAAGCGACCGTGGAGCGAAAAGGCGCGCGGCGCGCCGCGACCCGGCGCATCACCATGACCGACATCGCCAAAGCCGCCGGCTGTTCGCAGACGACCGTTTCGTTCGTCCTGAACGAAACGCCGGACATCCGGCTTTCCTCGCAAATGCGGGACCGGGTGATCGAGGCGGCGCGATCACTGGGTTATCGCGGCGCCGCCTTCGCGGCCCTGGAAGGGCGGGCCGAAGCGGCGACGGGAACCGATGGCCTGATCGGCTTCGTCGTCGACCAGTTGGCGACCAGCCCCGAGGCGGTCGTCGCCATCGAGGGCGCCCGCCAGGCTTCGTGGAACGCCCGCAACACTTTGCTCGTGGCGCAGACCCTCGGCGATCCCGTGATGGAGCCGCGCGCCATCAAGGCGCTCACCGCGCAGGGCGTTTCGGCGCTGATCTACATGACGATTTTCACCCGGCAGATTGTCGCGCCGGCCTATCTCCATGCGCTGAACGTGCCGGTCATTCTGCTGAATTGCTACACGGCGGATCACGCGTTTCCCGCTGTTGTCCCGAGCGAGATCGCCGGCGGGCAGCGCGCCACGCATCATCTGATCGAGTTCGGCCACCAGCGCATCGCGACGATCACCGGCGAGCCGTGGATGCAGGCGGCGCAAGACCGGTTGAAGGGCTATCGCCGGGCCCTAGCCACGGCGGACATTCCGTTCGATCAGACGCTGGTCGTCGAAGGCGACTGGTCGGCGAGCGCTGGCTATGCGGCGACGGTGCAATTGCTCGCCCTGCCAAATCCGCCGACAGCGATTTTCTGTCAGAACGACCGCACCGCCATCGGCTGCTACGAAGCCATCAAGGAGACGGGCCGGCGGATTCCGGAGGATATTTCCGTCATTGGCTACGATGACGAGGAAATCTCCCGCCATCTTCATCCCCGGCTGACAACGTCCATCTTGCCCCACCTCGCGATGGGACAATGGGCGATCGAACAGCTCGATTCCGCCGCGCTTCAGGACAAGCGCAGCTATCCGCTCACCAAGCTCGAATGTCCGCTGATCGAACGCGATTCGGTGAAGCCGCCGTCGCGATAAGGTCGAAAGCCTTTACTTTGCGACGCCCAGGCCCGAATGCAGCGCGAACCACAGCACGCCAAGCGCGGCGACCAGCACAATGGCGCCCACGACATAGAAAAGGCCGGAGCGTGCCGGACCGGCGGCGTTGGCGTAGGCTCCGGGCGTCTCGGGGCCCTGCCCGGCCAGCGTCGCGGCCGCCAGATGGCGGTAGGTCACGAGGCGGCGGTCGGTGCTCTCGCCGATGATGTAGGAACGCGTCTCGGCATCCGAAGGCGGGCGGCCCGTCGCCTTGATGAAATCCTGCAGCCAGGCGCGCTTGTTTTGTTTGTAAATCGAATACGCGACGAGGCCGGCGACTTCGCCCTCGCGCGTCACCAGCGCTTCGAAGATCGGATTGCGCTCGTCTTCAGTCGCCGACTGGGCGGCAGGCTCGACGCTTTTCAGATTGGCCGCGCGCGGCATGTCCGGCAGAAGCGAAGTAACTTGCGGAAACTGTTCGACCTCGTTAGCGACAGCCATAAACTTAACTCCAGGTGATCGGCGCTGCTTCAGCGGCTTCTTAGCAAGTAAATTAAGCTCTCTTTAACCAGCGGGCAACCGGAGTCTCGAAGACTGGTAAATAGCCGCCTTCCTGACGCCGCTCGCGGCCTGATCGCGCAGCCCTCGCCTCACCATTCCACCGGCAGGCTCTCCAACCCGTGAAAGTGATACGCATCGCGATAGCGCAGGGGCCCGGCGCTGCGCAGACGCGGCAGCCGCTCGAACAGAATCGGCAAAGCGATTTCCATCTCGAGACGCGCAAGCGGCGCGCCGATACAGAAATGAATGCCGCCGCCGAACGCGACATGCGGATTGGGCGAGCGGGCGAAATCGAGGCGGTCCGCCTCGGCAAAACGCTCGGGATCGCGATTGGCGGCGCCCAGCATCAGGCCGATCTTGTCGCCCTGCTTGAGCGACACGCCGGCATACTCCTGATCGAGGAGACTGTAGCGCGTGAAGAGATGCAGCGGCGCGTCAAAGCGCAGCAGCTCGTCGACCGCCAGCGCGCGCGATACAGGCGTGGCGAACATTTCCGCGGGATCGATGCGATGCTCCAGCAGCGTCTTGGCGCCGTTGGCGAGACTATGCACGGTTGCTTCGTGGCCGGCGTTGAGCACCAGAATACAGGTGGCGATCAATTCGTCCTCGCTCAACCTTCCGCCATTCGCTTCGGCGGCGATGAGCTGGCTGATGAGATCGTCGCTCGGCGTCGCGCGCCGTTGCTTGACGTAATCGCGCAGAAACGCCGCGAACTCGCTTGCGGCGGCGACCGCGCTATCCTCCACCGCGCGCGTAACGCCAAACTGATACATCGCCACCATGCGATGCGACCAGTCGAGGAGCTGCGGCGCCATAGCGGTGGGAACGCCGAGCAATTCGGCTATCACGATCACCGGTATCGGCGTAGCGAAATGCTCGAGCACATCGACCGGCCCGGCAGTTGAAAAGCCGTCGATCAGCTTGTGCGAGAGCGCCGCGATGCGCGGCGCGAGCCGTTCGACCTGGCGCGAGATGAAGGCGCGATTGATCAGCGTGCGTAGCCGCGTATGTTCGGGCGGCTCAAGCTCCAGCAGCGAGTGACGCTCGACGGCGTTAAATGCGTCGAGATGCGCCGCCGGCTCGCGCCAGCCAAGCTGTTCGCGGCTCGCGACATGCAGGACTTGCCGGCCAAAGCGCTTGTCGCGCAACAGCGCCGACACGTCAGCGTGCCCGGCAAAACACCAGAAGCCATATTGCTGCCAGAAGAACACTGGCGTCGCCGTGCGGATCGCTTCATAGGCGGGATAGGGATTGCCAAAGAACAAGGGATCGCGCGGGTCTAGCGACACGGTGCGGCGGGCCGCGTCGATATGCAATTTGGGCAAGCTCATGCGGTCAATCCAGGACGTAAGCGGCTTCGACGAGATACGGGCCGCCACCGGTCGAGTCGCGCGCCGAATAAAGCACATACCGCGTCGCTTCAAACTGTCGCTGAGCCATAAACGCGCGATGGCCAAGATAATCGGCGACCGCGATCTGCGACGCGCCGCGCAGCCGCGCCAGCGTGACATGCGGCGCGAATTTTCGCGTTTCCGCCTCAAGCCCGACGCGACGCAGCCGGCGCTCGTGTTCGGCTTGAAGCTCGACCAGCGGCGCGGTCGAGCTGACCTTGGCGACAATGGCGCGCGGCCTGTCGGCGCCGAACCAGCTCAGACCCTCGAATTCTATTCTGAAGCGCGGCCGGCGGATTTCATCGAGCGACTCGGCGATTTCACGCGCGATGCGCAAGTCCACATCGCCGATGAATCGCAGGGTGATGTGATAATTCTCCGGCTCTATCCAGCGCGCGCCCAAAATGCCGCCGCGCAATTCGGTAAGTTCGGCGGCAATTGGCGCGGGAATTTCGAGGCCGGTGAAGAGGCGGGGCAATGTCCGCTCCAGAAACATACTTGTCTAGCGCGCGCGCCGGCTCATCTGGATTCGCGCCAGCGCCGGCAAGGTCAACGCGCGCGGAATAACAGGGCTGAGCGCGACAACAATTTTGTTGAGGAGACCGGGGACTTCGACGCGTTTTCCCGCCATCATCGCGCGATAGCCGCGCCGCGCCACGTCCTCCGCTTCGACCAGCACGGCGCCGCCGGCCATGTCCTTCGAAGTGCCGGCGCGCGCGCCAAAGCCAGTTTGCACGGGGCCCGGACAAAGCGCGGTGACGCTGACGCCCTTGCGCTTCAACTCCTGGCTCAGCGCCTGACTGAACGACAGCACGTAGGCCTTGCTGGCGTAGTAGATCGCCATGCCCGGCCCCGGCAGGAACGCGGCGACCGATGCGACATTGAGAATTCGGCCGCGATTGGCGATGAGATCGGGCAGGAAGCGCAACGTCAATTCCGTCAAAGAGCGGACATTGAGATCGACGATGCCAAGCTGCGCCGCTGGATCGAGCGCGCTCGCCGGCCCAAGCAGGCCATAGCCGGCGTTGTTGATGAGAATATCAGGCGTGACGTTCGCTTGCGCGAGAGCGGCGGCGAGCCGATCGGTGGCTCCAGGCGCGGCAAGATCGAGCGGAATCACCAGCGGCGCCCTGCCGCCGGAAACGCCGATTGCTTGCGCCAAAACTTTCATCTTGTCGCCGTCGCGCGCGACAAGCGCCAACGCGTGGCCGTTCGCGGCGCAGACTTTCGCCAGTTCGGCGCCGATGCCGGCCGACGCGCCAGTAATCAAGGCTACTCGCGTCAATTGCGTCATCGGGTCCCGTCTGATCGGCGCCTGCTCCTAGTGGAACAACCAGGCGACGCCAAAGCGCAGACTATTGCTGGCGCGCGTCTGGTTGCAACAAGTTTCGCCGTCGAGATGCGTCGTGCGCGAGCCGAGCGTATGAGCGTAGAGATATTCGGCGCGCAATACGATGCGCTCGGTCGCCATGATTTCGACGCCCACGCCGGCGACGCCCGAGACGGAAGCGATATTGCCCTGCGTGCGGCCCGTCAGCGGGTCGAATTGCTCGGTGTTGTCGAAGCCGAGGCCCGCCGCCGCGAACGGCATGAAGCGCCCGAGCGAATAACCGACGCGGCCACGAAAATCGGCGCTGAAATAATCGCGATAGCTCGTCGAGATGGCCCCCGGCTGCGCGCCGGAGCCGCTGACGTTGGCGAGCATTGTCGCGCCGTCGATGCCGAGCATCGTATCGCCGAACATCCAGTTATGCCCGGCGTAAACACCGCCGGCCGCGCCGTTGGCGGAGAAGCTGGTTGACGCGCCTGCGCCGCTTGTCGAAATGCGATGGCTCTGACCGCCGCCGATCGCGCCGAAATAGACGCCGCTCCAATCGACGATGCCCGGATAGGCGGCAGGCTTCCAATTCTCGCCGATGCGCGAAATCAGCGCGAGGCGCGCAATATGCGTCGCGGCGCGCGTCGAGAACATCGGGCCGTTGAGATCAAAGCTGGTGCGCGGCATGGCTTCGTAAAGATACTCGGCGCGCAGGACGGAAGGCCCGAGAATCGGCAGCGTGACTTTCGCGTCGACGCCGGCGCCGATGGTCCAGCCAGCCCGAGAGCGCGCGGCGCCGTCGAAATCGAACGGCTGCTGCAGCGATTGATCGATCCTGTCGTAGGCGAGGCCGGCAGCGAGATAGGGCATGAACGCGCCGAGATCGTAGCCCAGACGCGCCCGACCGTGCAGGGAAGCGACGCTCTCGATCTGGTTGGCGGCGAAGCCGGGGCGCGCCGCGAATTTCGCGCGGATCGATTGCGAACCGATGTCCGCCTCAAGCCCATAGACGACGGCGCCGCTCTGCCAGTTGTAACCGGCCAGCGCGCCGCTGGAATAGCCCAAACCCGAAGCGCTCGCGGACACGGCGCCGTTTCGCGTCGAGAACATCCCAAGCCCGCCGCCGAGGAACGCGCCGGCATAAGGGCCGCTCCAGTCGGAGGCGCTCAGGGGTGGCAGCGGCATCGCGGGCGCCGTTCTAGCAGGCAAGTCAGCGGCGAACGCCAGCGATGGCGCGTACGCCAAAGCGAGGACGACAAGTTTCGGCGGACGCAAAATCATGGCTAACCTCGATTACACGATAACGCCGAGCGACCATATACGCGCACCCGTCCGGCGTATTCAACCGCTCCCGACATGGCGCATGCGGCGCTAAGAGCCTGACCTGAAATTCTAGCATGCGACAGATCGCTTTTTCAAAATCGTCCAAAAGGGACTTTTCAGGGGCCACGATCGGGTCAGTTTGAGCA
>JAYUFK010000220.1:0-12480 GCA_043739325.1 Methylocapsa sp. | reverse complement strand
AAACCCGTCGTCTCGATTTCGAAATCGAGCACGATGTCGGAAAGCTCTTTCAGGATGATCGCCACTTTGCGATCGTCCCAGCTGGAGCGGTCCGTCAGCTTGTTATCCGCCAGCATGTAGGCCTTGGCCTGCTGTTCGCTCAGATGCTCGAGGCGGATGACCGGAACTTCCAAGAGTCCCAGAAATTTCGCCGCTTCCAGCCGGCCATGCCCCGCCACGACCTGGTTCGCCTTGTCGACCAGAATTGGGGCCGTAAAGCCGAAGGTTTTTATGCTGCGAGCGATCGCGCGTATCTGCTCGCGCATGTGCATTCGCGGATTGCTCGGATCCGGAACGAGCGCGGTCACAGGCAAATGGATGATGACCGACCGTCGCACTGCAAGATTCGATTTTCGTGCGCGGCGCGATGATAGCCGCGGTGGAAATTTGCTCATCGGAGCCTCTGCCGCGCCGGGAATCAGAACCGGCGTCTGGCAGCCTCTATGGCCGAATTCACCGCAGCAAAAAAGGGAAACAAAAGCCGGTCAATTAGTCGGCTTTTCCGTTCAGTCGGGGCTGCCAATCTCGCCGATCGACGTCACGCCCCCCTCACGTTCGTGCAAGCTAAGGTGTATTGCCGTTCGCAATTGCTCGAGCGATTCCCCACGCTTAGGGTCCGAGACGCCCTTCAGGGCTGCGACAAAGCGGAGTTTCCAGCGAGCCAGCGGTTGCTGCACCACCTTGGGGGCGTTCCCTCCGGCCAACCGCCAGTACTTCTCTGCGGCACTCGCAGCTTTCAAACTCCCTGGCGTAGGGGCTTTACCCCGGAAATATCGCCATGTTTCAACAATAAGGACGGCGCATATGACCTCCGGCGGCAGTCTCCCCGGGGTTCGCACTCGGCCCCGCCCCCGCTTCGCATGGCCAGCGGCGTCGGCCACCGATCGGTGTTTCGCAGCCCTTTCAGTACGTTTGCCGACGACATCGATCAGTGCGTCCCGGAGGTTCTCGTCCGAAATCACACCCGATGATGGGGCCCCTAAGAACTCGCGCATTGTCGGCGAAAGCGTCTCGCGAATGATCAGAACCGCGGCCTTGCGCAATCGATCAATTCTCGATCGAAACTGCGTAGGGGTAGGCTCGATGAGGGCTACTATTCGATTTAGAAATAGGGGCCCGTCCTTGAAATCGCCGAGTAATTCCGCCAGCCAGTCACGGGCCTTGTCTCCAGCGACGAGGCGAGCAATTTCGTTCAAAGTCGCTAGCTCGGATGCCCGTCGTCGCACCATGCAAACAAGCCCTCCATTTCGGTTTTATGCTTTTTACGCTGGCCGCCCGATTTGCATCTAGTTCCCGCGCCTGCGTCACTCGCGGCGATCGCTCTCGCAGAAGCGCGGAAAGCGCACTTTGTCGTTCCGCGCCGCCGAATTTGGACGTTCACACCGGCCAAGCCTTTTGACTCATTGGCTCACCGTTCGGCTCGACACGACGGGTCGACTTTCGCCTTTCGTCTTCACCTTCTAATCCGATTAAAAAGGTCATTGCCGGGATAAAACAAGTGCGCGCAATTTTCCCTGCTCGCGCAAAAAGAATTCCCTGTTCCGCTGATTTAATTCCCTGTTTCGATTCTAGGGGATTTTTTCACAACTACCTGAAATCGCATCAGTGTTCGACGTCAAGTTCCTCGAAAACGGCCGAAAATTGAAAAAATGCCTGTTATTTTCACTGTTAGCAGGGAACTTGACCTGTGGAGACCGGTTTGGTGGGACTGCGTCCGCCACCACCCAGTCCGCGAAAACGGCGGCGGTTTCCGGGTATTGAGACTCCGTCGTCATTTCAATGGCTTGTGCGGGCGTAACACAGTCTGCGATCAGCATTTCCCGGTTTCTCTCGCGTTGAGCGGCCAAAAATGCCCTCCAGTCTCTGGCCGCAAAATTCCGTTTCCCAAACCGGTAGTTTGCGCCTCTTCGAAAACGCTGCGAAGACGCCACTGCAGCACGGACGGGGCGGTGAATTTGCAGTGAGGATTGTTGGCGCGGCGGCCGACTTTGGATCAGATCTGAGCGGGCGCTTTGAGGCCGAGCGCGGTCCATTGCTCGGACCAAACCATCGGCAAATCCATGAGGCGCTTGACGCCGAACCCGCGCGGCAGACGTCCTTCGATCGCCGCAGCGACGATGGGCGGCGCGACAAAAGCCAGCGAGAGAATCATGCGAATGGAGCGTTCGCTCTTGCCCTCACGGGCGGCGAGCGATTCGACGGTCTGGTTGGAATCTCGCGTGAGTTTGTCGAGCCAGCGATGGGCGTTGCGAAGGGCTTCGACGAAGACAACGCGCGCCTTGACCCGCATCGGGCGGATTGTTGAGGATGCCTCGCCTTCGCCCTGGATGATCTCGCGGCGCCGAAGCGACGATGGCCGTGTCCAGGGGACGGTCACGATGCGATCTTGGCCCTTGATCGCGATGGTGTCGCCGAGCCGGATTTCGATCTCCTTCGCGCCAACAATGACCCGTTCGATGGCGTTGCAAAGTTCGTCATTGAGCGGCTCCGGGCGCGTCTTGGTTGTCACAGCGGGTGCATCGATTGCCCTGCCAGTAATGCTGAGTTCCGGCGATGCCAGAATGGCTGTAAGCGCATCCGACACTCTTCTCTCGATCTCCTCTGCCGGAACGCGGGTGACAGAACCTGCGTCTTGCATGCGCCCTTTAAGTGTTGCCTGCGAGACATAGTAACGCCAGCGACGCGCGCCCTTTGCTGCATGGCTCGGAGTCATCCGGTTGCCGCGATCGTCATAGATTTTCCCCGGAAGGAAAGAATGAGACTCGGCATCCTGACAAAAGGCCCTGGTGGTTCGCGTTTGATCCGCAAGCCGGCTTTGGACGCGATCCCAGATTTCCTGGTCGACGATCGCTTCGTGCAGCCCTTCATGGATCTGTCCCTTGTGGCGCAGCCGTCCGGTATAAATCGGGTTCGATAGGATATGGTAGAGATGGCCGCGACTGATCAGCCCGCCGCCGGTCGTTCTGCCCGTCCCGACTGTTCGAATCGGCAGGCGGACATCCTCCTGGTCGAGGGCGGCCTTCAACCGCACAACGCTGCCAAGCTCGAGATAGCGGCTAAAGAGGTCGCGAATGAAGTCGGCTTGCTCCTCCACGACATGCAGCGCGCGATTTTCCACCCGGTAGCCAAACGGAACCGCGCCGCCCATCCAAATGCCCCGCTTCTTTGAGGCGGCGACCTTGTCCCTTATGCGCTCGCCGGTGATCTCGCGCTCGAACTGGGCGAACGAAAGCAGCATGTTGAGGGTGAGTCGTCCCATGCTGGTAGTCGTGTTGAAGGATTGGGTCACCGAGATGAAGGAGACCTCGTGCTCATCGAACAGCTCGACCAGCTTGGCGAAGTCGGCGAGCGAGCGCGTCAGCCGATCGACCTTATAGACGACGATCACATCAACGCGTCGGGCTCGAACATCGTCCAGCAGCCTCTTCAGCGAGGGCCTGTCCATCGACCCGCCCGAGAAGCCGCCATCGTCGTAACGATCCCGGATGAGCTTCCAGCCCTCATGGGCCTGGCTCTTGACATAGGCCTCGGACGCCTCCCGTTGATTATCGAGCGAGTTGAACTCCTGCTCCAGGCCATTTTCTGTGGAGACGCGGGTGTAGATGGCGCAGCGGAGGCTTGCCTTGCGTTGCTCCCTTTTCATGGCCCGACACCATTCGGATCATGCTGGCGCAACGCCGCCTCCTCTTCAGCGCGAGACACAACGATGCTTTCCTTGGCGCGGCTGGGTTGGGCGACGAGGCTTTGCCCATTGCGCTCCCCAACCCGAGGAGCCTCGGAGGCGGAACGTTTGACGCTCTTGCCGATAGCGGATCTGGAAGGAACCGTCTCGGGCGGTTCGCCCGCGCCGAGGGTGCGCCAGTTGCTTGCCTTCGATCTCGCGCACTGCTCGCTCGATGGCCGCAATCCGAAAAAGCGGTGGCCGTTCCATTTCGTGCCGGTCATCGCCTTGGCGATCTGCGAAAGGCTGCGATAGGTCTTGCCCTTCCAGGCGAAGTCTTTCTCGAGGATCATCACGCGCTCCAGGCCGCCATTCCATTCCCGAACGAGCAGCGCGCCCGCTTTGAGGCCGACGCCATCGCGCGTTGCCGGCCCGCGGGTCTCGAAGGGACGGATCCCGGGTGACGCGACGCTTTCGTCCTTCGAAAGGCGAAGAAGCCGCTGCGTCGCTCTGTCAAGATCGCCGACAGCTGCGGCCTGCACCCGGAACGCCAGTATGCGCAGCAACAGCCAGCGCGGCAGATGGGCGGGAGCTGACCCGCCCAAATGGTTCCGCCACTGCAGGCGAAGCTTGTCCGCGTCCAGATCGGCAAGGCCTGAGATCATCGCGTCGAGCGTTTCAGCCCCAGCCGGCGGCGGCGAACGAGGCTCTTCGCATGGGACACCGCCATCGTGTCGCTGCTTGGCCATCACGCCGCCTGACGCGATTGCGATGTGGCGGCGCGGCGTTTCGCCGTTTTCAATGGCGCGGCGGGGATCGCCGGCGGATCATCATCCCCAGCTGCGTCTTTGCTAGACGTGACGTCCCCGCCCGCGGCGGCGTGATCCATTCGGATAAGATACGTTGATCCTCGCTCCGTATTCGATCGGTCGAGCGCCACAGCGTAGCCGCGCTTGCGCAAGCCGGTTAGCGCGGCGCGCGCGGTGTGCGGAAGCCAACCCGTCGCCGTGATGAGTTCGTCGAGGGTCGCGCCGATATCGCGTTGGAGCAGCGCGATAACCTGCGCAATTTTCGTCCCGCTTCGCGGCGTAGCCGGTCGCGACGCCGCGCTTGGCGCGGAGTCGACGGCCGATGCGTCGAGCGAGGTTTGCTGCGCCCTCAAGGCATTGGCCAGGACGACCGGGTGGCGGCCGGGGACCTCTTCGCCAGGTTCTTGCGATGCCGAGCTTTCGTCGATGACAATCGCCTTCGCGCCCGCGGCCGTCAGCTTGAGCGCATAGGACTGCGCCGCTGGTTCGTTGCGCCGCCAGACGGGCATCCCCGCTATCGCTTTGATCTCCTTCACGAGACCTGCGGCGATGAGCTTGGCCGCGACTTTCTGCGCCGCGCCGCCCTTCAGATTTTGGCGAGCGACAAGACAGCGATCGTCGCGTTGTGCGGCGGCGCTCAGCATAATGAGTTGCGTGTCGGTAAGTTTGATGGACATGGTCGACCCTTCGCTTCGTGACGGGGCCAAGCCAGTCCAGGCCCCTCACTGACACGAGCCCCGGATCGACGCGATCGTCGGGGCGAAGGGTTATTCCGCCGGTCTCCTCGACCCAGCGGACGTCCACACACATGCTCACTATCGAACCGAAAGCCAGTCCTTTCTCGACGAACGAATGCGTGGGGTTAATGAGGTCTGGAGCGCGCCAGAGGTGACTGTGAAAGCCCGGTGACCAAAGTGTGCGGCCGCGTTCAATGCGTAAAGCACGACCGCCGCCTTGTCGGCCGCACTCGCCTCCAGAAGGTTGCCTACTTGCTGAGTGTCACTGGCCTCGAGGATGGCTTGATTTTTGGGTACAAGCACTACGGCCCGTACAGCGAGGATCTGGCTAACGCCGCTCGCGACGCCGATCTCCTTGGCTTTTTAAAGGAAACCGAACAGCAGGCTTCTTGGGGCGGCACTTATTCGACCTACGTCGTCAGTGAACAGCCTAACTCGTCTGTTCCACCTGCCCGTCGCCGTTTAGCGGCGGAGGCGGCGGTAGCAGACCCGATCGAGTTGGAGCTTGCGGCCACCGCCGTGTTCCTCTCTAAGGAGGGGTACGGCGATCTGGGGATAGAAACTGCGCGCCGTAAGCCGGAAAAGGCTGAAAACGGTAGGATCGAAAAAGCTAAGGCTCTTTACCGAAAACTATCCGCGATCGAGACGCCCGTTGCCTGGCCGGCCAACGTTTGAAAATGCCTCTCATGCCTAGCGCGGGATCTATCCGGAAAATTGACAAATTTGGTGACACCACCGTCAGCTTCCGGCACATCCCAACACTGGTCCTGCGACGCTTGTCTCCTGCGGGTCCGGAACGAACGTTGCTAAACGATCCACAGCGGGACTTCAAACCGGGGCGCCGCTGTGCTCACGCATTCGCGCCCTCGCTCTGGGAGCCACTTCATAACGAACTCCGTAGATCAGACCACTTCCAAATATAAATCACAGCTTCGAATTGACACAAGAGGCAAATCGCTGCCAGCATTGACCGCCTGTTGCGGATCGCAGCCGTCGTCTCCGACGACCTTCGAATAAGTGTCGCCACCTCCGGCGGCGTTGATTTCATCCATGGCCATTTGCACGGCGTTGGCCATGTCCTGACCGTACATCGCTTCCGATCCCGTGGTCGGAACGAGAACACCGATCTTGATCTCGGCAGCAACTGCCGGTGCGAGAAGCGCTGCTGCGACTGCCAGAGCAGCTACAGCGGATATCAGAGAAGTTCGCATGGTCGTCTCCCTGTTGAATTCTTGCTTATTCACCGCTGGTGGCGGGTCCAAACCCATGCCAAACTGGCGGTGACGTTGTCAATGGCGGAGACAAAATGTGCCAGATGGCGGCGTGAAAGTTTACCAGTCTGGCTAAGAAAAAAGGGCGTCGAAGCCCTGGTGAGTTTTCTTGCCGCGCGCTTTGAGGCGCGCGGAGCGTAGCGAAGCGCGGCTCAATTTGCGCGGCGCCGATTTAGAATTTTGGGTCCGCATCTCCTTCGCTGGTAGTTTTCTGAGTTGCGGTTGACGGCTGCCCAGTTCGGCGCTGGGCTTTCTTGCTCGTCGCGAGGCGGAAGCTTTCGCCGTTCATCTCCAGGATGTGGACATGGTGCGTAGGGCGATCGAGCAGCGCGCCGGTGACGCCGACGCCAGCGTTCACGCCCTCCTCTACAGCGCTGCGGGACACTGCCGAGAGATCTTGGAGGTCGCTTTGCAGAGGGTCAGTGAACATGAGGGCATTGCGCCGCCGGAGACGCAGATGTCAGAGTAAGCTGCTGGCGCGCGCATAATGAAATTCGCTCAATTGGCCCACAACTTCAACGTGGCCATGGCAACTTTGCGGCTAGTTAGCATTCCCCCTCCGGATCACCCTTTCCGTGCGGAACCTTGAGGCGAACGTAACTTTGCCTATGGCTCAAGCGGTCGAGCGATACTCGGGTGCCGTCGCGGGGGTGGTTGGAATTTGAAGGCGGCGTAATCGGTTTGTTAAAGCAAACGGAATCGGCGTTAGCGCGCCGTGGAAATCACGCCATGGAAAAGGATAGCACAAGCTCGCCGGCGGGCGTTGCGGGGGACGAGCATTTTCTCTGCGATGATTGGGGCGATCCCCTGGAATCGGGGGTTCGCACGCGCATCCGGGGCTTCATCGAGGGCCTGCTGAAGGCGGAGCTCGACGCCGCCCTCGGGCGGGAGCGCTATGAGCAACCTGATAAGACGGGCGGCCGGGCGCCGCAGGCGCGCGGCACGGCCATCGGGAGCGTGGGCTGCGGCAAACAAATGCAGCATGAACGGGCAAATGAGCTGCGATCAGCGGCCGGAAATTTCCACCCAGCGCCGGACAGTTTCGTAAGAGACAGCGATCCCGCGTTCCGCTAGCAAATCTTCGAGGTCCCGACAGCTGAGCGTGAACCGAAGATAGAGCCAGATCGAGTGATGAATGATCTCAGGCGGGAATCGATATCCGGCGTAGCTGATCTTGGTCATCAACGAAGCTAACGAACTGCCGGATAGACGACAAGATCAGCGCGGCGTGACGATGCCTCTCGAGCGCAACGTTTCGACTTCGACGCGCGGCGAGCGGGCGCGAGTTGTGAGCCGTTCATGTCGCCCGGTGCAGAATTGCGCCCGACGAGGCGAGCTCAAGCAGCAGCGCCATCGTGGCCGCGCCTGTGGAGCCGAAAGGATCGAGCTCGGACTTTTCCGAATATTTGAGCAGCAAGGCCGGATTAGCCTTGGCGATATTGACTTGCCCCATGGTCCAATTGCCAAAACATCGCTCGGAAATCTCCTCAAACAAGAGAATTTGGACTTCGGTGTTTCGTTCGTCCCGAACGATCGCACTGAGTAGCCGGCTAACCTCGTGACGGCCGCCCTCGATGACTTGCACAAACACATCATTGGCGAAACAGAGCAGGCCTGTGATTCCATGCGCCGGGTTGTTTTTACGAGATTGTTTGAGAATATCGTCCAGAACATTCTCGGCGAGCGGTTGGACGGCGCGGCTGGCATAAAGACAACGGACAAGCATGGCGACCTCAGCTTTTGAGCGAAATGAGCGCGAGAAATTCGCGACGCAGCGCCGCGTCCTTGAGAAACGAACCTCGCATGACGCTGTTGATCATTTTGGCGTTGGTATCCTTCACGCCTCGCCAATGCATGCAGAAATGATCCGCCTCCATGACGACAGCGAGGCCATCGGGTTTGACCATATCCATCAGCAATTGAGCCAATTGTGAGATGGCTTCTTCCTGGATTTGTGGCCGAGACATGATCCAATCGGCGAGCCGAGCATATTTGGACAGACCGATCAGGTTCGAATGCTGGTTCGGCATGACTCCGACCCAAATTCGCCCCATGATTGGACAGAGATGGTGGCTGCAAGCGCTGCGGATCGTCATTGGCCCGACGATCATGAGTTCGTTGAGTCCGGCTGCGTTTGGAAATTCGGTCACCGGCGGCGCAGGCGCATAGCGGCCGCGAAACACTTCGTTGAGATACATTTTCGCGACTCGCCGCGCAGAGTCCTGCGTGTTGTGATCGTTTTCGACGTCGATAACCAAGCTTTCCAGCACCGCTTTCATTTTGGCGGCGACCTCTTCGAGCAATTCATCTATTTCGCCCGGCTCAATCGCCGACGAAATATTTTCGTTGGCGAAGAAGCTCTGCTTGGATCGACGCAGCCGGTTCCGGATCCGCACTGAAACTGGCGTATCTGCAGGGTCGCCCAATTGTTCCGTTTGATCAGTCACTCCCGTCGATCCTCTTCTTGAAACAAGCGTTTTCGCAACTGTAACAGGTTCTGCCTTGAATGCTGCCAAGCCCGAGAGAGATTGTTCTGTCTCGACGGCAGCGCCGTCGAATGCGATTTTTGGGCGCGGCTATAGCTGCAATGGAAGGCGCGCATTTAAACCGACGGAGTACGCAATCATATCGCCATGGTCGATTGGTTTAAAAGAAGGGCGGATTACCTGGATGAGGTGGCGTCAGGTGCGTGCCAAACCTTGACGCGTGATGCCGCCGCAGGGCCAACACGCTTGCAGAAGCGGATATCATGCATACTTGTTGGTTCGGTCGGGCTCGCGCAGCGCTCGTCATGGCAACGCTAGGATTGAGCATGGCGCGTATATTAATCATTGGAGGGAGTAAGGGCATCGGTCTGGAGACAACGCGACAGGCATTGAAGGCCGGGCACGAAGTGCGCGCCTTCGCTCGATCAGTCATTGGTATCAGCGTTTCAAATCCGAGGCTGGAGAAATTTCGGGGCGACGCGCTGAACGGCCGGGATGTTGAATCCGCGCTGAAGGGAGTTGATGTCGTGATACAAACCTTGGGCGTGGGCCTGAGCGACCTGTTCCGGCCCGTCACTCTCTTCTCCGAGGCAACCCGGGTTCTGGTCGGGGCGATGACATCTCAAAGTGTCAGACGACTAATCTGCGTCACCGGTTTCGGGGCAGGCGACAGCAGCGCCAGCATCGGCTTGCTGCAGCGGATCCCGTTTCAGCTCGTGTTTGGCCGCGCCTACCAAGACAAGAGCGTGCAGGAGCGGTTGATAAAGGAAAGCTCGCTCGAATGGACCATCGTGCGGCATGGCGTGCTGACGAGCGGCCCGCTGACGCGGCGCTACAAAATTCTCGAGGCGGCCTCGGAATGGCGCAACGGCATCATCTCGCGTTCGGACGTCGCTGACTTCCTTGTGCGACAGATCGAAGATCAGTCCTATTTGCGCAAAGCTCCGGTGCTGGTCAGTTGACGCTTCGGCTTTCAGGAGTTGCGTGTGCCGACTGAAGCATCGAAGTCGACGGTGTATTTTGACGGATCCTGTCCTTTGTGCCGTGCGGAGATCGCGCACTATCGCGATATAGATCGTTTCGGGGCGCTCTGCTTCGTCGATGTCTCGACAACAGATGCGTCGCTTCCGAACGGCCTTACCCGGCAGCTCGCGATGGAACGATTTCATGTGCGCGCCGGGGACGAACAGCTTCTCTCGGGCGCAGCAGCTTTCGTGGAAGTGTGGCGTCGATTGCCTAGATGGCGTTGGGCGGCTCGCGCTGTAGCGCTGCCCGGTGTCATGGCCGTGCTTGAGCATGGCTACCGGCTGTTTCTGCCGGTTCGGCCCTTCATTTCGCGGATTTTTGGGACGGTGCAAAGGCTTGCCGCGCGCACCGATCGGGCGCAGCGCCAGTGACAGGCGCAGGGTTGTCGTCAATCGAACCTGCGAGCCTTGCGGTCGTGCTCGGATCTGGCGTGGGGATCGAGAGCGGCGGCTTCTTCGACTGGCGCGGCGAGCCGGCGCCCCGCTAGCGCCATGCCCCGGATGCGCCGCAAGGAGGATTTGCCGACCAAGCCCTGCGCTCGTTGCGGCCGTCCTTTTGCCTGGCGCAAAAAATGGGCGCGCGACTGGGAGGGTGTGAAGTATTGCTCCGATCGTTGCCGGGACGCCGCGCATCCAGCCGACTCGACTCCGAAGCTAGGCGGGACATGAGCATCCTGAGAATTGTCCTCGGCGATCAACTTTCGCACAATCTTTCTGCGCTGGCAGATCTCGAGCCCGGGCGTGACACGGTGCTGATGATGGAGGTCGCCGATGAAGGCTCCTACGTCGCACACCACAAACAGAAGATCGTTCTGGTCCTGTCCGCCATGCGCCATTTCGCGGACGAGCTGCGTCTGCTCGGGATTTCCGTCGACTATGTGCAGCTCGACGCCTCGGAAAATACCGGCACGCTCACCGGCGAAATTCAGCGCGCCGTCGCAAGGCTGCGTCCCGACCGATTGGTGATTACCGAGCCGGGGGAATGGCGTGTGCAGGCGATGGTCGAGACCTGGGCCGTTCTGGTGGGCCGGCCGGTCGAGGTGCGTCCGGACGACAGGTTCTTCGCCAGCCGCGCCCGCTTTGCGGCTTGGGCGCGTGGACGGCGTGCCTGGCGTATGGAGCATTTCTACCGCGAGATGCGGCGCGAGCATGCAATCCTCATGGACGGGGAGCGGCCAGCGGGCGGCGAATGGAACTATGACGCGGCGAACCGCAAGCGGCTGCCGGCGCGGATCACTCCTCCCGTACGGCTCAGGTTCTCGCCTGATGCGACGACGCGCGAGGTGATGGCGCTTGTCCAACGCAACTTCGGCCATCATTTCGGCGGGCTGGAGGAATTCGGCTGGACGGTGACCCGCGCCGACGCATTGCTCGCGCTAGACGATTTCATAACGCATGGCCTGCCGAGTTTCGGCGACTACCAAGACGCCATGAAGGCTGGCGCGCCGTTCTTGTTCCACTCGCTCCTGGCGCCGGCCTTGAACCTCGGGCTGCTTTCCCCGAGCGAGGTTTGCCGGGCGGCCGAAGCGGCGTGGCTTTCTGGAGACGCGCCGTTGAACGCGGTCGAGGGGTTCGTACGTCAGATCCTGGGCTGGCGAGAATATGTCCGCGGCGTCTACTGGGCGTTGATGCCTGACTACGCCAACCGCAATGCGCTTCATGCGACGCGAAAACTGCCGGCTTTCTATTGGACGGGCGAGACTCGTATGCGGTGCCTGCGCGAGTCGGTTGCCGGCACGGCGCGATACGCCTACTCGCACCATATCCAGCGGTTGATGGTGACGGGGAATTTCGCCTTGCTGGCCGGCGTCGCGCCGCGCGAAATAGAGCGCTGGTATCTCGCTGTTTATGCCGACGCTTACGAATGGGTGGAGATGCCCAACACGCTGGGCATGGCAGTCTACGCGGACGGCGGCCAAATGGCGTCCAAGCCCTATGCCGCCTCGGGCGCCTATATCGACCGCATGTCGGATTTTTGCTCGGGTTGCGCCTATGACGTTAAGCAGAAGACCGGCCCGAAAGCTTGCCCTTTCAACTACCTTTACTGGTCTTTTCTGATCCGGCAGAAAGATCGACTTTCGGGTAATCCGCGGCTGGCCATGCCCTACCGCGCGCTCGCTGGTTGGACGCGAGAGCGCGAAGCGGCGATCCTCGCCGAGGCAGACGCGTTTCTCGATAAGTTCGATGAAAACGAACAATGCTCTGGAGATAGCCGGTGATCGAATTTGCCGCTTTGCTGTTGATTTCAGCGCTTTTCGGCGGAATGGCAATTTATTCTTTCGGTTTTGCGCCGATGGTTTTTAAAACTCTGCCCACACAGGATGGAGGGCGTTTCATTCGCGCCGTCTTTCCTTGGTATACCCTGACTCATTGAGAGGCCGAGATTTTTCTTGCCACGGATTGATTTCTGGATTCGTTTTGGGGGATGATTCGCGGCGGCTTTCTTTCACGT
>JAYUFK010000219.1:0-4551 GCA_043739325.1 Methylocapsa sp. | reverse complement strand
TCGACAGTTCATCGACGATCTTTTCGAGATTAGCCATAGTGTTGTCTTCCTATATGGTTCGAACTTGGGTTTTTTGAAGAGCCTTCGTCAGGCTGCGTCTTTTGAGGCATAGGCCGAGATGACGCGCGCGACCTTGGCGGCCGGCGCGTTGGCGAGCCGGGCGAGCTTCGTTGCCGGGGCCATCAGGAGCCCCACCAACCTGGCGCGCAGTTCGTCGAGCGACGGCATGGTCGCCAGCGCCTTCACCCCATCGGGGTTCAGCGCCGTCTTGCCCATGGCGCCGCCAAGCACCACGAATTTTTCGTGATCCTTGGAAAACGCCATGGCGGCCTTGGGCGCCGCCACCGGATCGCTTGAATAAGCGAGCAGGGTCGGTCCCTTGAGCAAGGGGCCGATCGAGGCGACGTCCGTTCCTTTCAGAGCAATCTGGGCGAGGCGGTTCTTGGCGACCTGCACGGAAGCCCCAGCCTGCTTCATCTGCTTGCGCAGACGCTGCATCTGGGCGACCGTCAAGCCGGAGTACTGCGCCACGACCACCACCGACGACTTCGAAAAGACGTCGTGGAGGGCGACGACGGCCTCCTTCTTTTCCGCTCTATCCACGTTGCTGTCTCCGGTTGGCGGGTCTCCCCGCCTCCTGCGTAATGCCGCGCTAAAAGCCCACAAGGCTCCGCACGACGCTTTGCGCCTGTCCCCGGAGCGGGCTTAAAGCCCAACGCCGGACAGAAGGTTCAAACCCAATCGGCTCGCCGCGTTTGGCGGACGAGCGAAATCCGGTCTTCCCCGTCTATGCAGGCCCTCCCGATCCGGTTAGGATCTCTTCAGGAGAATTAAGCCGTTCCCGAGGGCGAACCCTTGGAAAACGACGCCGGCAGTCTCGGACAGGACATGGCCGGAAAAGACGCGAGGTTGCCCCCGGTTCCTCCGGCCTATCCACCGCTCCCCACGCGCGCACCGAAATTGCCGAGCGTTCGTCAAGGGCGGAAGCCATGAATGATCATAGGGGCCCTACGCGCCGCTAGCCCCACGGCACGCCCCTTAGCGCCTCGCGCCGCCACCGACAAGGGGGCGCCCAAAGTTTTCCTCGGATTCATCACGCTCCTTTACGTTGCGGCAAGTCGCATTGCGCTACGTCATGCCGTGACTCCGAGGCTGCCTTGCGCCCATCCCCGCCAGATGATCTGCCGGCCCTGACCAGTCTGCGGTTTTTCGCCGCGGCGATGATCTTCACGTTCCATTTGCGGGAATTCGCCCCGGCCGAGGGGCTCTATCGCATCGCGCCGGGCATGTACCACGGTGTCTCGTTTTTCTTCGTGCTGTCCGGCTTCGTGCTGACCCACGCCCATCTCGGCCGCGCGATCGACCTCAAGCGCTTCTACCTCGCCCGCCTCGCCCGCCTCGCGCCGCTGCATCTGGCCAGTCTGGCGCTGCTGTTGGCGGTCCTGCCGCTGCCCGCCGCGCGCGGCCAGAGCCTCGGCGCCGCTGAATCCGTGCTGTCCTTCCTCCTGAAGGCGTCGATGCTCGACGCCTGGGCGCCGACCCGCGCGCTGCTGCAATCGTGGAACAACGTGTCGTGGTCGATTTCGGTGGAAATCGCCTTCTACGCCGCCTTTCCTTTGGCTCTGCCGGCGATGCTGCGCCGCCCGTTGCGCGCGCTGGCCGCCGTCGCCGCGCTCTCGTTCGGCGTGCTCGCGGTCGGCGCCTTGGCCGGCTTGCCGCAGTTCTCGCTCGACCGCGACGCGCTCACCCTGTTCAATCTCGGCTCCTGCTTTCCCCCGGCTCGCGCGTTCGAATTCGCGCTCGGCATGGCGACGCGGCTGGCCTGGGGGCGCTGGCTGCAAAACGCGTCGCTCCCGCCTGCATTATGGACGACCATCGAGGCGCTCGCGCTTGCCGGCGCGGCGGCCTGGCTTCTGTTTGCCGTTCCGGCGCTGGTCGAGCGCGGGCAGGGCGCGGGCTTCGTCTGGCTGCGCGCTTCCGGCTCGTGCTGGCTGTTCGCGGGAGCGCTCGCCGCGCTGGCGGGAGGGCGGGGCGCGTTCGGGCGCGCTCTGGCGTTGCGTCCGTTGGTCGCGCTCGGCGAGGCGAGCTTCGCTTTCTACATGGTCCACATGATTGTGATGCGGGGCTTGCGCTACCACTTAGGCGCGGGGCCGGGGGCGTTGTCGGCGCTGGCGCTTTCGCTCGCGCTGGCGTTCGCCTTGCGCGAACTGGTTGAGATCCCCGCCCGCCGCCGCCTGTTGGCTTTGGGCGCGCGCGCCCCCGAGCCGCAAGTCAACGGCTTGCCTGTCGGTTAGACGTTCGACGCCTTGCGCGCTCGATCTTAACCCCGTCGCGCAACCCGGGCGCGAATCCGCTTCGTCACGGAATTGTATTATTGTTTGCGGCGCCGCGCGCTGATATGCACCCGCCGCGCGGGAAGCGGACGGCGCGACGGCGTGGAGTTGCGGCATGAAGGGCAAGGTGAAGATCCTGGCGGGCAATTCCAACCCGCAGATCGCCGAAGCCATCGCCGCCCATCTGGGCGAGCCGCTCACCCGCTGCCACGTCCGGCGCTTCGCCGACATGGAGGTTTTCGTCGAGATTTTGGAGAATGTGCGCGGCCGCGACACGTTCATCGTGCAATCGACCTCGTTTCCCACCAACGACAATCTGATGGAGCTGCTGATCATGTGCGACGCGTTGCGTCGCGCGTCGGCGCATACCATTACGGCGGTGATTCCTTATTTCGGCTATGCCCGGCAGGATCGCAAACCCGGTCCGCGCTCGCCGATCTCGGCCAAGCTGGTCGCCAATCTCATCACCCGCGCCGGGGCCGACCGCGTGTTGACGGTCGATCTCCACGCCGGCCAGATCCAGGGCTTCTTCGACATTCCCACCGACAATCTGTTCGCCGCGCCGACCATGGTGCGCGACATCAAGGACCACGGCGTCGGGCGCAACATCATGGTGGTTTCGCCCGACGTTGGTGGTGTGGTGCGCGCCCGCGCCTTCGCCAAGCGGCTCGACGCCCCGCTCGCCATCGTCGACAAGCGGCGCGAGCGCGCAGGCGATTCGGAAGTGATGAACATCATCGGCGACGTGAAGGGCCACAATTGCGTGCTGCTCGACGACATCGTCGATTCCGGCGGCACCTTGTGCAACGCCGCCGATGCGCTGCTCGCCGCCGGGGCCGAAAGCGTCTCGGCCTATATCACCCACGGCGTGCTGTCGGGCGGCGCGGTCGCGCGCATCGCCGCCTCGAAGCTGACCGAACTTGTCCTGACCGACACCATCGCCCCGACGGAATCCGTGCGTCAGGCCGCCAACATCCGCGTCGTCACCATCGCCCCGCTGATCGGCGAGGCGATCGCCCGCATCTGCCGCGAGGAGAGCGTTTCGAGTTTGTTTGATTAATCAAGCTTCAGTTTTAAAACTATTAGGAGATAGCGATTGCTGCCCTAACATGCCAGCGCGAGCTTTATCTTCGATGGCATTTCTATCTTTTGCCAGCGAGCCGGAGTTTAACAACTCGGCCAATTTCCAGGCTGGAACTACGGTTGCTAAACCCGTGTTTAATTTTACTTGCATTAACTCGGGGTCCGGATTTACCGGAAGTTTATTATTGCCGCAAACAGGTGCCCAGTCGTTCAGGTGTCCCCAATTAACTCCTAATAACCATGGCCCGTGAGATCCAAACCCTTCGTAAAAGACGTTCTCCTTTAACCAATTATCTCCCGGGAGCCAATTTTTCACATTTTCTCGTTCACTGAACGGTAGTATATGTACAAAAACAGGCGAGCCACTGTAACCGGCAAGCGATTTAATCTCACAAAGGAAGCTCTCTTGCGCAAATCCATCGTCTTGGAGAATTGGTTCACTAGGCATCTGGCTTATGTTTCCAAATCTTACCGTGGGCAAATTTCTCTGCTTTCCTTCGTGATTCACGAATCTTCCGACTGAAAATACTTCATCTCCGGGGCCAACATTGTATTCATTGACAATATTTAGGGTCAAAAATTGTGATCTAGGAACGTGAGCGAATTTAAAATCCAATGGATTGAATGAAATTAGGCACGCCGCTAAGTCATCACCATCTGCGTGGTAATACCAGGAATTATTTTCTGTGGAATATACCTTCATTCGACCGTCCATCGAATTCATGCGTATAAATCGCGCATTTTTTGCGACATGTTTATTCGTGATTGCGTAAATAAACAAAAAATTGGTCGGGAGATCGTGAGTTGGCACTGAAACTAGAAACCCGCTGCCGCCTAAGCGTGTCCCATCCTCAGCATCGACCTCGGTCGGGTAAAGATAAATCACGCAATCGAGGTAAGCATCCTTAATCCTCGGCAATTTTGGCTCCCGCAGACAATAGCGTCACACCCCCGGCGCGAACAGTTCGTGCGGCCTGTCGAGCCCGCGCAAATCGAACGCGCCCAGACTCGGCAGGTCGTCGTCGAAAGCGCGCGCGAAATCGTCGGACACGATCAGGGCCAGGTCGCGCGCCTTGGCGATGGCCTCGATCCGGCTGACCAGATTGACCGCCGGCCCGATCACCGTGAAATCGAC
>JAYUFK010000218.1:0-12543 GCA_043739325.1 Methylocapsa sp. | reverse complement strand
CAGCTTTCATCCCAAGGCATCGGCAGTCCTCCCGCCGACAGAAAACTGTCACCCATCATCCCGGTCTAGCGTGTTACCAATCTAATCGGTCTGGACATTCGGCCACCTTCCCCGCCGCGCGGAGAAGGGGGTCGCTTGAACCCGTCACCGCAGCACGAACCCTCCTTATCAGATGTCGAATCCCGCACCACCACCCATCCTCCCCGACCTCTTGCAACCCGACCTGCGCGTCGTGTTCTGCGGCACGGCGGCGGGCACGGTCTCCGCCGCGCGCGGCCATTACTATGCGCATCCGCAAAACAAATTCTGGCGCACGTTGCATGCGGTTGGCCTAACGCCGCGCCTGCTCGCGCCGGCTGAATATCCCTCGCTGCTCGACTGGCGCATTGGCCTTACGGACCTTGCGAAATTCGTCAGCGGCATGGATGGCGAATTGCCGAGCGGCAGCCTCGGCGGCGAAGCGCGGGCGGCGCTGCAAGTGCGTATCGCGGCCGCCCAGCCAAGTATCCTCGCCTTCACCAGCCTGACCGCGGGGCGGCGCTACCTCAGACGGAACGCCGGCTTTGGCGAACAGCCCGAGACCATCGGCGCCACGCAACTCTGGCTGCTGCCGTCGCCCTCGCCAGCGGCGAACTGGAACTGGGACGAAACGATCTGGCGCGCGCTGGCGCGTCGTGTCGGGTCACTGTGACGGCGCTGCGCCTTCGTCGGGCAGCTTCTTGCGCCTGCTTGGTCCAACGGTGAATTCCGCAAACATCTTGCCGTTGCGGCGATGCACGACCTGCAGCAGCGTATGAACCCGGCCTCGCCGCGCGCCGCCTTGAGCCGTGCTTTCGCCTGCCGGAACATCAACGGCGCGCGTCGCATGCGCCTTCGGCCCTTGCGTCGCGAGACACTGATTGTAGGCGAGCGGCTCTTCAAACCTGGCGCAAGCATCCTGCGCCAACGCCGCCGCGCCCGGCGCGACAAGCAGCGCGAGGCTCAAGAACAGCGGCTTCATCAAAGGCTCACGCCCGCAGAGTCGCGCCGGTCTTCCTGGCAACTTCGCCGATGATTTTCGCCATGACGGCATCGATATCCGCATCGGTGAGGGTTTGCGCGCGCGGTTGCAACGTGACGCTGATCGCCACGGATTTATGTCCCGACGCTACGCCCGGGCCTTCATAAATGTCAAAGACATCGGCCGATACGATCAGCGCGCGATCCGCCGCGAGCGCCGCCTTGACGATATCGCCAGCGCGCACTTCCCTGGCCGCGAGGAATGCGAGATCGCGCTCCACCGGCATCAGTTCGATGCGTTCAAGCTTGGGCTTCGCCTTGGTCGGTCGCAACTTGGGCGGCGGCAGCGCATCGAGGATGATTTCAAAGCCGACGATCGGTCCCTCGACGTCGAGCGCCTCGACCGCGTCGGGATGCAACTGGCCAAACCATCCGACAATATTCTTGGGTCCGAACTGCAACGTCGCCGAGCGGCCTGGATGCAGGAACGCGGGACCGCCGGGAACAAGCTGCACCGCGTTGAGCGAGACGCCGAGCGCCGCGAGCAAGGCCATGGCGTCGCTCTTGGCGTCGAACAAATCGGCCGCGCCGGCGCCGCCGGTCCAATGGCGGCCTGAGCCGGTCGCCTTCGCCATGCCGCGCCGGATCGACGCCGCCCCGATGCGCTGATCGTTTTCGCCGTCGCCGAGGAATATCTGTCCCACCTCGAACAGGCCGATATCGCGAAATCCGCGCCGCGCATTACGGTCGGCGGTGGCGGCGAGGCCGGGGATGAGGCTCGGGCGCATGTCTGACAGGTCCGCCGCGATCGGGTTGGCGAGCGCCAGGTCAGGTGCGCCGCCGCCGAATAACTCGGCCTTGGACTTGCTGATGAACGACCACGTCACAGCCTCGCGCAGGCCGAGCGCGGCGAGCGAGCGCTTGGCGAGCCGCGTGCGTTTTTGCAGCAGCGTCAGAACGGGCTTGGGCGGTCCCGCTACGATGCGATCCAGCGGTTGCGCGGCGACGCGCTCAAGCCCGGCGATGCGAATGATCTGTTCGACGACATCGGCCTTGCCTGAGATATCGGAACGCCACGACGGCGGCGTCGCTTTGCCGGGACTGAGCGTGAAGCCGAGCTTGCGCAAGATCGCCTCGCCTTCGTTCCGCGGAACGTCGAGCCCGGTGAGGCGCTTGACTTCCGTATAGGGAAAGTCGAGCTCCATTCGTGCGAGCGCCGGGTTTCCCGCCACGATGAGATGCGAAGCCTCGCCGCCGCACAGATCGAGGGTTATGCGCGTCGCAAGCTCCGCGCCGGGGACGCAAAAATCGGGATCGACGCCGCGCTCAAAACGATAGCGCGCGTCGGTGACGATGCCGAGCTTGCGCCCGCTATGCGCGATGTTGGCGGGGTCCCACAGCGCGCTTTCGATCAGCACGTTGCGCGTGTTGTCGTCGCAGCCGGAATGCTCGCCGCCCATGATGCCGGCGATCGATTCAACGCCGTTTTCATCGGCGATGACGACCATGCCGCCATCGAGCGCATAGGTCTTGCCGTCGAGCGCATGCACGGTTTCGCCAGCCCGCGCGCGGCGCACGTGCAGCGCGCCCGCGACCTTGTCGGCATCGAACACATGCAGCGGGCGGCCGCGGTCGAAGGTGATGTAATTGGTGATGTCGACGAGCGCGTTGATCGGCCTCAGACCAATGGCGCGCAGGCGCTTCTGCATCCATGCCGGCGAAGAACCATTCTTCACGCCGCGCACGAGGCGCAGGGCGAACGCTGGGCACAGGTGCGCATCCCCGGCCGTGAAATCGAGATTGACCCTGGTTGGGCAATCGAAGGCGCCGGCGATAGCAGCAATGGGCGGCGTTTTCAGCGCGCCGAGGCCGGCAGCGGCGAGATCGCGCGCGATGCCGTAAACGCCGGTTGCGTCGGGGCGGTTCGGCGTCAGGTTGATTTCGATGACGGGGTCGTCGAGGCCGGCATAGGCCGCATAGCTCTGGCCGACCGGCGCGCCGTCTGGCAGGTCGATGATGCCGTCGTGATCGCTCGAGAGCTCAAGCTCGGCTTCCGAGCACAACATGCCGTTCGACTCGACACCGCGGATGATGCCTTTGGCGAGCGTGATGTTCTTGCCGGGGATGAACGTGCCCACTGGCGAGAACACGCTAAACATGCCCGTGCGAGCGTTTGGCGCGCCGCAGACGACCTGCACCGGAGCGCCAGAGCCTGCATCGACCATGCAGACGCGCAGGCGGTCGGCATTGGGATGCTGCGTGGCTTCGATGACGCGCGCGACGACGAACCCTGAATACTTGGCGGCGGGATTTTCGAGGCGCTCGACCTCAAGGCCGACGCGCGTCAGCGTATCGACGATTTCATCGAGTGAGGCCGAGGTTTCGAGATGATCCTTGAGCCAGGAGAGGGTGAATTTCATTATCTCGTCACCCGCTCAATCCGCCCGGCAGCGTTGGAACATCCAACGGCTTGAAACCGTAGTGGTCGAGCCAGCGCACATCGCCTTCGAAGAAATCGCGCAGGTCCGGCATGCCGTATTTCAGCATGGCGATGCGATCGATGCCGATGCCCCAGGCGAAGCCCTGATGCACATCGGGATCGATGCCGCAATTGCGCAGGACGTTGGCGTGGACCATGCCGCAGCCGAGGATTTCCAGCCAGTCGGTTCCCTCGCCGAAGCGGATTTCACCGCCCTGACGACGGCACTGGATATCGACTTCCATCGACGGCGAAGTGAAGGGAAAGAAGCTCGGGCGGAAGCGCATGTTGACTTCAGGCACTTCGAAAAACGCCCGGCAGAATTCTTCCAGCACCCATTTGAGCTGGCCCAGGTTCGCGCTGTCGTCGATCACCAGGCCCTCGACCTGATGGAACATCGGCGTATGCGTCTGGTCGGCATCGCAGCGATAAGTGCGGCCGGGGCAGATGACGCGGATCGGCGGTTTTTGCGTCAGCATCGTGCGCACCTGCACCGGGCTGGTGTGCGTGCGCAGCAGCTTACGTTCGCCCGCTTCATTGGGCGCGAAAAAGAACGTGTCATGCATCTCGCGCGCCGGATGGCCCAGCGGGAAATTCAGCTTGGTGAAATTGTAATCGTCGGTCTCGATATCTGGCCCTTCGGCGACCGAAAATCCCATGTCGGCGAAGATCGCGGTGGCTTCGTCGAGCACCTGGCTGATCGGATGGATACGGCCCGTTTCGATGCCGGCGCTGCGCGCGGGCAGGGTGACATCCACTGTCTCCGCCTTGAGCTGCGCGTTGCGCGCCGCGGACTTCAACACCGCGCGGCGGGCGGCGAGCGCTTCGTTGACGTGATCCTTCAGCGCGTTGATCGCGGCGCCCTGGGTCTTGCGCTCGTCAGGCGACATTTTGCCCAGCGTCGCGAGCAGCGCGGAGATCGTTCCCTTCTTGCCGAGCGCGCCGACGCGCACGCGCTCCAGCGCGGCCTCGTCAGACGCGGCTGAGATAGCGGAGAGGGTTTCCGATTGCAGGGTCGAAAGTTCGGTCATGGGGTGAGCCGATGGGAAAGCGGAACCCTCTCCCTGCGGGAGAGGGCAGGTTGAGGGGACTGCCTATCGGAAGTCAACGCAGAGTTGAGCCGGCATGACGCCGTGCGCGCGAGGCGCCCTCACCCCCGACCCCTCTCCCGAACGGGAGAGGGGCGCCGCGCCCTCCCTGCTAAGTTTGCTTCTCACGCAGCCTTAGGCAAATGCCCCTTGGCCTTTTCGACAATCGCCGCGAAAGCCGCCGGCTCGTTGATCGCGAGATCGGAGAGCACCTTGCGGTCGACTTCGACGCCGGACGTGATGAGGCCGGAGATGAAGCGACTATACGTCAGGCCATGCTCGCGAACGGCGGCATTGATGCGCTGGATCCACAGGGCGCGAAATTCGCGCTTGCGGTTCTTGCGATCGCGATAGGCGTATTGCATCGACTTTTCGACCGCCTGCTTGGCGATGCGAATGGTGTTCTTGCGGCGGCCAAAGAAGCCCTTGGCGGCGCGGAAAACCTTTTTGTGCTTGGCGTGTGATGTTACGCCGCGTTTGACGCGTGACATGCGGATCTCCTGAAACTAAGGCAAAAAGGACGGGGCGTTCAGCCGTTGGGCAGGAAGTATTTCTTGACGTTGTCGCCATCGGTCTTGAACAGCACATTGGTGCCGCGCAGATTGCGGATCTGCTTGTTGGTCCGCTTGATCATCCCGTGCTGCTTGCCCGCCTGGGCGTACATCACTTTGCCGGTTCCGGTGATCTTGAAGCGCTTTTTCGCTCCAGATTTGGTCTTCAACTTGGGCATTTGGCTCTCCTTGAGGGTTGACCCTCTTTTGGATTATCGGACGACAAGCGCCCGTTCGCATCGAGATGAGCGAAAAGAACCGCCACGGCAGCCCTGACTGGCCGGGCGGTTCAGAGGAGCGGCTTTTAGGGGAAACAGGCGGCGGATGCAAGGGCTTTGCGGCGCGATCGGCGGCCAGGCACGGTCCTTCAATCCAGAGTCCGCCGGAACCTGAGCAGCGCCATGCCGGCGAAGACGGCGATGAAGGCGGCGAGGGCGGTCATTTCCTGCACGACAGCCGGCCAGTCCGCGCCTTTCAGCATGACCGCGCGGACGATGCGCAGGAAATGCGTGAGCGGCAGAAATTCGCCGATCCATTGCGCCCAGCGCGGCATGCCGCTGAACGGGAACATAAAGCCGGACAGCAGTATCGACGGCAGGAAGAAGAAGAACGTCAGCTGCATCGCCTGCATCTGGTTGCGGGCGGCGGTGGAAAAGACGTAGCCGAGCAGCAGCAGCGCCAGAACGAAGAGCAGGATCGCCAGGACGAGCAGCCCGGCCGACCCCTGAAACGGCACGCTGAAAAGTCCCATGGCAGCGCTCAGGATGACGACGACCTGCACCGCGCCGATGACCAGGAACGGCAATATCTTGCCCAGCATGATTTCGGCGCCGGTCGCCGGCATGGCGAGCAGGTTTTCCATCGTGCCGCGCTCGACTTCGCGCGTCAGCGCCATTGCCGTCATCATCACTGCGGTCATTTGCAGGATTACGCCGAGCAAGCCGGGAACCACATTGAACTGCGAAACACCGGCGGGGTTGTAGCGGCGGTGGATGACGAAGTTGACTTGTGAGGCATTGTTCGGACGCGCGGCGGCATCGACGCCCATTTCATGCGCCAGCGCGTTCTGAGCGACGGTGGTCAGCGCGCCGAGGGCGCCGCTGGCCACCGCAGGATCGGTGGCGTCAGCTTCAACCAGCACGCTTGGATTGTCGCCGCGATCGACGCGGGCGCCAAAATCGCTGGGGATGACCACCACAAACGCCACGTCGCCGCGCGCCAGCAACGCCTCGGACTCGGCGAATGTCGAGGGGAGGGCGCCAAAGCGATAATAGTTGCTCTCTTCCAGCGCTGCGACGATCGCGCGAGAATAATGATCGCGCCCCAGCGACAGCAGCGCCGCCGGCAATCGCTTCGGGTCGGAATTGATCGCGAAGCCAAACAGCAGCAATTGAACGATCGGCACGACCAGCATCATCGCGAACGTCAGCCGGTCGCGCCGCATCTGGATGAATTCCTTGATGAGGATCGCGCCAAGGCGTGCGAAGGAAAAATTGGCGTTCATAGCCAGTTATCTTTCGACTGGCCCATGAACTGGATGAAGACATCCTCGAGGCTTGTTTCCCCCGGTTCGAGGGAATAGTGCGTGTCGCTGGCGAATGCGTGCAGCGTCGCCTCAAGCTGGACGCGGTCGCGCCCGACAATATGCAACGTCGCACCGAACGGGGCGATTTGTCCGACACCGGGCGATTTTCGCAGCTTTGCCGCAGTCTCGATGAGGTCCGGCCCGCGCAGAATGAAAGTCGTTAGGCCCGCGCCGCGCACGACATCCTCGACCGTGCCGCTCGCGAGCAGCTTGCCATAAGAGATGTAGGTGATGCGGTGACAACGCTCCGCCTCGTCCATATAGTGCGTCGAAACTAACACGGTGATGCCCGTCGCGGCGAGACGATGGATCTCGTCCCAGAACTCGCGGCGGGCTTTTGGATCGACGCCGGCGGTCGGCTCGTCGAGCAGCAACAACTCGGGTTCGTGCATCGTGCAGGCGGCAAGCGCCAGGCGCTGTTTCCAGCCGCCGGAAAGCGTGCCGGTAAGTTGGTCGCGGCGGCTCGTCAGGCCGAGCTGCGCGATCGTCTGATCGACGCGCGCGCGGCGCGGCGCCAAGCCATACAGCCGGGCGACGAATTCGAGATTCTCGCGGATTGTTAGATCTTCGTAGGATGAAAATCGTTGCGTCATATAGCCGACGCGCAGCTTGATTTTCGCGCTTTCGCGGCGCACGTCGAAGCCCAGAACTTTCCCCGCTCCGGCGTCGGGCGCGAGCAGGCCGCAGATCATGCGGATCGTCGTCGTCTTGCCCGAACCGTTTGGCCCGAGGAAGCCCATGATCTCGCCGCGCTGAACCTGCAGCGCGACATTGTCGACAACCGTTTGCGCGCCGTAGCGCTTGGTCAATCCGGATATGTCGATGACGTTCATTGCGTCGATCCGGCGACGGGCTTGTCAGGTATCTCGACATCGACGATCTGGCCGGGCTGCAGCGCCTGCTTGCCGCCGGGCGCGGGGCGCGCTTCGACGAGATAGGACAATGTCTGGCGCTGGTCGATCGAATAGATCACCGGCGGCGTGAACTCCGGTTCGGGCGACACGTAGGAAACGATTGCGCGGGTTTGCGCGCAGCCATCGCAGCGCACGTCGAGGCTCTGTCCCACGGCGACGCGTCCAAGCAGCGGTTCGGGGATATAGATTTTCAGCTTGATCGCGCCATCGGGCAGCGTCGAAACGATCGGCTGCGTTGGCCCGGCGATCTCGCCCACCCGGCGTAACACGTCGTAAATGCGCCCGTCCGACTGCGCCAAAATCGTGCGCTGGCCAAAACGCCATTTTGCGCTGTCCAGCGACGCGCGCGCCTCGGAGACGCGATTCTGCGCCGCCTTGATCGCGTCGGCGCGCGCCGGCAGCTTGGCGACATTAAGATTGGCCTGCATCTCGCCGACGCGCGCGATCGCGACATCGTTGGCGGTCGTCGCCGCGTCGAGATCGCTCTGCGTGCCGGCGCCGCGCGCCGCCAGATCCTTGCGCCGCGCCAGCGTGCGCGCGGCATCCTCCCGCTGCGAGCGCGCCGACGCGAGGGTCGCTTCGATAACCGCGAGTTCCTCGGGCCGTTTGCCGAGCAACAGATCGGATAATTGCGCTTCGGCCTCGCTGAGGCGGGCTTCGGCGTCGACGACCCCGATCGACACGTCGCGCTGCTCGAGCACAGCGAGGATCTCGCCCGCCTTGACGCGCTGGCCGCGTTCGACGCGCAGGTCAATGATTTGCGCCGTGTCGATGGGCGCCGCCAGCACATATTCGCCCTCGGCATAGCCGCTGGCGCGCGAGTGGAGCGGCGCGCAGGATGAAAATATCGCGGCGACAAAGCGCAGGGCGCAAATCGTTTCCGTCAAACCGCTCATTGCGACCCCCTCGGACAGCGCCGCCATGCCATGCGCCGTGCCAAAAAACATGATGTGAATCAAGCTATCACAGCAAGGCGGCGCTTTGCACTGACCCCGTCATCCGGACAGCGGCGGCGCGTGCCTTTTGGGCGGCGCTGCGCTAAAGCAAGCCATGTTAAAGTCTGTCCCGTCGCAAAGTTTGTCCGCACCCGACTTCGATTCGGCGTTTCGATCGCGGTTTGCTGAACTGCTGGCGTGGCGGCGCGATGTGCGGCGTTTTCGCGCCGATGCGGTGCCCGAGCAACTTCTGGCGGGCGCCCTCGCTCTGGCGGCCTTCGCGCCCTCTGTCGGCAATTGCCAGCCGACGCGTTTCGTGCGCGTAGACGATCCCGCGCGTCGCTCGGCGATCGTCGCCAATTTCGAGGATGCCAACGCCGAGGCGTTGAAGAGCTATAGCGGCGAGCGCGCGCAGACCTATGCCGGACTCAAGCTTGCCGGGCTGCGCGAGGCGCCGATTCATTTTGCGGTGTTTTGCGATGATGGGACAAGTTTAGGTCACGGGCTTGGCGTGCGCACGATGCCGCAGATGCGGCGCTATTCCAGCGTTTGCGCGTTACACACGCTGTGGCTGGCAGCGCGCGTGCATGGCCTCGGCGTTGGCTGGGTTTCGATTCTCGATCCCGCAACTGTACACATCGCGCTGGATGTTCCCGAGGCGTGGTCGTTTATCGCCTACCTTTGTATCGGATGGCCGCAGGAAGATCACTTGACGCCGGAGCTGGAGCGCACGGGATGGCAGGCCCGCGTCGAGCAGGAAATATTGCTGCGATAGGCTTTAGAGGACCGCGCAACAGTTGCAATCGCGGGGCCCCGGTCCGGCTCTGGCGCGTGAACGCCGGGCGTCGTATCTGTGGCCATGGCCGAAACGACCGCTTCAACATTGCCCCCCACCCGCTTCACCGCCCGCGCCCTGATTATGGGCGAGCGCATCGATACGGCTGGGCTTGAGCGGCCCGACATGATTTCGTCGCTGCCGCTGGCGTTTCGCGTTGGCGCCTCCGGCATGGTTGCGCTGTTTCGCTTCGGCGTGGCGGTGCTTGTCGGCATGTCGCCGCTCGAGGAAGAAGATGTTCTCGCCAAGCTCAAGCAGCGCTCCAGCGGCGCCCGCGCGCGCGGCGACGACGAGACGGCGATCCTCGAGATCGCTCCCGACGATGACGACAAGGCGCCGCCGGGGGGGCCGATCCAGATCAAGAACCTCTCGCCGCAGCGCTTTCTGGTCATTGCCGATGCCTTGGCCAAGACCGTCGCGTTGGCGCGTGACGAACGCGAGGTTAACGCGGTCTTCGATGTCATCGAGCCCTTCGCCGCGGAACTCGCCAAGAGCGGGCGCCCGCCGTTTCGGCGTCGCGCCATGCTTCGCCTGATCGGGCAGGCGCTGCTGGCGCAGCATCGTGTATCGGGCCGCGTCGCTGTCGAGGAAAAGCCCGATGTATTGTGGGACCGGCCGGATCTGGAGCGGCTCTACGCGCGCCTCGAAGACGACTACGAGTTGAAAGAGCGCGCGACTGCGCTAAAGCGCAAACTGGATGTCATCGTCGAAACGGCGCACGCCCTCACCGACATTATCGACGCCGATCGCGCGACGAGGCTTGAGGCGACCATTGTGATCCTCATTGTCATGGAACTGCTGGCGACATTCTATCAAATCTTTATTGCGGGCCGGGGGCGCTGAAATCGCCTCGCGTTGCGGCGTTCGGTAGATCGTTATAGATTGTCGTTGCGGCCGGCGCCGCCAATTTTCAATCGATCGGGGGGATAGTTGTGAGCGAGCCGCTGATTGTGGTCGATCCGAAGCCGCGCGCGCTGGATGAAATCTTCGACGCGACGACGCGCAAGCATTTCGAGAAACTGGGCAAGCTGATCATCCATGAAGCCGCCGGCCGGATGCCCGCTGAACAATTTGAAAAGTTGCTCCCCGAGATGGCGCTGCTGATCGGGCAGACGGACATGCCAAAGTCGCGGCTCGAAAAGGCGAGGAATCTTCGCGCGATCATCAACGTCGAGACCAACTTCCTGCAGAACATCGATTACGACGAGTGTTTTCGGCGTGGCATCCATGTGCTGGCGCCAAGCTCGGCCTTTGCGCGCCCTGTCGCGGAGATGACGCTGGGTATGGCGATTGATCTCTGCCGTGGGATTACATCCGCGGACCGCACCTTTCGCGCCGGCCGCGAGCACTGGTTGCTCGACGGCGCAGAAGGGTGCTTTTCGCTGTATGGCGCTTCGGTCGGGCTGATCGGCTTTGGCGATCTGGCCCGCGCGTTCGTGCCGCTGGTCGCGCCATTTCATTGTAATGTGAAAGCCTACGACCCTTGGGTTTCAGATCTCGTCATGGAAGCTCATGGCGTCGCGTCCGCCTCTCTCGACACAGTGCTGTCGGGCTCGCAGGTCATCATCGTGTTCGCTGGAGTCACAAGCCAGAATCAGGGATTTCTGGCCAAGCGCGAGTTCGATTTGATTGCGCCGGGATCGATCTTCCTGCTGATGAGCCGCGCTGCGGTCGTCGACTATCCTGAGTTCCTGCGCCAGGTCGCCAGCGGGCGGTTTCGCGCCGCGACGGATGTGTTCCCGACGGAGCCAGCGCCATCAACCGATCCGGCGCGCTCCGTCGAGAATTTGCTCTTGTCGCCGCATCGAGCCGGCGCGTTGCCGCAAGCGTTGTTCGACATTGGCCGCCAGACCGTCGCCGACGCCGAACTCATCCTCAAGGGCCTGCCGCCGCTTTCGTGCCGGCGCGCCCAGCGCGAAACAGTCGCGATGTCGCGTTCCAAGCCGATCGAAAGCACTTCAACGCTGGCGACTTGACTCCCGGTTTTCTGTCGGCAAAATTATATAACGTTATAGATCGGGATCGCCGGATAAGGCTGTCGGCATTGAGGAACACGCCGACCATTCGCGATGTGGCCAAGCGCGCTGGCGTGTCCGTTGCGACCGCATCCATTGTCGTCAATGGCAATCGGCCGGTCGGAGAAGCCAGCAGAAAAGCCGTCCTCGCCGCGATTTCCGAACTCGGTTATCGCCTCAACAGCTTGGCGTCGGCCTTGCGCGCGCGGCGCAGCCGATTGATCGTCATTCTCGTTCCCGACGTCGCCAACGTATTTTTCGCCAGCCTCGTCCATTGCATCGAAATAGAGGCCGCGCGCAGCGCCTATGAGCTTGTTCTCGTGACCAGCGGCGAAGATGTCAGCGTCGAGCGCAGGCGGATCGAGGCGCTGGTCGACCGTCAGATCGATGGCCTCCTCGCGGCGCCCGCCAGGGACAATTCGCTAGCGGCGTTTCGCGATCGCGCAGGGCGGCTGATTCTGCCGCCGACGGTGCTGATCGATCGCGGCTTTGGCGCTCCCGGCTTCGATAGCGTCGGCGCCGATTGCGCCGCGGCCGGTTACGCCGCAACGCGCCATCTCATTGGGCTGGGTCATCGCGACATCGCCGTCCTCACCCACTCCAATGACCTGTCGAACATCCGCTCGCGGATAGCCGGATATCGCCGCGCACTTGCAGAGCCTGATCTTGCGCCGCGCGAGCGCATTTGCGTCGGCGGCCATCTCCTTGAAGGGCTGCGCGGCGCGATCGAGCAGGAATTGCACCGCGCCGATCCGCCAACCGCGATTTTCGCTCTGACGAACATTTCCGCTCTGGCCGCGATCAAGGCGATGCGCGCTTGCGGACTGGATATTCCCGGCGACATATCGGTTGTCGGCTTCGACGATTTCGACTGGATGAGCGCGCTGCGTCCGTACCTGACGAGAGCGGCGCAACCGGTCGAGGAATGCGCCTGTCGCGCCTGGCGCCAGTTGATACAACGCATCTCGGGCGAAGAGGTCGGCGCCGAGCGCGCGATCGAGCTTCCCTGCTCGCTCAGGATCAGGGAATCCACAGGGCCCGTGCGCATCCGGCTTCGCGCCGTTTCCGGGGCATGAGAAAATCAAAACAAGGGAGGAACAAATGATCAGAAAAATGCTCACGACGCTGGCCATCGGGGCCGC
>JAYUFK010000217.1:0-4565 GCA_043739325.1 Methylocapsa sp. | reverse complement strand
CCTGGCGCCCGGAAAGTCCTGCTCGAAGCGCAGGATGTTGTCGACATCGGCGCCGCGCCAGCCGTAGATCGACTGGTCGTCGTCGCCGACGCAGCAGATGTTGGCGGTCTCGTCGTTCGAGCGCTGCGCCAGCAGCCGCAGCCACATGTACTGCACGGTGTTGGTGTCCTGGTACTCGTCGACGAGGATGAAGCGGAAGCGGCGGTGATAATCCGCGAGCACGTCCGGATGCGTGGTGAACAGCCGGATGCATTCGAGCAGCAGATCGCCGAAATCGACCGCGTTGAGCGCCTTCAGCCGCGCCTGATAGGCGGCGTAAAGCTCGGCGCCGCGCCCGTTGGCGAAAGTCGCCGAATCCCCGGCCGGCACATGGGCGGGATCGAGCCCGCGGTTTTTCCACCCGTCGATGCGCCCGGCGAGCGCGCGGGCGGGCCATTGCTTGTCGTCGATGTTGGCCGCCTGCAGGACCTGTTTGAGCAAGCGGATCTGATCGTCGGTGTCGAGAATGGTGAAATTGGGCTTGAGATCGACGAGTTCGGCGTGGATGCGCAAGATTTTGGCGCCGATCGAGTGAAACGTGCCCATCCACGGCATGCCCTCGACGAGACCCGACAGGCCGCCGACGCGCTCGCGCATGGCGCGCGCCGCCTTGTTGGTGAACGTCACCGCGAGAATTTCGTGCGGCCGGGCGCGCCCGGTGGCGATGAGATGGGCGATGCGGGTGGTCAGCACGCGCGTCTTGCCAACGCCGGCGCCCGCCAGCACCAGCACCGGCCCGTCCAGCGCCTCCACCGCCTCGCGCTGCGCTGAGTTAAGCGATTCCAGATAGCGCGGCGCGCCGCCCGCGCGGGCGCGCTGCGAAACGCTCAAAGTTTCGGGCCGGTCGTCAAATTCATGCTGGGCGAACGGCTGGTTCTGGCCGGGCAATCCTGGGGCCTCTCGACGGGATGCGAATCATGCGCCGCCAATGTGGGGGGCGCAACGCCAATTGTCGAGGAAGTCCGGCTCCGTCTTGCCGCGGGTTGCTCAGTGCCAATCCTTGATCTGGATGATCGCCGGCGTCAAAATCGCCGCGAACAGACTGGGCAGGAAGAACAGGATCATCGGCACGGTCAGCGTCGGGGGCAGCGCGGCGGCCTTCTTTTCGGCCAGCGTCATGCGGTGATCGCGGCTTTCCTGCGAGAGCACGCGCAAGGCGACGCCCAGCGACGTGCCGTAGCGCTCCGACTGGATGAGCACGGTGACCAGCGCGCGGAACGATTCGAGGCCGGTGCGGGCGCCGAAATTCTCGAACGCCATGCGCCGGTCGGGCAAATAGGACATTTCCGCCGCCAAAAGGGTCATCTCCTCGGCCATCGCGATGCTTTCCGAGCCGATTTCCGCGCTGACCTTGCGGAACGAGTGCTCCAGCGACATGCCCGATTCGACGCAGATCAGCAGCAGATCGAGCGTATTGGGATAGGCGCGCTCCATGCCTTTCTGGCGCTTGCCGATCGTGTTGCGCAGGAACAATTCAGGCGTCTTGATGCCCAGATAGACGGCCACCAGACAGGTGCCGAATTTGATGAAGAACGGTTGATTCCAGGTGATGATGTAGAAAACATAGACCAGCGTGGCGAAGAACATCGCGATCGGCGTCACCAGCCGAAACAGCAGGAACGCATATTCCGCTCCGGCGCCGCGATAGCCCGCCATCGCCAGCTGACCCTTGGCTTTTTCGGTGCCGAGCCATTGCGACAGGTTCAGTTGATCGACGACGTTCTTCAGCATGCGCCTGGGCGCCACGCGCAGCGGCGTCTTGGCCTGACTCGCCGCCAGCCGTTCGCGTTCGCGCAGGCGGATGCGCTCGCGCTCGGAGCCGACCGCCTTGATTCGGCGGCCCAGATCGTCCGACTGCAGATACGGCATCGCGGCGGTGAGGACCGTCGCGGCGCAGCCGACCGCAACCAGAATCGTGGCCATGAAATGGCCGTCGCTCATTTTGGCAATCAGGAGGTCAAGCATCGCGGCGCCAGGTCCTTTAGAAGTCGAAGGCGATCATTTTCTTCATCATCGCCGCGCCGATGCTCATCCAGGCCAGCGCGATGGCGGTGATCACCTTGCCATGGCTCGTGGTCCACAACAGGCTGATGTAATTGGGAGCCGAAAGATACAGCAGGAACGTCACCATGAACGGCACGATGCCGATGATGACCGCCGACGCCTTGGCCTCCATCGCCATCGCGCCAATCTTGCCGCGCATCTTCTTGCGCTCGCGCAGGACGCGCGACAGATTGCCCAACGCTTCGGAGAGATTGCCGCCGGCTTTGGCCTGTATCGCGATGACGATCGCGAAAAAATTGGCTTCAGGAATCGGCACGCGCTGCGGCAGGCGCTCCACCGCCTCGGCGATCGGCATGCCCAATTGCTGCGTTTCGACGATCATGCGAAATTCGCCGCGCACCGGTTCCTGGGTTTCGCTGGCGATGACGCGCAGACAGTCGCCCAGCGGAAGCCCCGCCTTGATGCCGCGCACAATGATGTCCATCGCGTTGGGAAAGATCTCGACGAACTTCTTGATGCGGCGTTTGCGCAGTCTTCCGACGATGAAATTGGGCAGGCCGGCGACGCCGATCAGCGCCGCCATCGGCGCGATGATGTAGCTGCCGGTCTTGAAATAAGCCAATAGGCCGAGCGCGATGCCCAACGCCAGCGACATGAGATAGAACTGGCGCGCCGTCGTCGACAGTCCGGCCTGCTGCAGTTTCGTCTGGATATCGACGCGCTTGCGGCCGCTCTTCTTCTCGAGGTCCTTCAGGCTGTCGGCGATCTGCTTCTTGCGCGCATTCTTGTCGGCGTTGCCGTCGCGGTTCTTGACGCTGGCGGTTTGCAGCGCCGCCTGACGCCGCTTGGCCAGGGAATCGCCGCCCAGAAAGACGAACGCGGCGCCGCCCAGGCCGATCGCGACCATACCTGCCAGTAGCATCGGATTTGCGGACATCGCCCGGTCTCCTTGAAGCGCCAGATCAGGCGGGTGTCTTGATTTCCGAGGCGTCGAGCGCCGCGGCGAGGCGTTGCTCCTCGCCGAAATAGCGGGCGCGATCCCAGAAGCGCGGCCGGCCGATGCCGGTCGAACGGTGGCGCCCCTTCAGCTTGCCTTGCGCGTCCTCGCCGAGGATTTCGTAAACGAACAGGTCCTGGGTAATGATGACGTCGCCTTCCATCCCCATCACTTCGGTGATGTGGGTGATGCGGCGCGAGCCGTCGCGCAGACGCGCGGCCTGGATGATGACGTCGATCGACGTTGTGACCATTTCGCGGATCGTGCGCGAGGGCAGCGAATAGCCGCCCATGGTGATCATCGATTCGATACGGCTGAGACATTCGCGCGGCGTGTTGGCGTGCAGCGTGCCCATCGATCCGTCGTGGCCGGTGTTCATCGCCTGCAACAGATCGAACGCCTCGGGTCCGCGCACTTCGCCTACGATGATGCGTTCGGGACGCATGCGCAGGCAGTTCTTGACGAGATCGCGCATCGTCACCTGGCCGGCGCCTTCGAGATTGGGCGGGCGCGTTTCAAGGCGCACGACGTGAGACTGCTGGAGCTGCAGCTCGGCCGCGTCCTCGCAGGTGATGACGCGCTCATCGGCGTCGATGTAATTGGTCAGGCAATTCAGCAAGGTCGTCTTGCCCGAGCCGGTGCCGCCGGAGATGACGACATTGCACCGCACGCGGCCGATGATCTTGAGGATTTCCGCGCCAGCCGGCGAGATCGAGCCGAACTTGGTCAATTGGTCAAGCGTCAGCTTGTCCTTCTTGAACTTTCGAATCGTCAACGCGGCGCCGTCGATTGCCAGCGGCGGCGCGATGACGTTGACGCGCGAGCCGTCGAGCAGGCGCGCGTCGCAAATGGGGGAAGATTCGTCGACGCGCCGTCCGACCTGACTGACGATGCGCTGGCAAATGTTCATCAACTGGGCGTTGTCGCGGAAGCGCACATTGGTGAGCTGAATCTTGCCGCCGACTTCGATGAAGGTCTTGGTCGGCCCATTGACCATGATGTCGGCGATATCATCGCGCGCCAGCAAAGGTTCGAGCGGGCCGTAGCCGAGCACGTCGTTACAAATATCGTCGAGCAGATCCTCCTGCTCGGAGATCGACAGGACGAGGTTCTTGATCGTGATGATTTCATGGACGATGTCGCGGATTTCCTCGCGCGCGCTGTCCGGGTCCAGCTTCGACAACGCAGACAGATCGATCGCTTCGATCAACGCGCCGAAAATCATGCTCTTGGTCTGGAAATAACTGTCGGACCGGCGCTCGATCGGCGGCCCATTGTTCGGCGCGCCGACCGGCGGCAGCTCAGGACGAGCATCGGCCTTCGCGGATAACGCCCCAGGCGAACTGGCGGGCTCGCTTTTCTGCGGGCTGGCGCCCTGAGTTGCACGCTTACCAAACATTTCGTCTCGTCCTTACGCCGTCTCGATTGACCCTGAACGCGTCGCGAATACGTTAAAACTCAAGCTCGTCAAGAAGCGCGCTTGCGCTGGAACCGCGCCATCAGCGGATCGAGCAAGCCGCCGCGC
>JAYUFK010000216.1:0-1595 GCA_043739325.1 Methylocapsa sp. | reverse complement strand
CCTTGGCGTCCTTGACGGTGAAGAAGCGCATCAGAATGTGCGGCAGTCCCGCGGTGCCGAACATCAGCGCCATGCCCAGCGAAATCGCAGAGATCGGGTTGGCGACCTGCGCGCCCGGCAGCATGATCGCGCCATGTTTGGGATGGACTTCGATCGCCTTGGCGATGAATGCGTTGATGTCGAAACCGAACTGGATCAGCACCAGCAGCGAAATCAGCGTCGCGCCGAACAGCAGCAAGCAGGCTTTGATGATCTGCACCCAGGTCGTCGCGATCATGCCGCCGAACGTCACATAGCCGATCATCAGCACGCCGACGCCAATGACCGCGTAAGCGTAGGGAAGGCCGAACAGCAGTTCGATCAACTGGCCGGCGCCGACCATCTGGGCGATCAGATAGAACGCCACTGTCACCAGGGTGCCGGAAGCGGCCATCGCGCGAATCGGCGTCGCCTGCAGGCGGTAGGACACCACATCGGCGAAGGTGAACTTGCCGAGATTGCGCAACGGCTCAGCCATCAAAAACATGATGATCGGCCAGCCCACGAGAAAGCCGATCGAATAGATCAGCCCGTCATAGCCCGCCCCATAGACCAGCGCGGAAATGCCGAGGAACGAGGCCGCCGACATATAATCGCCGGCGATGGCGATGCCGTTCTGGAAGCCGGTGATGCCGCCGCCCGCGGCGTAGAAATCCTTGGTCGAATGGGTATTCTTGGCGGCCCAAAAAGTAATCCCGAAGGTCACCAGGACGAAGCCGACGAACATCAGAATCGCGGTCCAGTTCGTCGGCTGCTGCGCGCCGGGCGCGATGGCGTCTGCGGCGTTGGCGGCAAGCGGCGCCAGCGCGAGCGCGGCCGCGCCCAGGGCCGATTTGAACAGACGGCTCATTGGCGCGCTCCACTGGCATTGGTGGCGACGATCGCGCGGGTCATTCCGTCGAAGGATGAATTGGCGCGCCAGACATAGATGCCGGTGAGAGCAATGGCGCTGAGGATGACGGCGATCCCGAGCGCGAGCCCCCAGGTGATCGACCCGCCAATCACAACTCCAATGATGCTGGGCGCGAAAGCCACCAGCGCGATGTAGCCGAAATAAATGACCAGCATCAGAATTGTCAGCGTCCACGCAAAGCTCTTGCGGGTATTGACGAGTTCCATGAAGGCCGGATTGTTCTGGATGCGCGCGACGGTCGTGTCGTCCATTTTTCCCCCCAAAGCCGACGTTGCGCTCCACGCGGCGCCGGATACTTTTTTCCGAGCATATAATGTGTTGATTTGATTGCTTAGTCCACCCTCCCGCGCCTACGACCTTCGTCTATAAGGCGCTTTGGGCGGGTTTGGCGCGCCTGTTTGTCGCGGGCGCCCCGTTTGTGCCGGGCGGCGCGATCGGATAGGCTGCGCTAGCGCTCGCCGCCAATCCCGATGAGTCGCAGTTCAGTTGGCTATCACGGCCCCAATCCCTATATCCCGCCAATCGCCCGTCGGGCGGCGGGATGCGTCAGAAAAGGCCGAAAAATGGATTTCCTCAAGCCACGGTTGACCCCCATGAACCGCCGCCGCCGCGTTTACGAAGGCAAGGCCAAAGTCCTCTATGA
>JAYUFK010000215.1:0-4618 GCA_043739325.1 Methylocapsa sp. | reverse complement strand
AAAGCCGCCGCGAATCATCCCCCAAAACGAATCCAGAAATCAATCCGTGGCAAGAAAAATCTCGGCCTCTCAATGAGTCAGGGTATACAAGTTCGGCGGCGGCGCGACGTGGCTCGGCGGCACTTACGATCCCGGCACGGGCCTCGTTTACTTTGGCACCGGCAACCCGTCGCCGTGGAATTCGCACATGCGCCTTGGCGACAACAAGTGGACCGCCTCGCGCGTCGCGATCGATCCGGAAACCGGCGAGCTCAAGTGGGGCTTCCAGACGACGCCGCACGACGGTTGGGACTACGACGGCGTCAATGAGTTCATCTCGTTCGACCTCACCAAGGACGGCAAGACGGTCAAGGCCGGCGCCACGGCGGATCGCAATGGCTTCTTCTATGTGCTCGATCGCACCGACGGGAAATTCATTTCGGCCATGCCGTTCGTCAGCAAGATCAATTGGGCTAAAGGCATCGACGCCAATGGCCGTCCTATTTACAACGACGACAGCCGCCCCGGCGATCCGACCAAGTCCGAAGACGGCAAAGCCGGCAAGGAAGTCTACGCGGTGCCATCGTTCCTCGTCGGCAAGAACCAGATGCCGATGGCCTATTCCAACGACACGCATCTCTTCTATGTGCCGTCGAACGAATGGGGCATGGACATCCACAACGAACCCGTCGCCTACAAGAAGGGCGCGGCTTATCTGGGCGCCGGCTTCACCATCCATACGATCTTCGACGATCATATCGGATCGCTGAAAGCCATCGATCCGGCGACCAGCAAGATCGTCTGGGAATACAAGAACAAGGCGCCGCTGTGGGGCGGCGTTCTGACCACCGCCGGCGGCCTCGCGTTCACCGGAACGCCCGAGGGCTATCTGAAGGCGTTCGACGACAAGACCGGCGAAGTTGTCTGGCAGTTCAATGTCGGCACCGGCATCGTCGCGCCGCCGATCTCATGGGAGCAGGACGGCCAGCAGATGATCGGCGTCACCGCCGGTTGGGGCGGCGCGGTTCCGCTGTGGGGCGGCGACGTCGCCAAACTGGTGAAGGACATCAACCAGGGCGGATCGTTCTGGGTCTTCAAACTTCCGCAGAAAACGGCTTCGAACTGAGCCGAAACAGGGCTCCGGGAGAAATCCCGGGGCCTGTTTTTGTAGAGTGACTTGTATTCTTGCTCCATAGTCGCGATCGGAGTCTTGCTGTGACGCGCTTTCTCGTCGTCGACGATCATCCGCTGTTCCGCGAAGCGCTGCAGAGCGCCGTGCGGCTCGTTCACGCCGACGCGGAAATCTTCGAGGCGACATCGATCGAGGGGGCGCTCGACGTGATCGCCGCGCACAAGGATTTCGATCTCGCCTTGCTCGATCTTTCCCTGCCGGGAACCACTGGATTTGCCGGACTGATCGCGATCCGCGCCGCCTATCCGAAATTGCCCGTCGTTGTCGTGTCCGGACATGAAGAGCCGGCGCTGGTGCGCGAAGCGATATCGCTCGGCATCGTCGGCTATGTTCCGAAATCGACTTCGCGCAAGGAGCTCGCGTTTGCCATCAGCGAAGTGTTGAACGGTTCGATTTACGTGCCGAAGCAATTCATGACGCCCGCGGGCGAGAGCGCCGGCGAGACCGATGTTCAACAGATCATCAAGCGGCTACGCGATCTCACGCCACAGCAATTGCTGGTGCTGGAGTTGATCCGGGAGGGTCTGCAGAACAAGCAGATCGCGCATGAGCTCAAACTCGCGGAAACGACGGTCAAGGCCCATGTCTCGGAAATCCTGCGCAAGCTGCATGTCTACACGCGCACCAAGGCGGTGATCGAAGTCGCCAAGGTCGATTTTTCCGCAATCCGCGATCTGAAGTTGGGCGCCGATTCGCCCAGCCCGCCTGCGGTCGCTCCTAGGCAAGCAGGTAAGACATCAACGAGCGGAGTTCGGCGGGTTTAATCGGCTTGCGCAAAATCTCGATGCCAAGCGCCGCCGCCGCCGCGGTGACGCCTTCCGAGTGATCCGCCGTCACGATGAAAGCGGGAATCGGCATGTCGATCTCGCCCTGGATCGCGCGGATCGCATCGAAGCCAAGTTCGCCATTCTCGAGATGCAGGTCGGCGATTATCAGATCGTGCCTCGGATTCGATTCCCGCGCCGCCTTGCAGGCCTCGTCGCCTGACGCGGCGATCGTGACGCCGCAGCCCCAACGCTCAAGCAGGGCTTTCATCGCCTGCGCCACGGATGGCTCGTTCTCGACCATCAACACGCGCGCCGAATCGAGCCCGTAGTTTGCCGGCGCCGCGCCGTCCGAGCGCTCGATGGGAATGATCGCATTGGCGCTATCGAACGGCGCGCTGATCGTGAAGACCGAGCCGTGGCCGGCCCGCGAGGCGAGATCGATCGGGTGATTCAGCGCCAGCGCGAGGCGGCGCACGATCGACAGGCCAAGGCTAAATCCGCCATGCGCCGCGCTCGTCACGGCGTCGCGCTGAAACTCTTCGAAAATCGCCTCGCGGCGATCGGCGGGAACGCCAGGTCCAGTGTCGATGATCTCGATGCGCAGCATGGCGCCGCGCTTGCGGCAGCCCAGCAGCACGCCGCCGCGCCGGGTGTAACGCAACGCGTTGTTGAGCAGGTTTTGTAAGATGCGCCGCAGCATCAGCGGGTCGGACCGCACGACAGCCTCGGAGTGGCGGACATGCAATCGCAGGCCCCGCGCGGCCGCAAGGGTCTCGAATTCCAGCCGCAACGGGCCGATGACGCGCTCGATCTCGAACGTGCAGATATCCGGCCGCATGACGCCCGCGTCGAGCTTGGAGATATCGAGCAAAGTGCGGATCAAATCCTCCAGGCTGCTCAGCGCGCGATCGACCTGACCCAGCAGCGGCGCGCTGACCGCATTGGCCTCAAGCTCCATCAACGCGGAAAGGCTGAGCTTGGCGGCGTTAAGCGGTTGCAGCAGATCGTGGCTGACGAAAGCCAGAAACGTCGACTTGAACGAATTGGCCTGATCGGCGCGCAGCTTGGCGTTTTTCAGCGCCTCGTTCGTGCGCTCGACCGAACGCAGCGCCGCCTGCAATTCAACCGTGCGGCGGCGCACGCGATTGTCGAGCGCGATCGCCGCCTCGAACAGGCTGAAGGCGTTCGCGGGCTGATCCATTGCCCGCTCGACGCGCGACATCAGCGCGGCGTTGATTTTCTTGAGCTTGGCGTTTTCCCTCGCCAAATGGGTGAGTTCATCCGCCTCAAAGATCATCGCGGTTCGGCTCGACGTCCGATCGCGAGGCCAGAGAACGTCTGGTTGAGATGCATCGAGCGGTATTGCTCGCCGTAGGTGTTGAAGCCGACGACATTGTGTCTGCGATAGAGATCGGCGAGTTCGCGGGTGATTTGGCGTTGCTCAGCGTCGAGCCGGCGGTGCAGGCAGTCAAACCCGAGATACAGCGAGACTTCGCCGAGCTCCGCTTCGGTGGCGCGGAACATGTCCTCGACAACGCCCAACGTGTCGAGCCGCCCCGCCGCGGTCAGCACCAGGCCTTCATCGATCGCGCAGAAGAACGTCAGCGAGCCGTCTTCGTTGGCGCGCTGGATCGAACGTGCGTAATAGTCCCCGTCGACGCGCACGATGACCGGATGGGCGGCGAAAGTGTAGCCGTTCAGTTCGCTATAGGGCACGCCGATGATGCTGGCATATTCATGCGCCGCCGGCTCGGCGTTGATCTCATGGACGATGCGCTTTTCAATGTCGGCTTCCGTGACGACGAGCTTTGTCGAGGTCGGCTCGAAGCTGTTGCATTTGAACAGCCGGCAGGGGATCTCGGTGCTGACAAGCAACAGCACCGCGGCGTTGCAATGCGCCTTGCCATCGAAAATCACCCAGGTCGCGCCGAAGTTCATGCCATCGCCAGCCGAGCCTCCGACAACCTGAATATCGTCGAGACAGGCGCTGATCGCCGATATCAACGCTTCCTCGTGCAGCGACATGCCGTCGACCAGCAGCAGGCCGAAGCGATTGCGGCGCTCGGCTCCGTCTTCGGCTTGTTCCAGGCGCGCGCGCGATTCGCCAACGTGATCGCGAATGCGCTCAAACGTGAACCCATCGAGATCAGCGACAGGCTGGGCGACAATCGTGAAATCGCCAGCGCGAAAGCCCAGCGCGACAACGCCGCCGTCGACAATGCCTTCGGGCGTCAGCTCGCCGGCCGTCGTGCAGCCATACACCGGTTCGCCAGGAAACTGCGCCGCCATCTCGGCCGCAAATTCCTCGGGGTCATAGTCGGGCGAAAAGAAAACCAGAATTGCGCTGAAACTATCCACGGGCAAGCGCAGCCGGAGGCCGGCGACGGCTTCGCGCGCATCCCCGCCTCGCGCAGAGGCAACATGGACCGATTTTCGCTCCAAGGCGCTTAACGCGGCTCGGCCCAAAGGCGCACCTCCCTTTGCAGGAGCGTCTTTTCCTCGCCCTGCTCGATCAAGGCGTCATACCGAACTGCGCGCGCGCGCGCAACTACGACAACATTGCAGGCGCCAATCCCCTCTTTGGTATACTTGGTTCACGCCATAACCCGAAAATCTCCAGGTTTGATGACGCGGAAGTTGTCTGTGACTGAGTCGCAGAACTCGGCCCAATTTTTGGGAA
>JAYUFK010000214.1:0-1611 GCA_043739325.1 Methylocapsa sp. | reverse complement strand
GGAAGTCGTCATGCCCAGAGCCGCCATAGAGGACAACAGCCGCTTCGCGATGCGGATTCCCCCGGCCGAAAAAGCGCGGCTCATGCGTGCCGCGTCCCTGGAGCAAACCGACCTCAAGGATTTCATGTTGCGCAACGCCCTACGCGCGGCGGACGCGGTGATCGAACATGCCGAGCATGTCGCGCTTTCCGAGCGCGATACACGACTCTGGCTCGATCTCTTGGACAATCCGCCAGAGCCCAATGCGCGGCTGATAGCGGCCGCCCGGGCGTTGCCGCGCGACCGATGATCATCTCGGCGTGGCGCGAGGAAGCCATAGAGAAACGCCATAACCGCAAGGACTTTGACTGCGGCCAGGCCGCGCTCAACACCTTCCTCGCCCAGCACGCGCGCAAGGCGCATGAGAACGGCGTGTCGAAAACCTACGTGGCGGTCGACAAAGCCGACGGCGTCACGGTTCTCGGTTTTTATACCCTTAGTCCCGCGCAGGTTGATTTTGACCGCGTGCCCGAAGTCGCTCGCCCCGGGGGCGGTCGTCACGCCGTCGGTGGCTTTCGGCTTGGGCGACTGGGAGTCGATAAGAAATACCAAGGCGTCGGCCTCGGCGGTCAGTTGCTCGTTGCCGCTGCGGAGCGCTGCATCCGCGCGTCCGCGGAGATGGGCGGCACCGCGTTGATGATCGACACCAAGGATGAAAAAGGCGCGGCTTGGTACAAGCTCTACGGGGCCGTTTCGCTGAACGATATGCCGCTATCGCTGTTGCTGCCCTATTCCCTGTTCAGGAAGGCGATCGCTGTGGCCGATGGCGATCGTGTTGCAAGCGATCGGGGAAAAGAATCATGACCGACGATGTTGACGACGACTGGCGCACCGCCGACGAAAAGGCCGCCGCGATAGCGCGGGCGAGGGAGCTGAAAGATCAGGCACGCGAGGGCGGGCTACGCTTTGACGCCTATCTGCCGCCCAGTCTCGCGGAATGGCTGCTTGGCCTTGTCGAGACCGGCATCTTCGTCGACCCAAGCGAAGCCGTATTTGTTATTCTCGGCGAGCAACATGACCTGGAGCCGCATGCCGATCTTCGGCGCGAGCTATTGAAGCGCACGATCCAAGCCTCGATCGACGATCCCCGCCCGTCGATTCCGGCGGAAGAGGTGTTCGAACGCGTCCGTCAACATGCAACGCGAGCGCGATCCGAACCCGCCGAGTGGTGGTCTACGCGCGCGATGCGGAACTTTCCACCCGCGATGAAATCAATCGGTTCCGGCACAGATTACAAAGCGGCGCTCTCGCGCCTCGATATGCTCATGCACGCGGAACCCGGTACGCCTGAAGGCAACGAACTTGATGTTCTCGCCGATCTGATTGATCTCTATGAACTGCGACAGCTGCCTGAATTTGCAGAGTTGACCTCGACGTCCAAAGCCAAGCAGAAGTGTATTCGGAGGCCATGCGGGGGCGTTACCTGACCAATTTAGAGCATCCTCCGATCAATCTGTATCATATCCGCAGGCCTTGAAATAATTTGCACATTCGTTGGGTTTGAAGATTTCGGCGCAGGTTTCGAGGGCGTTCATCAGGCCTGCGACGGTCCGCTCGGCGAGCTTGCGTAGG
>JAYUFK010000213.1:0-4639 GCA_043739325.1 Methylocapsa sp. | reverse complement strand
GGGTTGGTCCCGGGGATACCCCCCGCCGCGCTGACGACAAACAAATGCTGCCTCAAGCAACGTGATTGCGGGGGGGAAGGAAATATGCCCACAGGTTTTTTTGGCGATATCGCGCCGATCCGCTTTGAGGGCGCCAACAGCGCCAATCCGCTGGCCTACCGGCATTACGAAGCCAGCAAGGTCGTCGCTGGCAAGACGCTCGCCGAGCATCTGCGCCCCGCCGTTTGCTATTGGCATAATTTCGCTTGGGCCGGCTCGGACATGTTCGGGGCGCCGACGTTCGATCGGCCGTGGTTTGGCGAGACGATGGAGGCGGCGAAGCTGAAGGCCGATGTGGCGTTCGAAATGTTCACGCTGCTCGGCGCACCGTTCTTCACTTTCCATGATCGCGATGTCGTTCCGGAGGGCGCCAATCTGGCGGAATTCACGCGCAATCTCGAGGCGATAACGGACACTTTTGCCAAGAAGATGTCGACCACGGGCGTCAAACTGCTCTGGGGCACGGCGAACTTGTTCAGCCATCCACGCTACATGGCCGGCGCCGCGACCAATCCCGACCCCGATTTGTTCGCCTACGCCGCCGCGCAGGTGAAGAACGCCCTTGACTCCACGCATCGTCTCAAGGGCGCCAACTACGTGCTGTGGGGCGGACGCGAAGGCTATGAGACGCTGCTGAACACGGACCTCAAGCGCGAGCAGCAACAGCTCGGGCGGTTCCTCTCAATGGTCGTGGAATACAAGCACAAGATCGGCTTCAAGGGCGTAGTGCTGATCGAGCCCAAGCCGCAGGAGCCGACGAAGCACCAATACGATTACGATGTCGCGACAGTGTTCGGTTTCCTCCAGCGCTTCGGGCTGGAAAAGGAAGTGAAGGTCAACATCGAAGTCGGCCACGCGGTGCTCGCCGGGCATTCGTTCGAACATGAAGTGGCGATGGCGGCTTCGCTGAATTTGCTTGGCTCGCTCGACGCCAATCGCAACGATTACCAGTCGGGTTGGGACACGGACCAGTTTCCCAACAACGCCGCCGAGCTGGTGCCGGCTTTCTATCACATCATCAAGGCGGGCGGCATCGCGCCGGGCGGTCTCAACTTCGATTCGAAAGTGCGGCGCCAGTCGATCGATTCGCAGGATCTGCTGCTCGGCCATATCGGCGGCCTCGATGTCTGCGCGCAGGCGCTCGTCGCGGCGAGTAAGCTGATCGAGGAGGGTACGTACGATAGGTTCCTCGCTGAGCGCTACGCTGGCTGGAACAAGCCGGAGGCCAAGGCGATGCTGGCGGGCAAGCGAACGCTCGATGAAGTCGCCAAGCGCGTCGTCGAAAAAAAGATCGATCCGAAGCCGCGTTCCGGCCGCCAGGAATATCTCGAAAACCTGCTCAACCGGTTTGTTTGAATGCTGTTGCGCCAGGGCTCTGCATGATCATCGTTTTCGGCTCCATCAACATCGATCTCGTCACCAGGGTCGACAGAATCCCCGGACCGGGCGAGACTGTTTTGGGCGGCGATTACGTGACAAGTCCGGGCGGCAAGGGCGCCAATCAAGCGCTTGCCGCCCGGCGCGCCGGGTCCAAGGTGGCGCTTGCCGGCGCGGTCGGTAAGGACGCCTTCGCGACGCAGGCATTGGCGCTGCTGCGCGCCGAAGGCGTCGATCTCTCCGCGACACGCGATTGCAATACGCCCACCGGCGCTGCCTTCATCGCCGTGGACGCGCGTGGCGAGAACGCCATCGTCGTCGCATCGGGCGCCAATCTGCAGGCCCGCGCGGCGCAGCTCAAGAGCCTACCGATCGGCCCCGGCGACATCCTGCTGTTGCAGCGTGAAACGCCTATGGCAGAAGCCGAGGCCGCCGCGATTCACGCCAGGAGTCGCGGCGCGCGCGTCATGCTCAATCTGGCGCCAGCGGGCGCGGCAAGCGCCGCGCTGCTTGCAGCGCTGGATTTCATCTGCGTTAACGAACACGAAGCGCTGACGCTTGCCGCCAGCCTCGATATCGACAGCAAGGATCCAGAGACGATCTGCCGGGGCGTCTATGCGCGGCTGAAGATTGCGACGATCGCCACGCTTGGGCCGGCGGGCGCCGTCGGCTTCAAGGGTGGGGAACGTATCGTGGAGCCGGCGCCGCCCGTGAAAGTCGTCGACACGACTGGCGCGGGCGACACCTTCGTCGGCGCCTTCGCCGCCGCGCTCGACCGCGGCGCCTCGTTCGAGGCGGCAATTCGCAACGGCCTCGCCGCGGGAAGCCTTGCCTGCACGAAGCCAGGCGCGCAACCGAGCATGCCCTATGCTACGGAAATAGCCGCCCTGGTCGCAAAGACCTGGGGCGTTTAGGCTATCGTATTAACGGAATATTGGCTCTCGCCGCCTAAACTTCTGTCGGCGCCAGGCGTAAATCGCCAGCGCTCCGGGCATTCCGTATGTTGCGCATCGCTGTCACGTTCGCCATTTGCGCCGTCGTCGCGGCAATGCTGACGAGCGGATTTATGCCTGGCCTCATCGAAAGTATGACGCAGGCCGCGCCTGCCTTGCCGTTGTCCGCGCCGCCGCCCATCGCGCAACCGGTCGCGCTCGATCCTCGACCCACTTATGACGAAGTCGCGATTGCCGCTGACCCGGGCGGTCAATATTCGACCGCGGTTGTCGTGAACGGGCAGCAAGTGAAAATGATGGTCGACACCGGCGCGACGATGGTCGTGCTGTCGAGCCAGACTGCATCGCGCATCGGGATTCGCCTGTTTCCGGGCGATTACAAAGGGCACGTGCAGACAGCCAACGTTGTCGCCCGCGTCGCATCGGTTAGGCTGAACGAGATGCAGGTCGGTTCGATCGCGCTCTACAACGTCGACGCGTGGGTTCTCGATGGCGCCGCCGGCAACGTCGATCTGCTCGGCATGAGCTTTCTCAAACGGCTGTCCAGCGTCGAGCAGAAGTCAGGCCAGTTGATCTTGCGCCGGTAGAGCGCCGACCGGGAGCAGGGCTTCTTATTGAATCTACACTGGGTTACTAAGGCGCGCGATCCAACGCGCTCGAGGACCCGATGTATCCCACACCAGCACCCAGGCTTTCGCCCAACACGTTCGAGTATGAATCCAGCCCGATGGTGAAGCCGACCGGCTTTCGCGAATACGACGCGCGCTGGCTCTACGAAAAAGAAATCAATCTGATGGGCGTGCAGGCGCTGGGCATCGGGCTGGCGACGCTGCTGCACGAAATGGGAGTCAAGCCGGAGATCGTCGTCGGCCACGATTTTCGCTCTTATTCCGCCGCGATCAAATACGCGCTGATCGCCGGCCTGATGGCGGGTGGCGCGCGTGTGCATGACATCGGTCTGGCGATCACGCCGATGGCGTATTTCGCGCAGTTCGCGCTCGATGTTCCCGCCGTCGCGATGGTGACAGCGTCGCATAATGACAACGGCTGGACCGGCGTGAAGATGGGCGCCGCGCTGCCGGTGACGTTTGGGCCGGAGGAAATGGGCCGCCTGCGCGATATTGTCGTCGGCGGTAAATTCCGCCTGGCCGAGGGCGGCGCCTATGAATTCGTCAACAACTTTCCCGCGCGCTACATCGCCGATTTGACAACGCGGCCTAAGCTGACGCGTAAACTCAAGGTGGTCGCGGCATGCGGCAACGGCACGGCGGGAGCTTTCGCGCCGCGGCTTCTATCGGCGCTCGGCTGCGAAGTCGTGCCGCTCGACTGCGATCTCGATCACTCCTTTCCGCGCTACAATCCCAATCCCGAGGACATCCACATGCTGCACGCCATCGCTGCGGCGGTGCGCGAACACAAGGCCGATGTCGGCCTCGGCTTTGATGGCGACGGCGATCGCTGTGGCGTTGTCGATAACGAAGGCGAGGAGATATTCGCCGACAAGATCGGCGTCATGCTGGCGCGCGATTTATCCAAGCTACACCCTGGCGCGACTTTCGTTGTCGACGTCAAATCGACTGGGCTGTTCGCCACCGATCCGGTTCTGATTGCCAACGGCGTCAGGGCGGATTACTGGAAGACGGGGCATTCGCATATCAAGCGCCGCGTGCGCGATTTGCAGGCGCTGGCGGGCTTCGAAAAGTCCGGGCATTTCTTTTTCAACAAGCCAGTAGGGCGCGGCTATGACGATGGTTTCGTCACCGCGATCGCGGTGCTCGACATGCTCTCGCGCAATCCCGCCAAGAGCATGGCCGATCTCTATCGCGAGCTGCCGCGCACCTTCGGCTCGCCAACGATGTCGCCGCATTGCGCCGACGAAGTGAAGTACGAAGTCGCCGACCGCGTCGTCGCGCGCTTCAAGGCGATGCAGGCGAAGAACGAGTTGCTGACGGGCCAGAAAATCCGCGATGTCGTCACGGTGAACGGCGTGCGCGTGACAGTTGAAGACGGCACTTGGGGCCTGGTGCGCGCTTCGTCCAACAAGCCGGAGCTTGTCGTCGTTGTGGAAAGCCCGGTGTCGGAAGCGCGGATGCGCGAGATGTTCCATGCCGTCGACGGCGTGTTGCGGGAGAACAAAGAGGTGGGGGATTACAATCAGACGATATGATGCATGTCCAGCGGACTGATAGGTAACACTTCTGACCGGGATGATGGGTGACACAATATGTGTTTCTTTCTTACTTTTGCGGCGCATCCGCGCCCCGAGGGGC
>JAYUFK010000212.1:0-1623 GCA_043739325.1 Methylocapsa sp. | reverse complement strand
GGCGGCGCGAGCTGAGTCGCATTGAGCGCGGCTTTCAGAGTTTTCGATGGTGGGCGCACAAGGGCTCGAACCTTGGACCCGCTGATTAAGAGTCAGCTGCTCTACCAACTGAGCTATGCGCCCATCGAAAGCGCAAGGGCAAGGCCATCGCGACGCCCGGCATGTAGCAAAGGGTCGCCAGCGAGTCCAGCACCGAAATCGGACAAACAAGTCCTTGTTCCGCGAGCGGGATAAGGTGACGCGAAGCGCCAGACGGGGATTTCCTTCCGCGTAAAGCGCGTCAGCGCTTCCCTCCAACCCTTTCCCGCGGGCGAGACGGGGGGATCGCTTCGCCGCGAGGAATTAATCCTGTCATTCAATCCCTTCAATGGCTGAGGCTCTATTGGCTGACGATTCCAGCGACATCCGCCTCGATGTTGAACGCGGCGTCGAACAGCGCCTTTGTGTAGGCCTGCCGGGGCGCGGAGAACACGTCCCGGGCGGAGCCGCTTTCGACGACCTTGCCGTGACGCATGACGATGATTTCGCTGGCCAGCGCGCGCACCACCTTGAGATCGTGCGAGATGAAGAGATAGGCGAGCGAGCGCTTCTGTTGCAAGGCGCGCAAAAGGTCGACGATCTGCGCCTGAACCGACATGTCGAGCGCCGAGGTCGGCTCGTCCAGCACGACGAATTTGGGATCGAGCGCCATCGCCCGGGCGATCGCCACGCGCTGGCGCTGACCGCCGGAGAATTCGTGGGGGTAGCGATCCATCGTCGAGGGATCGAGGCCGGTGTCGGCCAGCGCCCGCGCAACGACTTCGCGCCGCTGCGCGGCGTTGAGCGGCGTCTTCTGCGCCAGCAGGCCCTCCTCGACGATCTCAGCGATTGACAGGCGCGGCGACAGCGAGCCGAACGGGTCCTGAAAGACGATCTGCATGTCGCGCCGCAGCGGGCGCATGGCGCGCGAGGCGAGGCCGTCGATGCGCTGGCCACAATAGACTATCGTTCCCTCCGAGCGGATCAGCCGCAGGATCGCCAGCCCCAGCGTCGTCTTGCCGGAGCCCGACTCGCCGACGACGCCCACCGTCTCGCCCTCACGCACGTCGAGCGAAACGCCATCGACCGCCTTCACATGGCCGACGATCCTGCGCATGAAGCCGCGCTTGATCGGGAACCAGACCTTGACGCTGTCGGCGCTGAGAATAGTTCTGGCGGAGGCGTTGACCGGCGGCGGCGCGCCTTTGGGTTCGGCCGCCAGCAAGCTCTTCGTGTAGGGATGCTGCGGATTGGCGAAAACCTCAGCCACCGACCCCGCCTCGACGATGTGGCCGCGCTGCATCACCGCGACATCGCCGGCGACCTTGCGCACGATGCCAAGGTCATGCGTGATGAACAGCAGCGCCATGTTGCGTTTGGTCTGCAATTCCTTCAGCAGTTTGAGAATCTGCGCCTGCACGGTGACGTCGAGCGCCGTCGTCGGCTCGTCGGCGATGAACAGGTCGGGCCTATTGGCGAGCGCCATCGCGATCATCACGCGCTGGCGCTGGCCGCCCGAAAGCTGGTGCGGAAACGCGCCGAGGCGCGAGGCGGGATCGACGATGCCGACCTCTTCGAGCAGCGCGATCACCTGCGCCCGCGTCT
>JAYUFK010000211.1:0-4656 GCA_043739325.1 Methylocapsa sp. | reverse complement strand
AATCAACTGCTCCTTGCTGAGCTCCTGCAAATCAGTGCGATTCATGCCACCATGGATTCAGAGATTGACCCGCGTGGCAAGGGGGTGGGTAGTTACGTCGCGGCGTATCGCTTGCAATCTTCGACGATTTTCCCGAGTTATTCGGGCATCATCGCTTGCAGGTTCTTCATGTGATCCGTACAACCTTTATCATCTTTTTTGGTCATGCTGTCTTTAGCCATTGTCATTTCTTTTGTGGCTGCATCTTTCTGCATTGCGTCTTTCATTTTATCGACAACTGCCTGTACGGTCTTCATATTGGCCTCGGTGCAAGCCATGGTCTCTGCGGCCTGTGCCGCACCCCCAGCCAATGCTGCAGCCGCGAAGCCGACTACGAATAAAGTTTTCAACATGGTCTTCTCCATAGTTTGATCTTGTCGAAGCCAGGCGGACCGGATCGATAACGAAGAAGATTCGTCGGTATACGGAGCGTGGCGACGATCACCTCGAAATTATCGGCAGGATTTTTGAAAAGGAAGGCTCGGAATGTACTCAGCCGCACCCCGCGCCACGATCCGACGCGCGGCGTCGGGAAGCGGTCGCTGTAGCGTAAGCGCATCCTTCGCCGGCTCTGTCATCCATTCCTCGATTTCGTCGGGCTTATTCAGAATCACCGGCATAGCCTTCGAATGAATAGGGCGCGACGACCACATTAGCTGCGGTACACGGGTGTCGAGAGCCACGAGGGACTCACGCACTACGGGCTGTACGACACCGTGGTGGTGAGGGAGTGAAGGCCGCAGGCCCAGCCGGTCATGGACCTACAGCGTAGACATAGTGCTAATCTTCATAAAGCGTGGCGCCCCTGAGGCCGAGGGGTGCCGAACTCAAACTCACCTGAGCGGCCTCGTCTCGCTTTGGGCCATTCATGGCGCGCAATTTGACACCCGACGCGAACGGTCTTCCCGAGGGGCTCACCGAAACCGAATTCGTCAAGGTGTTGCGCACCGGCGAAGACATCTATTGCGAAAAGAACCCGCTCGCGCCGATCTGTGCGCTCGGACCGCCTACGCCGCTGCTCCAAGTCATGCCCTGGCCGACCTATCACAGCATGACGGATATCGATTTGAAATCGATCTACGCTTATCTGAGGGCGCTTCCAGCAGCCAACGCCTGCAACACGTCGCGAACGGTTGTCCTGGTTTCTCGGGCGCCGCAGCTAAATCAAGCACATATGTCTATCAGAGTACGGCGGACTGCCCGAATAACCCGATACCGCCACAGTGAGGGATCGCACGTAACCCACCATTAGGTTTTCGCTACCTGTTGCGCTTGCGGCAACACCCAGCTCGCTCGGCCCCTGCCGGGCGGGGCTTTGTCTGTGAGGTGTGCCGTCGAATTGTCGCATTGCCGATGCAGTCCTTGATAGGACGGCGCGCAAACGCCCTCCAGTGTAGCGCGCGCGATCCTTGGCCCCGCCGGCGAATGCTGCGGGGCCTTTTTTGGTTGCACTGCACCAGAACGGGACGGCGGCTCGCATCGGCGAGCGAGCCGATATTAAGGTTAGGCTGCGAATGTCGGTGTCGCGGCTCCCTTGCACCCGAGACTGCCGCGCGTACTGAGTAACAAAGCCCCGTGACGCCGATGAGCGCCCGGGGCTTTGACGCGCATATCGGCGACCGTTGGCAGAGCGGTTGCAGACCACGATCGCGCCTGATTTTGGTTGCTGCCCGAGGCTTTCGCCTTCGGCATCTCCGCCAGCATTTCGCCAGCGCGCCGCTCGGCCCGCAAGCGAATCTTCCGTGGCGTATCCAATTAAGCGCTGTATCTCGCCCCGCTCGGCTCCGGCCCGGGCGGGGCTTTTTGTTTTTGGGGCAGTAAGATTTTTCAGCGAATTAGTAGGTCTTGGCGGCAGGAGCCGCCGGCATCGCGCCCGGAGATCCCATCATCTTCTTGTGATGCTTCATCATCCTATGATGCTTCATCATCTTGTGGTGCTTCGCCATCCTGTGATGCTTCACCATTTTGCGATGCTGCTTCATCGGCATGGCCTTGGCGCCATTGACGGCAGCGGCCGCGGCGCCAGAAGTCGGGGGCGAGTTGCCGGTGGCCGGCGCGGTTTCCTGAGCCGAAGCTATAACTGGGGTGAGCAACAGGGCCGAACCGAGGCCGATCGCAGCAAGAATTTTCAACATTTGCATCTCTCCGTTTCTAAACCTACGAGTCAAATCGACTTAGCCGAGTCCAACGTGAACTATTGATGAATACGAAATTAAACCGGGAACGGAGATCATGCGACCAGAGGGTCGCGCCCTGCGCTTCAACGGCCGCAAGAGACGAAATCATGGCGCGGATCGCAGCGGAACGCTTGGTCGAATAACTGGCGCGATTGGGCTTCCTCATCATGAAGAAGCCTCCCATCATAGATGCTCGTCCGCGCGCCATCGAACACAAACAACTTTATTGCGGAGAAGCCCACGGCCCGGGCTCTCGGCCATGAATGTCCGGCCTGGAAGCGGCCGCCGAGAGCTATCGTTCTCGCATGCTCGAACAGCTTGCAAAAACGCTCCCAATCTTGACCCCGAATGCAAGACTGAGCAAGCCATTGATAAATCAGCTAAACTTGGCTTTTGGCCCCGGGGTCGCGTGTCGCGCGAAGTTGAGCACCGAATTGCTCGATACTTTCGCAAAGATATCAGTCCGCTAGTGGATCGCCAGCCGGGGGTTTAGCCTTTCGCGCGTTTTCACATAGATTCGATCCACTCGCACGTTTGAACCGGTTCAGGAGCATTTCCATCGCATTCGCCTCTATCTCAGTGGATTTCCGGATCCGGCACAGGCGCGCGTCTCTCGAGATAATCGAAGTCGCATCCCTCGTCCGCCTGGGTGACGTGCTTCGCAAACATGGCGCCATAGCCTCGCTCGTAGCGGGGTTCTTCCTGCTTCCACGACGCGCGCCTTCGCGCCAGCTCGTCATCGCTCACCTTCAACGTCAAGCTTCGGCGAGGGATATCAAGTGCGATGATATCGCCGTCTTGAACGAGGGCGAGCGGACCTCCTACAAAGGCTTCCGGCGTGATGTGCAATACGCACGCGCCGTAGCTCGTCCCGCTCATCCGCGCGTCCGAAATGCGCAGCATGTCCCGTACGCCCTTGGCCAGCAGCTTTTTCGGGATGGGCAGCTGGCCCCATTCGGGCATCCCCGGCGCTCCCAGCGGCCCGGCGTTCTTCAACACCAGAACCGAGTTCTCGTCGACATCGAGATCGGGGTCGTCAATGCGCGCCGACATGTGATTGTAATCGTCAAACACGATCGCCTTCCCCGAATGCCGATGCAATCGAGCCTCAGCAGCGGGCGGTTTAATCACCGCGCCGCGTGGGGCAAGATTGCCATAGAGGACGGCGAGGCTGTCGGACGCAGCCAGAGGATTGTTCAATGGCCGGATTACGTCTTCGTTCCAGGTCTTCGCGGGCTCGATATTCTCGCCGATGGTTCGGCCGTTGACGGTAAGCACTCCGGTCTTGAGCTTACCGCCCTCGGCCAACCGCTTCAGCAGCGCGGGCAGGCCGCCGGCGTAATAAAAATCCTCCATCAAATATTTGCCGGACGGCCGGATGTTTGCGAGAAGCGGAATTTCGCGCGCCAAGGCGTCGAATTTCTCCAGGTCGAGCGCAACTCCGGCGCGGCGTGCTAGAGCGATTAGATGCACGATCGCATTGGTCGAGCCGCCAATCGCCAACACGGTGGCGACAGCATTGTGGAAGGCGTCGACGTTGAGCAGGTCAGATGGCTTGAGGTCATCCCAGACCATATCGACGATCCGTTTGCCGGTCATGGTCGCCATGATGGCGTGACGGGAATCGGGCGCGGGGATCGACGCGGCGCCGGGAAGCGTCATTCCGAGCGCCTCTGCCGCACTCGTCATCGTCGAGGCGGTGCCCATCGTCATGCAATGACCGGCGGAGCGGGCGATCCCCTGTTCAATGTCGTCCCAATCTTTGTCGGTGATGTTGCCGGCGCGAAGTTCGGCCCAATATTTCCAGCTGTCGGTACCCGAACCCAAAACCGTGCCGCCCCAAGAGCCGCGCAGCATCGGCCCGCCTGGCATAAAAATCGCTGGGAGATTCATCGAAATAGCGCCCATCAGCAGGGCCGGCGTGGTCTTATCGCATCCGCCCATCAACACCGCGCCATCCGCCGGATAAGAACGCAGCGCCTCTTCCGTCTCCATGGCGAGGAAATTGCGGTACATCATCGTAGTCGGTTTCTGGAACGGCTCGGAGAGCGTCATCGCCGGTAATTCGACGGGGAAGCCTCCAGCCTCCCAAACGCCGCGCTTCACCTCCTCCACGCGCTGCTTGAAATGGGTATGGCACGGATTGATGTCGCTCCAGGTGTTGATGATAGCAATGACCGGTTTCCCAGCATAGTCGGAGCGGTGATAGCCCATCTGCGCGGTGCGCGAACGATGGCCGAAAGAGCGTAGATCGTTGACACCGTACCAACGATGACTGCGGAGTTCTTCAGGGCGTTTGCGAGCCATGGTCGGTTGTCCTGTGTCGTGGGCCGGTTGGTTGTTCTATACCCGGTTCACGCCATGACCCGAAAATCTCCGGGTTTGATGACGCGGAAGTTGTCTGTGACTGAGTCGCGGAACTCGGCCCAATTTTTGGGAA
>JAYUFK010000210.1:0-4669 GCA_043739325.1 Methylocapsa sp. | reverse complement strand
GCTCAAACTGACCCGATCGTGGCCCCTGAAAAGTCCCTTTTGGACGATTTTGAAAAAGCGATCTGTCGCATGCTAGAATTTCAGGTCAGGCTCTAAGTATCGGGCGCGCGGCTGTTCTGGGTTTCGGTCAATTCCTTTCGCGGGGTTCACCGTCACCACGCCCCATTTTATTGCGAGCGAAAACATTTTCGACAGCAACGCAACTGCGCGGTTTGCGCGATAAGGGGCGCGCGCCGAAACCTGCCGATGAATGTCTTCAATATCGGAATATGTGATCGCTCCTGCTTTCTTAGTGCCAAGCGTGGGGAGGATAATCGTGCGAATGATCGACTGATCTTCGCGTTGCGATTTTTCTCGCTTCTTTGGCAGGTGGCGCTCAATGTACAGCGCACAAAGCTCTTCAACTGTCAGGGCCGCACGCTCCTCCTTGCGACGCTCAAGAGGGTCCTGCCCCAAGTCGATTTGCCGCTTCAATTCCTCCGCACGTTTGCGCGCGGCTGCCGCCGACCATTCGGGGTAGCCGCCGATAGTGATGCGGCGTTCGCGGCCTCCACTGCGATAGTTGACAACGAATGCCTTCGCGCCCGCTGCCGTTGCTCGAACGCCGAAGCCTCTGAGGTCGGTGTCGTAGACGATCTTGTTGCCCGTTGCGGGGCGTGTAAGGTTTTTGACCAGCGTCTCGGTGATACGTTCGGCCATGGCACGTGTGTCCGCATTGTGTCCGCACACGAAAGCGTGTTAGATGGCCACAGATAAGCAGCGCAGTCCATCGGTGTCCGCCAAAGATCCAAGGAATATTAGGCTTTTGAAGAGATTTTGCTGTAAATTCAAAGAGCTGCTCAATCAGTGGGCGACTGATTTGTAATCAGTAGGTCGCGGGTTCGATTCCTGCAACCGGCACCAGCAAAATCAGCGGCTTACAAGAATTCAGACAGAACCTCTTGGGAACTTGCGCGCGGTCCGCGGACTCGCGAGGCAACCACGCCCTCAAACCCCAGCAGAAACCGACGCTTTGCATAGAGGCGACATGAAGGCGTCGGCCTCCATATTATGAACGCCGTTGATGCAGCACAGATTGCCGCTCAAGGATACCGCGACCAAAGCGACGCCGGTTGTACCCATCAGCTTGCCGAGCCAGCCCTTCTTGGGCGCTTCGACGACGGGATCGCCGGGCGCGGCCGTGACGAAAGTGGAGCCGAACTTCTCGAAGAAGTCGCCGGCGAGTTTTTTCGCGGTTCCATCGATCAAGCGGCTGCCGAGTTGCGCCAGCTTGCCGCCGATGTTGGCGGTGACGACGTAATGCAGGATCGTGGCGGCGCCGTCGGCTTCAAGCTTAACCTGCGCGCCGCCATTGGCAAACCCCGCGACGCCGCCCGAGCCCTCGCCCGAGATCGTATAACCGTTGGGCGGATCGAGATCGCTCAGCGTGACCTTGCCGGTGAACGAGGCTTTCACCGGCCCGATGCGCAGCGTCACCTTGGCGTTCATCTGCGTGTCGGAAAGTTTCTCGATGCTTTCGCAGCCGGGAATGCATTGCTTCAACACTTCGACATTGTTGAGCGCCGCGTAGACCGCCTCGCGCGAAGCCTCGATGCGTTGTGAACCGTTCATGTCCATCGAGCGTTCCTATCCACACTTTCGTGAAATCAAGCTTGCCGCTGTCCGCGCCGCCGTACTTCTACCATTTCCGCGACGATTGACAGCGCAATTTCTTCTGGGGTGATCCCGCCAAGATCGAGCCCGGCTGGCGCGTGCATCGCCTCGAGACGCGCGGCGTCGACGCCGGCCTCGGTGAGTTCCTGTTTCAGGACGGCGGCTTTCTTGCGCGAGCCGACGAAGGCGACGTACAGCGCTGGCGATTTCATCGCGGCTTTCAGCGCCGCGCTGTCGCCCCGCCCTTGTGTGGCGATGACGACAAAAGCGCGGCCAAAATCGTCTGGCAAAATGAAGCCGTCGACAAGCCTGTCGGCCTCGGCAAACGCCGCATGGTCGCTGGCCGGCGCGCAAACGGCGACGAAGAAACCCATGCGCCGCGCCAGCTCCGCGATCGCCACCGCGACCGGCGATGCTCCGCAGACGTAGAGCTGCGGGCGCGGCAGCACCGGCTCGACGAAGACGTCCATCGTGCCCTGGCTGGGGCAGGAGTTTTTCGCATAAAGCACGCCGTCGCGCAGCTCCCCCGCAGCGACATGATGTTCCTCCAGCAGATCGCCTGGCTGAATGCTAATGAGCCGCGTGCGGCCATCGGCGAGCGCCTCGCGCGCCGCCTTGAGCACCGCGCCGCGCGCGCAGCCGCCGCCGATCCAGCCGCCCGATATCGTGCCGTCCGCCGTGATGACCGCCTTGGCGCCGGCCTTCGCCGCCGTCAGAGAAACCGTCCGTACGACTGTCGCCAGCGCGAACGGTTCGCCCCGGGCTTTCATGCCGCTGACAAGATCGAGCACGTCAAATTGAGCGCCCATGGTTCATATCCTCATGAGATAAGGTTCGAGGGCTTGCAGGCTCGCGAGATTATGCGCTGGCGCGAACAAATCGACATAAGGCAGCGCCGCCTTCATCCCCGCCGCCTCGGGCGCATAATCGCGCCAGCCGATCATCGGATTGAGCCAGACGATGCGCCGGCAGCGGCGGCGCAGCGCGGCCATCTCGTCGCCGAGATGTTGCGCCGGACCGGTATCATAGCCGTCCGACACGATCATCACGCAGGTGCGGGAATGAATGACGCGCTTGGCGTGCCAGCGGTTGAACGCGGCCAGACTCTCGCCGATGCGCGTGCCGCCGCCCAGACCTTGCGCGAGGATGGACATGCGCTCGACCGCTCGTTGCGCATCGCGCTCGCGTAAGGCCGGCGAGACATGGACGAGGCGTGTATGAAATACGAACGCTTCAGCCTCGCGAAAGGCGTCGAGAATTCCATGCATGAAACGCAGGAACACTGCGGAATAACGGCTCATCGAGCCCGAAGCATCGAGCAGCACGACGAGCCGCAGCGGCTTGTCGATGCGATGCCGGTGCACCAGTTCGAGCGGCGTGCCGCCATGCGCGATGCTCTTGTGGATTGTGCGGCGCAGATCGAGCTTGCGCCCATTGCTGCGCGCGCGCTCGCGCCTGGTCATGCGGGCGCGCATGGCGTTGGCGAGGCGCGCCGCCAGCGCATGCGCGGCGGCGACGTCCTCGGCTTGCGTAAGGTGGCGGAAATCGGTGCGCGCCAGCGATTCAGCGCGCGATGCGCCCTCGCGTTTGCCCTCGCCCGCCGTATCGGAATCAGGCACTTCGCGCCGCTCGACTTTGTCAGGGCTGCCGCTGTCGCCGCCGCGCGAGTCTTCCTGCGGCAAAGTCTGCAGGCCCGCCGCGTTCTTGCCCGGCGCACCGGCAATGCGGGTCGCCGATTTGACGCCGCGCTGCAGCCAGAACGCATCGAAGATTTCGTCGAATTTCTGCCAGTCGGATTGCCGGCTGCAGAACAGCGCGCGCAAGGCGGGGCGCAGTTGTGAAGGGCGCGAGGCAGATGGGCCGGCGAGGATGGTCAGCGCATCGCGGATTTCGGCGAGACCGACAACGAAGGCATTGTCGCGCAGCGTCCGCACAAAACGACCGAGCTTTTGGCGCGCGCCGGCGCCTAACGCTTCATCGTTGGCTGGCGCGATGCGCTGCGTCTGCATCTCACGCCACCTTGCCAAGCAGGCGATCCGAGACTTCGCGGGTGATGCGCGATTTGTCCTCGGCGGTTTTGATCAGGCACATCAGGGTCTCGAACACCAGTTCGGGTTCGTCGCGCAAGTGGCGGATTTCGAGGCCGGCGAGCGCCGCCGCCCAGTCGAGCGTTTCCGCGACGCCCGGCGCCTTGCGCAATTCTTCCTTGCGAACGGCTGCAACCATGCGCGCGATCTGCAGCGAAAGTGCGACGTCGATCCCCGGCAAGCGGGAGACGATGATGCGCGCCTCGCGATCGACATCGGGGAAGTCGACATAGTGATAGAGGCAGCGCCGGCGCAACGCATCGGAGAGTTCGCGCGTGCCGTTCGAAGTGAGGATCACGCGCGGAATTGAAGTTGCGCGAATCGTGCCAAGCTCGGGAATCGACACCTGAAAATCCGACAGCAGTTCAAGCAGAAACGCCTCGAACTCCTCGTCGGCGCGATCGACTTCATCGATCAGCAGCACCGGCGAGGCAGGTTGACGGATGGCGGCGAGAAGCGGGCGCTCCAATAGATATTTCTCGGAAAAGATGTGCTCTTCGACCGTGTCCGCGTCGCCGCCCTCACGCGCCTTGATGGCGAGCAACTGACGCTGGTAATTCCATTCGTACAGCGCGGCGCTCTGGTCGAGACCTTCGTAGCATTGCAGGCGGATGAGCTTGGTGTTGTGCGCCAGCGCGAGGGCCTTTGCGACTTCCGTCTTGCCGACCCCCGCCTCGCCCTCAAGCAGGAGCGGGCGCTTGAGCGATTCCATCAGCCAGACGGCGGTCGCGAGGTCGCGGTCGGGGATATAGCCCGCTTCCGTCAGGCTCTGCGCGATACGGTCGCGTGCGGCGTTCATGCTGGCACCTTAAGCGACTCGAAACAACCCCGCGTGTCCAGCGGACTGATAGGTAACACTTCTGACCGGGATGATGGGTGACACAATACGTGTTTCTTTCTTACTTTTGCGGCGCATCCGCGCCCCGAGG
>JAYUFK010000209.1:0-4694 GCA_043739325.1 Methylocapsa sp. | reverse complement strand
CCGAGAACAAGCGCGCCGTCGAGGACAAATATATCGGCGCGCTGGTGAAGACTTCGATGAACCGCTGCATCCATTGCACGCGCTGCGTCCGTTTCACCACCGAAGTCGCCGGCGTGTCGGAGCTCGGCGCCATCGGGCGCGGCGAGGATATGGAAATCACCACTTATCTCGAACGCGCGATGACGAGCGAATTGCAGGGCAATGTCGTCGATCTCTGCCCGGTGGGCGCGCTCACGTCAAAGCCCTACGAGTTTCATGCGCGGCCTTGGGAACTGGCGAAGACTGAATCGATCGACGTGATGGACGCGATTGGCTCGGCGATCCGCATCGACTCGCGCGGCCGCGAAGTGGCGCGCATCCTGCCGCGCGTCAACGAGGCGGTGAACGAGGAATGGATTTCCGACAAGACGCGTCACGTCGTCGACGGGCTGAAAACGCAGCGGCTCGACCGGCCCTATGTCCGCGTCAATGGCAAGTTGGCGCCGGCGACCTGGGCGCAGGCCTTCGCCGCGATCGCCGAAAAGGCCAAGACAACGAGCGCGGCGCGCATGGGCGCCATCGTCGGCGATCTCGGCAGCGTCGAGGAAATCTTTGCGCTGAAATCGCTGACCGGCAAGCTCGGCATCGCCAATATCGATTGCCGTCAGGACGGCGCCAAGTTCGATCCACACTGGGGCCGCGCGTCGTATTTGTTCAACTCGACGATCGCCGGCATCGACGAAGCCGATGCGATCATGATCATCGGCTCCAACCCACGGCTTGAATCGCCCGTGCTCAATGCGCGCATTCGCAAGCGCTGGCTGAAGGGCAATTGCCTGATCGGCCTGATCGGCCAGAAGGTCGATCTGACCTATCCTTACACCTATCTGGGCGCCGGTCCGGATACCCTGGCGCAATTCGCCGAGCATCCGCCGGCTCAAAAAGACAAGCCGATGTTTATTATCGGCGCGGGCGCGGCGGCGCGGCCCGATGGCGCCGGCCTGCTGGCGCTGGCGGCGAAAGCCGCGACTTCCCTGGGCGTCGTCAAGGACGGCTGGAATGGCTTCAACGTCCTGCATACGGCGGCGTCGCGCGTCGGCGGTCTCGATCTTGGCTTTACGCCGGGCCCCGGCGCGCTGAACGCGCAGGCGATGTGCCGGGCAGGGGCGCTCGATCTCCTCTTCAACCTGGGCGCCGATGAGATTGCCATCGAGCCCGGCGCGTTTGTCGTCTATATCGGCTCGCACGGCGATCACGGCGCGCACCGCGCCGACGTCATCCTGCCGGGCGCCGCGTATCCGGAAAAGACCGGCACCTATGTCAATACCGAAGGGCGCCCGCAATTTGCCGAACGCGCGACATTCGCGCCGGGCGACGCGCGGGAAGACTGGGCGATCCTGCGCGCGTTGTCCGAACAATTGGGCGCCAAGTTGCCGTTCGACTCGCTGAGCCAGTTGCGCACCGCGCTCTATGCGGCATATCCGCTGATGGCGTCGCTCGATACGATCACGCACGCCGACGCTGGCGACATAGCCAAGCTGGGCGCGCGTCCGAGCGTCCTCGACAAGGCGCCGTTCGTCGCGGCGTTTGACGATTTCTATCTCACCAACCCGATTGCGCGCGCATCGAAGACCATGGCCGAATGTTCGGCGTTGGCGCGGGCGCGGCTGATGCAGGCGGCGGAGTAATTTGATGCAAGACGCCGGCTGGATTTGGCCCATCGTAAAGCCCGCGATTCAGACCGTCGGTCTGCTCGTTGCGCTGCTGCTGTTCACAGCCTATGTGCTGTACGGCGAGCGCAAGGTCTGGGCGGCCGTGCAATTGCGGCGCGGCCCTAACGTCGTCGGGCCTTGGGGCCTGTTGCAGAGCTTCGCCGACCTTCTGAAGTTCGTACTGAAAGAGCCGATTATTCCAGCGGGCGCCAACAAGGGCGTGTTTTTGCTGGCGCCGTTGGTTACGGCGATTCTGGCGTTGTCGGCCTGGGCAGTTATTCCGCTGTCGGACGGCTGGGCGATCGGCGACATCAACGTTGGCATTCTCTATCTCTTCGCCATCTCGTCGCTCGGCGTCTACGGCATCATCATGGCCGGCTGGTCGTCGAACTCGAAATATCCGTTCCTCGCGGCGCTGCGCTCGGCCGCGCAAATGGTTTCGTATGAAGTCTCGATCGGCTTCGTCATCGTTTCGGTCCTGCTTTGCGCGGGATCGCTCAACCTCAACGCCATCGTCATGGCGCAAAAGAACCACGGTCTCGCCTCTCTGATCGGCTTGCCGTGGCTGACATTCCTCAATTGGTATTGGCTGCCGCTGTTCCCGATGTTCATCATCTTCTTCGTTTCGGCTCTGGCGGAAACCAATCGTCCGCCGTTCGATCTCGTTGAAGCGGAATCTGAACTTGTGGCGGGCTATGCGGTCGAATATTCGGCGACGCCGTTCCTGTTGTTCTTCCTTGGCGAGTACATCGCGATACTCACGATGTGCGCGATGACGACCATCCTGTTCCTTGGAGGCTGGCTGCCGCCATTCGACTTCCCGCCCTTCACCTGGGTGCCGGGCCTCGTCTGGTTCGTGCTGAAGGCGACGCTCGTCGTCTTCATGTTCGCGATGGTCAAAGCTTTCGTGCCGCGTTACCGCTACGACCAGTTGATGCGTCTGGGCTGGAAGGTCTTCCTGCCGATCACTTTGTTCATGGTCGTCGCGGTTGCAGGCGTACTCGAGTTAACCGGCTGGACCGCCCACAGCTGAGGAGGCGATCGTGGCAATCAAACTAGACCAAGCCGCCCGTTCGCTCTTCCTGGGCGAGTTTGTTTCGGCGTTCGCGCTGTCGATGCGGTATTGTTTCAAGCCGAAAGCGACCCTGAATTATCCGCACGAAAAGAGCCCGCTGAGCCCGCGCTTTCGCGGCGAACACGCGCTGCGCCGCTATCCCAACGGCGAAGAGCGCTGCATCGCGTGCAAATTGTGCGAGGCGATCTGCCCGGCGCAGGCCATCACGATTGAAGCGGGCCCGCGCCGCAACGATGGCACGCGCCGCACGACGCGCTACGACATCGACATGACCAAGTGCATTTACTGCGGCATGTGCCAGGAAGCCTGCCCGGTGGACGCCATTGTCGAGGGGCCGAATTTCGAATTCGCGGTCGAAACGCGCGAGGAACTGTTTTACGACAAGGACCGGTTGCTGGAGAACGGCGATCGCTGGGAGCGCGAGATCGCCAGGAACATTGCGATGGACGCGCCTTACCGCTAAGCCCCATCCGGGAGATTTGAATGCATTTCGAAGCGATCTTTTTCTGGCTCTTCGCCGCCACGCTGGTGGTCTCCGCGCTTGCGGTGATCACGGCGCGCAATCCCGTGCATTCCGTGCTGTTCCTCATCCTCGCCTTCGTCAACGCAGCCGGCCTGTTCCTGCTGATGGGCGCCGAGTTCCTCGGCATGATCCTGGTCGTCGTCTATGTCGGCGCCGTCGCGGTGCTGTTCCTGTTCGTCGTGATGATGCTGGACGTCGACTTCGCCGAACTCAAACAAGGCTTTGTGCAATATCTGCCGATCGGCGCGATGATCGCATTCTTCGTCGCGCTGGAACTCGGGTTTGTCGCCGTTGGCTGGACCCGCTCTCCCGATGCGGCGGCGGCGGCTTCGCCAAGCGGCACGATATCCAACACGGCGGCGCTCGGTCGCGTGCTCTATACTCAGTATTTCTACTTCTTCCAGGCGGCAGGAATGATCCTGTTGACCGCGATGATCGGCGCGATCGTGCTGACGTTGCGTCACAAGCCGGACGTCAAACGGCAGGATGTCTCTATTCAGGTCGCGCGCACGCCGGCAACCGCGGTCGAAGTGCGCAAAGTCGCTTCGCGCGTCGGCATCTAGAGAGGCGACCCATGATCATCGGCCTCACCCATTACCTGACGCTCGCGGCGCTCGTTTTTACGATCGGCGTCGCTGGCATCATCCTCAACCACAAGAACATCATCATCATTCTGATGTCGGTCGAGCTGATCCTGCTGTCGGTCAATATCAATCTCGTCGCGTTCTCCACCAACACCGGCGATCTCACGGGCCAGGTGTTCGCGCTGTTCATCCTGACCGTCGCGGCGGCGGAGGCGGCAATCGGTTTGGCGATCCTTGTCGCCTATTACCGCAACCGCGGCTCGATCGCGGTTGAAGACATCAATGCGCTGAAGGGCTGAGGCGGCATGTACCAACTGATCGTCTTCCTTCCGCTCATCGGCTTCCTCGTCGCGGTATTGTTCGGACCGCAGCTTGGAGCCCGCAATTCCGAGACTATCACGACCGGGCTGCTCGGCATCTGCGCGCTTTTGTCGTGGGTGGCGTTCTTCTCCGTCGGCGTCTACGGCCATGACGAGCACGTCGTCATCGCCAACTGGATCACGTCAGGCAAGCTCAACGCGGCCTGGGCCTTGCGTATCGACACGCTGACCGCGGTGATGCTGGTCGTCGTCAATACCGTGTCATTCCTCGTGCATCTCTATTCCATCGGTTATATGCACGAGGATCCGAGCCGCCAGCGCTTCTTCGGCTTTCTCTCGCTGTTCACCTTCGCCATGCTGATGCTGGTGACGGCGGATAATCTCATCCAGTTGTTTTTCGGCTGGGAGGGCGTCGGCCTCGCGTCCTATCTGCTGATCGGGTTCTGGTATGAGAGGCCGTCGGCCAACGCGGCGGCTATCAAGGCGTTCGTCGTCAACCGC
>JAYUFK010000208.1:0-32533 GCA_043739325.1 Methylocapsa sp. | reverse complement strand
GAGCCGCCTCAAAACGGATGATACTGGAACATCCACGTCTCCGTCAGTGTCTCAGTTTCGGACTTGAAGAAACAGCGCATTTCGACGGGGTCGTTTCCATCGACCGCCAGATCGAACTGCACGCGCCAGTGGCCCGGCACATCGTCCGGCACGGCCTCCACAACCTTGTAGGCGAGGATCGTGCCGCGCGATACGCTGATTACCGGCTCCGGCTTCACGCCATAGGGCAGCTTTGACAGCGGGCCGCCAAGAAACTCGACCATGAACTTGCGCACGCCCTTGGGGCGGGGCAGGCCGGGCTGGCCGCCATTGCCGATACGCGTCGCGACGCAACGACCCAGCGTCGAGGGATACGGCTCATCGGCGAGCCAGTGCAGGCGATAGCGAAGATTGACCTCTGAGCCTGCGACGATCGGCTTTTCCGGCACCCACATCGCGACGATATTGTCGTGGATTTCGTCGTCGGTGGGGATTTCGCAAAGCTGGATCGAGCCCTTGCCCCAGCCTTCGCCGGGATTGTTGGCCAGCGGCTCGACCCAGACGCTGGGGCGCCGGTCGTAGTTCACGCCATCGAGATAATGATCGAAGACGCGGTCGCGCTGCAGCAGGCCAAAGCCGCGCGGATTGTTGTCGCCGAACGCCGAGACCATGATGCGCGGCGGATTGTTGAGCGGGCGCCACAGACGCTCGCCATTGCCGCTCCACATCGCCAGGCCGTCCGAGTCGTGCACTTCGGGGCGCCAGTCGATCGCGGTTTCCTTCTTGGTCTCGGAGTACCAATACATCGATGTCAGCGGCGCGATGCCAAAACGCGCGATGGCGTTGCGCAGGTAGAGCGCCGCGTCGATCTCCATCACGACGCCCTTGCCGCGTTTCATGTCGAACCGGTAAGCGCCGACGATCGAGGGGCCTTCCATCAAGGCATAGATGACGACGCCGTCTTTCGCCTCGTTCGGCTCGACGTAGAATTTGGTGAAGTCGGGAAATTCCTCGGAGCGGTCGGCGACGGCGACATCGAGCGCGACGCCGCGCGACGACATGCCGTACTGGCGGAGTTCCCCGATGGAGCGAAAATACGCGGCGCCGAGAAACGCCACCCAATCGTTCTTATGCCAGTCGAGCGCGCCGTCGCGCGCCTCCTGGATGCGGAAGCCGGCAAAGCCTGAGCCGGCGGGAATCTGGCGCGCTGGCGAGTCCGCCGGCATGTCGAAATAGGATTGGTCGTAGACGACCTTGCGCGACTGGCCGGCATCAACGACATGAATCTCGATCGCCTTGGGGAAGAACACGCCGAGGTGAAAGAACGTCAGCGGAAAGCGGCCGGGGCCTTCGGCGAACAGCGCGTGATCGTCGCGAAATTTGATCTTGCCCCATTCCTCGTAATTGATCTTCTGGACGACATCGGGCGCTGGACGCGGCGGGCCGACATAAGGCGCTTGCGCCAGCGCGCGCGCCTGCGTCTTGAACGCTTCGTAGGAGAACGCCACCGGATCGGCCAACTTCAAACCTTCCGCGGCGGCCGCGGCAGCGAGGTCGCTCGCCGCCATGCCGACCGCAGTGGCCGCCGCGCCCTTCAAAATCGTCCGCCGATCAACTGTGTCGCTCATTGCGCCCCTCAAGCCCTTTAGAATACTTGTCGTCCGGTTTACGGGCCGAATCGCGCCGGCCGCGAAATTTACTGGGAAGCCTCATAGCCAATTTAGCGCCCCTATACACGCAGGAATGTCAGATACGAGGATGTCCGCCCTTCACGCCGCGCCTTTTGCTCAAAACGCGTCGGCCGCCAGTTCGGCCATGGCTCGCGCCAGTCGTTGGCCTCGCCCGCCTGCCAGCTCAACCCAGCCGAATTGAGAAAGCGTTGCAGCGCCCAGCCGCAGCAATCGTCGATGTCCGTGGCGAAGCGCATTTCACCGCCCGCGCGGATCACGCGGGCGAGCTCAGCGACGAGTTCGGGCGAGACGATCCGGCGCTTGTTGTGCCGGCGCTTTGGCCAAGGGTCGGGATAGAGGCAGTAGACGCGAGACAGCAGGCCCGCGGGCATCGCGGCGATCAGCGCGCCGGCGTCGCCCGAGTGAACGCGGACGTTCGACAGGGCCTGCTCGTCGATACCGGCGAGAAGCTTGGCGACGCCGTTGACGAACGGCTCGCAGCCGATGAAGCCGATGTCGGCGTGGGCCGCCGCCTGGCCGAGCAAATGCTCGCCGCCGCCAAAGCCGATTTCGAGCCAGATTTCGCGTGGGGAGAAAGGAAATAGCGCGGCGGGCTCGGCGAAGTCCGACGCGCCGACCTCGATTTGCGGCAACGCTTCGCGCATCAGCCGCGCGTGATACTGACGCAAAGTCTTGCCGCGCGAGCGGCCATACAAGGCGCGGCGGCGCGGCTCATCCGAGGAATCCGCTGCCGGACCCGAGCCCGGCAGCGTCGTTTCATCGCCTTGCAAGACGTTCAGGCGGCGAGAGGCTTCAACTGGTCCGCGAGATCGGTCTTCTCCCACGAGAAGCCGCCATCGGCGTCCGGCTTGCGGCCGAAATGGCCGTACGAAGACGTGCGGGCGTAGATCGCCTTGTTGAGGCCGAGATGCTCGCGAATGCCGCGCTGCGAGAGATTCATGATCGCCATCAGCGCCGCTTCGAGCTTGCCTTCATCGACGCGGCCCGTGCCGTACAGGTCCGCATAGATCGACAGCGGCTTGGCGACGCCGATCGCGTAAGACAATTGCAAGCAGCAACGATCCGCGAGGCCGGCGGCGACGACGTTCTTGGCAAGATAGCGGGCGGCGTAAGCGGCGGAGCGGTCGACCTTGGTCGGGTCCTTGCCCGAGAAGGCGCCGCCGCCGTGCGGAGCCGCGCCGCCATAAGTGTCGACGATGATCTTGCGGCCGGTCAATCCGCAGTCTCCATCAGGACCGCCGATGTAGAACTTGCCAGTCGGATTGATGTGCCAGACGGTCTTTGGCGTGATCCAGCCGGCGGGCAGGGCGGCGGTGACGTAGGGACGGATTATATTTGTGACGTCATCGGAAGTCATCGACTCGATCGTGTGCTGATGCGAAACGACGATTTGCGTGACGCCGACGGGCTTGCCGTTTTCGTAACGCACGGTGACCTGGCTCTTGGCGTCCGGACCGAGGCCTTTCTCTTTGCCCGAGCGGCGCGCGTCCGAGAGAACATGCAAAATCTTGTGCGCGTAATAGATCGGCGCCGGCATCAGTTCAGGGGTCTCGTTGCAGGCATAGCCGAACATGATGCCCTGGTCGCCCGCGCCTTCGTCCTTGTTGCCGGAAGCGTCGACGCCTTGCGCGATATCGACGGACTGGGGATGCAGGAGGATCTCCACCTTGGCGTCGCGCCAGTGAAATCCGTCCTGCTCGTAGCCGATGTCCTTGATCGCGGCGCGCGCGGTTTCCTCGATCTGCGCGAAGGGCAGATTGGGTCCGCGCACTTCGCCGGCGATTATCACGCGGTTCGTTGTCGCCAAAGTCTCGCAGGCGACGCGGATCTGGTAGGGATCGATGCCCGCCTTGGCGCCTTCGCGGAAGTAAAGATCGACGATTTCGTCCGAGATGCGGTCGCACACCTTGTCGGGATGCCCTTCAGAAACGGATTCGCTGGTGAATTCAAAATTCTGCCGAGCCATCGACATATGCTCCAATCTCGGATTTCGTTGTCGGCGAAAAGCGCCGCGTGTTGAGGCCCGGACGCTCGGCGACAAGCAGCGCAGCGTTTGAGCCGCGCTGCTTCTGACAGCCAGCGTTCGTTTCGTCAAGCGAAACGCGCCATAGCGTTCTTTATAAAGAACGAAATCGAGCGAGGATGGTTATCGACCGTGAGGTCATTCCTGCGCGAGGGCGGAAACCAGATCGAGGACGCGTTTGCGCACTTTTGGATCGCGGATGAGCGCGAAAGACCGGTTCAGCTGCACTCCTTCCGCGGTCGACAGGAAATCGACGACGTAGCTATCCTGTGCCGGCTCGGCAAAACCACTTCCGGCGACTGCGCCCGCCGGCGCGCCTTCAAAGAAGAAAGCCGGCGGCACGCTCAAGACGCGCGCCATTTCCTGCAATCTGCTGGCGCCGACGCGATTCGAACCTTTTTCGTATTTCTGAATCTGCTGGAAAGTAATGCTCAGCGCTTCGCCGAGTTTGCTTTGGCTCATCCCTACGGTAACGCGCCGCATCTTCAGGCGGGCGCCGACGTGTTTGTCGATGGGATTCGGCGTTTTTTTCATGGTAGAACTTGCTGTGCTCTGACGATCTCACTGGTGAACGTTAGGGCAGGTGGGGCGTAACGAGCTTCCAGCCTCGTTTCGAGACTAGTCGATACTCGTAATACGCGCAACCGTGCGGGCAATACAATTCAGGTGACTAAAAGTCAGCGCTTGCGCCGAGCCGCCAGGGCTAGGCCCGCCGCGACGAGCCAGAGCGCGCCGGGGATCGCCAGCCCGTATTTGCCGAAGACCGTCTCGCGCTGGGCGACGGGCAAGCCGGTGTCGATGACGCCATCGACGCCAAGCGGCAGGTCGGCGGTGATGCGGCCGAGACCGTCGACGACCGCCGATATCCCGGAATTTGCGGCGCGCACCAGCGGCAGGCCTTCTTCGATGGCGCGCAGCCGCGCCTGCGAGAAATGCTGATACGGTCCAGGTGTGACGCCGAACCACGCGTCGTTCGTGACATTGAGCAGCCAGGCGGGCCGCCTGGCATGGGAAAACGCCGATCCCGCGAACTCGATCGGAAAGATTGCCTCGTAGCAGATCAGCGGCGAAGCATCGGGAAGGCTGGGGATGTGCAGCGACTGCTCGGCGACGCCGGGGTCGAAGCCGCCGGGTATGTCGACAAACTGGCTAATGCCGAGGGTCGTGAAGAACTTCTGGAACGGCAGATACTCGCCAAACGGTACGAGATGACGCTTGTCGTAATGTTCGAGCAGGGTTCCGGTTTTGTCGACAACCTGGATCGAATTGAAGAAGTGCGGCTCCTTATCTCCGGCGGTCTTTTCCGCGAGGCGCGCCGCGCCGGTGATCAGCGTCGCGCCGCCATGCAGCAGATCGGCGATCTCCGCCAAGGCCCGCGCGTCGCGCGCCAGCAGGAACGGAAAAGCCGACTCGGGCCAGATCAGATGCGTCACATCGGCGATGCCGCTCGACGTCGGCGCCGTCGCACGGTCCGACAGAGCGAGATAGCGCTGCATGATCGCCTCGGAATTGGCGGCGCGAAAGTTCGCGTCCTGCGCAACATTGGGCTGGACGATGCGCAGCTTGACGCCGGCGACGTTCGCCGCGGGCGGCCCCGAAACACGCCACGCGCCAAACAACGCCAGCAGAGTGAGCGCCGCCAGCGCGACAAGCGCGGGCTGGCGCAGGACGCCGCGCTGCTGCGTGTCGATTAGCGTCGCTGGCGAGGCGAAGATGGCGACGCTGAGCAGCGTCAGGCCATGCAGACCGACGATCGAGGCGAATTGCGCGAGAATCAGATCGCGCCCAAGCGCCATGCCGATCTCGTTCCACGGGAAGCCTGTCAGGATGTTGCAGCGAAGCCACTCGCTGAGCCCAAGGCCGACGGCGAGCGCCAATATGCGCGCCGATCCGCTCGACCATATGAGGCGCGCCAGCGCGAAACCCAGCGCTGGAAACAGCGCAAGCCCAGCGGGAACCGCTATAACGCCGAGCGGCAAAGCCCAGGCGAATTTATCCGCTTCGATGAGGAACGCCGAACCAAGCCACCACAGGCTGGCGAGAAAATAGCCAAAACCCCAGAACCAGCCGGCAATGGCTGCGGCGCAGCTGGCATTCCAGCGTGAAGCCTGTCCGGTGGGCGAGCCGGCCGCTCCGTCGACCAGCCACACGGCAAGCGACATCGACGCGAACATCGCGACCCAGAGATTGACTGGCGAAAGCGCGAGCGCGCCGACGGCGCCGGCGACGAGGGCGATCGCGTTGCGCCGCCAGCCCCAGGCGAGAATGATATTGTCGGCGAACGACCCGAGAAACTCGCCCGGTTGCGAAGATCGTCGATCAGTGATCGTCAATGGCGTGAATTCCCCGAAAGATCGAATCGCACGCAGTACACTACGGGGAAATCGCGGCGACTGGAATGCTTCGCTTCAGCTTCCCACAATTGCAGGGCTAGCCGTCGCCATCCCTGATAGCGCGGCGCTTTATGACGCTGCGGGCGGCGGCGCCGGGCGTCGTGTGAATTTTGACGCGCTTGATGCGGCGTGGATCGGCGTCGAGAATTTCAAACTCGAGATCGCCGGGCCCGTTGACGATTTCACCGCGTCCGGGCACGCGGCCCGCCTTCGCCGTGATGAGGCCGCCGATCGTGTCGACGTCGTCCGCGACTTCCAGTTTCGAGAGATCGACGTTCAATGCCGCCGAAACGGACTCAAGACTGGCGCGCGCTTCGACGATCAGCGCGCCGTCGGCGGCCTTGGCGATCTCCGGTTCTTCCGCCTCGTCGTGTTCGTCCTCGATTTCGCCGACAATCGCCTCGACGACATCCTCGATCGAGACAAGGCCGTCGGTGCCGCCGTATTCGTCGATGACCAGCGCCATATGGGTGTGCGAGGCCTGCATCTTGACGAGCAGATCGAGCGCCGGCATCGAAGGCGGCGCAAACAGCACCGGCCGCAAGATCTTCGCCGCCGAGAGCAGCGTCTTCATGCCCTCGAACGGTTCCGCGTCGCCCTTCGCTTGTCCGGAATCGGGCGCCAGTCCGAAGCGCGGTTCGGCGGCGAGATAATCGACGAAATCGCGGATATGCACCATGCCCCGGGGATCGTCGAGATTGTCGCCGTACACCGGCAGTCGCGAGTGGCCGGCGGTGCGGAACAGCGCGAGGACTTCGCTGAGCGGCGCGTCCATCTCCAGCGCGATGATATCCGCGCGCGGCACCATTAGATCCTTCACGCGGACCTCATGCAAACCCAGAACGTTCTTGAGAATCGCGCGCTCTTGCGGCGTGAAATCCGCATTCGTGCCGGGCTCGTCCAGCGCGTCTTCGATATCGTCGCGCACCGATGCGGGGGCGACGCCGAACAAGGCGCGCAGTTTGTCGAACAGGCTCGCGGGCCCGGTGCGCGGCGCGTCGAGGGCCGGCGTTGGGCCGCCGTGTGGCGCCGTCTTGTCTGTCTCGCTCATGGCTGCGCGTCCGCCTCGTTTGCCGGCGCGTAGGGATCGGCGACGCCAAGCTGCGCGAGAATGCGCGTTTCCAGCCGCTCCATCGCCTCGGCTTGCGAATCGGTCAAATGGTCGAAGCCGAGCAAGTGCAGAAACCCGTGCACAATAAGATGCGTTGCGTGATCGCCAAAGGTCTTTCCCTCGGCTGACGCTTCTGCCTGTGTCGTTTCATACGCCAGCACGATGTCGCCAAGCATCGGTGCGCTCGCCAGCGCTTTGGGCCCCGCCGCAGGAAACGAAAGGACGTTGGTCGGCTTGTCGATCTCTCGCCATTTCTGGTTGAGCGCGCGAACCTGCGCGTCGTCGGCGAGTTGAACGCCAACCTCGGCGCCTTCCATCAGCCGCACTCCGGCGAGAGCGCAACTCGCCTCGATCGCCTTTCGCGCCACTGTGTCTATGTTGGACAAGGCGTTCCAGTGATCGCTGAGTTCGGTCACTTCGATTTCGAGTTTCATCTTTTCGTCAGGTCCGCCGTCCGACCTTCTCGTAGGCTTCGACTATCCGTCTGACAAGATCATGACGCACGACATCGCCATGGCGAAACACCACATGGCCGATGCCATCGAGACCCTTCAGCAGGTTCACCGCCTCGATCAGGCCCGACTTGTGGCCGGAAGGCAAATCGACCTGCGTCGGGTCGCCATTGATGATCATGCGCGAACCCTCGCCAAGGCGCGTCAGAAACATTTTCATTTGCACCGGCGTGGCGTTTTGCGCTTCGTCGAGCAAGACCGCCGCATTGGAGAGGGTGCGCCCGCGCATGAAGGCGAGAGGAGCTATTTCGATCATCCCGGTCTGGATGGCGCGCTCGACGACGCGCGCTTCCATGAAATCGTTCAAGGCGTCGTAGATCGGCCGCAGGTACGGATCGACTTTGTCGCGCATGTCGCCGGGCAGGAAGCCCAGCCGCTCGCCCGCCTCGACGGCCGGGCGCGACAGGATCAGGCGCTCGACTTCGCCCTGCTCAAGCAGCGACACCGCATGTCCCACCGCGAGCCAGGTTTTGCCGGTGCCGGCCGGGCCCTCGGCGAATACCAGTTGATTGGCGCGCAGCGCCGCCAGATAGGCGTTCTGCGCGGCATTGCGGGCGCGCACGACGCCTTTGCGCCGCGTTCGCAATTCGCTGAAGGGCGCGCCGACGCGCTCGATCTCGCTGGGAAACAGCGTGCCCTGTATTGTGCTTTCGGCGATCGCGCCATCAACTTCGCCGGGCGTCGCCGTCTGCCCGAGTTTGGCGCGCGAATACAGAATTTCCAGCACGCGCCGCGCATGCTCGCAGGCTTCGCGCGTGCCGCGGATGACGATCTGATTGCCGTTCGCCGTCGCAATCACGCCGAGGCGTCGCTCGATTTTCACGATGTTCTGATCGTATTCGCCAAAAATGACCGATGCGAGCCGGTTATCCTCGAACGCCAACGTGATTTCGAACGGTTTGGCGTCGATCTCGGCCAAGACGTCGATGCCATCCTGGGCGGTCTTGGGATAAATTCGCTCTTGTATCTTCAATCCGGCAGTCCCCCTGTTTTGGCGGTTCATCGTAGCACTTTTTTCAATTGACGCGCCCCTGCAAGGAATTTGGCCCGACGCCAATGATTTCGACATCGACAAGCGCGCCAATCATATCCGGCTCGCCAAGTGCGTAAACCGACTGCATGTATGGGGAGCGGCCGATGAACTGGCCGGGACGACGACCCGGCTTGTCGAACAGCACCTGCAAGCTGCGTCCGACCAGGCTGTGGTTGAAAGCCTGGCGCTGCTCTTCCAGCAAAATCTGCAGTACCGACAGGCGCCGCGCCTTGGTCGCTTCGTCTATTGGATCGGCGAGCTTGGCGCCCGGCGTCCCCGGCCGGGCGGAATACTTGAAGGCATAGGAGGCGGCAAAGCGCACTTGCCGCACAAGGTCCATCGTCGCGGCGAAGTCGGCTTCGCTCTCGCCGGGGTAGCCGACGATGAAGTCGGAGGACAGCGCAATGTCGGGCCGCGCGGCGCGCACGCGGGCGAGCGTTTCGAGATAGCCGGCGGTCGTATGGTTGCGGTTCATTGACTCCAGGATGTGGTCGGAACCCGATTGCACCGGCAGATGCAGATAGGGCGCCAGCTTCGGATTGTCACGGTGGGCGGCGATCAGCGCGTCCGTCATGTCGTTGGGATGCGAGGTCGTATAACGCAGGCGGAGAATGTCCGGGTTGCGCCCGGCCGCCGCCAGCAAGTCCGGCAGATCGAAGTTCCCGCCGTCTTCGTTGACGCCATGATAAGCGTTGACGTTCTGGCCGATGAGGGTGACTTCGCGCACGCCGGCGCGGGTGAGATGCGCGATCTCCTCCAGCACTTTAGCAACCGGGCGCGATTGCTCGGCGCCGCGCGTGTAGGGCACGACGCAGAACGAGCAGAACTTGTCGCAGCCTTCCTGCAAGGTGACGAACGCCGTCACGCCGCGCGAGCGGATCGCCTGCGCGGTCGGCGCAGGCAAGTGGTCGAACTTGTCTTCGATGGCGAATTCGGTGTCGATGACGCCCGGCTTGGTTTTCGCGGCGCGCAGCAGCGCGGGGAGACGGTGATAGTTCTGCGGGCCGACGACGACGTCGACCGCCGGCTGCCGGCGCAGAATTTCGCCGCCCTCCGCCTGCGCGACGCAGCCCGCCACGACAATCGTGGTTTTGAGGCCGGCGCTGGCGCGCTCTTCCTTGAGTTCGCGCACCTTGCCGAGCTCGGAATAGATTTTTTCGGATGCTCGCTCGCGAATGTGGCAGGTGTTCAGGACGACAAGCTCGGCCTCCTCGATCGTCGCGGAAAGCTCGAACCCCTCCGCGCCCACAAGATCGCTGATGCGTTGCGAGTCATAGACATTCATCTGACAGCCGAAGGACTTTACGAAGGCGCGCCGGGCAGGGGGTTTATTCACGGCGCGTTTTCCCGAGGCTTCCTACGACGATCAACAAACGGTTTCCTTTATCTCGATCTTTTCGCTCCTAAGCGATATTGTTCGGCCCGGCGCAAGCAAGGCGTCGGCCCGCAATCTATTCACGCGCTGGCTGGTCGCAAGTTCCCGCACACTTCTTTGCGCCTGCAAAGCGATTTCTTTGCGATTTGACATTTCGAGGAAGCGAATTGGCGCGCCAAATGCGATTTCGCAGTCGAACGGCCCGTCGCGCAAGAAGCGCAGGAGATGCCCGGCGAAAGTCATGTCGCCATACCAGGCGACGAGCGGCTGGCCGGTTCGGCCCAGCGGCAGGCCGTTGCGCCTGACATAGGCGATGTAGACCGGCTGGACCAACGCGCTATTGTCGCCGGCGCCGAGCGTTTCGCGCAGCGCCTCGAAATGCGACGAGCGGAACCGCAGCAGACGGTTGCCGTCGCCGGTCGTCGCCTCGGCAAACAAGGCGAGCGGAGCGCCGCCCGCGATCTTTCGAGCGATTTCCTTATTCACTGCCGGAATGCAGCGCCGCCGCTGCCGGTCGACGAAAACCACGCCCTGCAGCTTCACAAGTTCGCGGCCCAGCCAGTGCGCGCCGACCTCCTTCTTGGCGAGGAAAGCCACCGGCAGCAGCGAGCCGAGCACGGGGATATCGAGCCACGAGACGTGATTGGCGGCGATCAGCGCCGGCGCCGCATCCGGGCGCGCGCCATAGACGCGCACGCGAACCCCGAGCGCCGCGCAGAGCAGTTTGTGAAACATGCTGGTGACGCCGCCGCCAAAACGCCAACCCCGGCGCAGCGCCAGATAGCGAAACGAACCGCCGACGATGAGCATTGGCGCCAGCGCCGCCATCAATACGCCAAAGCGCAATTTCGTCATCGCTGCTGAACCGGGGAGGGAAGATTCGCGATGTTGTGGTTCACGCGAATGTCTTCTTCATGACAAGCGCGTGGCCCGGGCCCTGTTCCGGCCGCCGGTAATAGCCCGGCCGTGCGCCGACCTGAACAAAGCCCATCCGCGCGTAAAGCGCCAGCGCTGGAGCATTGGCCTGTTCGACTTCAAGAAATATCGACCGCAGGCCGGAAGCCGCGAGATGCGCGCATTGGCGCTGAAGCAATTCACGACCGACGCCTCGGCGTTGATACGGCTTGGCCACCGCGATCGTCAGGATTTCCGCTTCATCGGCGGCGCAGCGCGCCAGCGAGAATCCGCGCAACGCTCTAGTCGACGGATCGAACGCGCCGAAGGCGCTGATTGGAGCGTCGGCGATCATCGCCTCGAAATCGGCGGGCGGCCAGGGATATGCGAAAGACGCCGCATGAATCGCCGCGCATTTCTCCGCGTCGGCGCCGCGCAGGGGACGCAAGAGCGAAGGGCTGAATCTGCGCGAAAACAACGCCATGGCGAATTGCCTGCCCGAGATCAACCCGGCGCGGGCATCCCTTCCGCCTTCGGCTGTGCGTCGGGCGCCTTGAGATAGTACGGGCGCGGCGGCGCAGCCTGCGGGTCCGCCGCCAACCCGATGCGGGCGACGGCGAGAATGTCGGGAAATTCCGCGCCAGCCGAGAGGTCGAACGCCATCGCGCTGCGGCCGAATTCGTCCGAAAGCACTTTCGCGGCATTGCCGGCGATCCGCGCCGGCCCCGCGCCGATGGCGCGCACTGCGTCGCGCACGGTTTCGACGCGGGCGGCGATGAGCGGGCGGCCCGACGCCTCGAACAATTGAAAATACACTTGCCCGTGGCGCGCATCGATCGCTGCAACGATGATTCCGGAGCGCGGTTCAATCAGCAACGGCCCGGCGAACGCCACGAGAGTCGACACGCCGACGACCGGAATGTTGAGCGCCAGCCCGATGGCGCGCGCCAGCGCGATGCCGATGCGAATGCCGGTGAACGATCCCGGCCCGTTGGTCACCGCGATCCGGTCGAGCGAGCCGAATCCGCCGGGAATACCGGCCATCAGTTTTTCCACCAATGGCGCCAGCGCTTCGGCGTGTCCGCGCGCCATCGGCTCGCTGTGACGCGCCAAAGCTTCCTCCGCCCCTTCGTCATAGACGCAGGCGGAAATAGCGCCGCAAGAGGAATCGATCGCCAGAACGCGCAGGGGCGGAGCCTCGGTCATCGGGTAATCAGCGTGCCGGCGCCATGGTCGGTCAGCAGTTCGATCAGCACGGCGTGCGGGATCTTGCCGTCGAGAATGACAACGCCCTCGACGCCCTTTTCGATCGCGTAGATGCAGGTTTCGACCTTGGGGATCATCCCGCCGGTGATCGTCCCGTCGGCGATGAGGCCGCGGATTTCATCGACCTTCAGTTCCTTGATGAGGTTCTTGTCCTTGTCGAGGACGCCGGGCACGTCGGTCAGGAACAACAGCCGCTTGGCGCCGAGCGCGCCGGCGATGGCGCCAGCAAACGTGTCGGCGTTGATGTTATAGGTGTCGCCATTGGCGCCCTGCGCGACCGGCGCCAGAACGGGAATCAACTCGCGCCCGAGAATCTGTTCCAGCACGGTCGTATCGACCTTGTCGGGCTCGCCGACAAAGCCGAGATCGACGACGTCCTCAACATCGGAGCCGTTGCCGCTGGCGCTGCGCGTCACCTTGCGCGCGGTGACCATATTGCCGTCCTTGCCGCAAAGCCCGATCGCCCTGCCGCCCTGGGCATTGATCGTGCCCACAATCTGCTTGTTGATCGCGCCCGCCAGCACCATTTCGACGATTTCGACGGTTGCCTTGTCGGTGATGCGCAAGCCGCCGGAGAATTGTGATTTTATGCCGAGCTTTTCGAGCATCATGCCGATTTGTGGTCCGCCGCCATGGACAACCACCGGATTGACGCCCGACTGCTCGAGCAACACCATGTCGCGGGCGAAATCACGGCCCTTCTCTTCGTCTCCCATGGCGTGGCCGCCGTACTTCACCACGATGATCGCCTCATCGTAGCGCAGCATATAGGGCAGCGCCTTCATCAGGATTTCCGCCAGCTCGTGCGGATCGGCGGCGCGCGCATAGGTCATGGATGCTCCGGGGGGAAACGACTGCGAGGCTTTTATCGGGTTGCGGCGATAAGCTCAAATGCTGGATGTCGCCAATCCTTGAGCACTTTGATCTGCCTGAACAATTATTTGATGCGACCATCGCCAAATGAATGTTTGACGAATGCTCACAAGGCCTCATAGGCTGGCCTCCAACGCGACGCTTGCGATCTCCGGCGCCGCGAAAAACAGGAGGAAGTTACGATGAAGCTCTCTTTGGCCACGGCGGCGGTATTCGCCAGCGTTTCTCTCGCGGCGGGCGGCGCGCTGGCCAGCGACGCGGCAAGCTGCAAGACCGTCAAATTCTCCGATGTCGGCTGGACCGATATAACCTCGACGACGGCGGTCGCCTCGGAAATCCTCAAGGGGCTCGGCTATACTCCCAAGACGACGGTTCTCGCCGTGCCGGTGACCTATGCGTCGATGAAAAACAAGGACATCGATGTGTTCCTCGGCAATTGGCAGCCGAGCATGGACAATGACCGCAAGCCCTATATCGAAGATAAATCTGTTGTCGAAATCGCCGCCAACCTCCCCGAAGGCGCGAAATACACGCTGGCGGTGCCGCAATATACCTACGACAAAGGCCTGAAAGACTTCGGCGATATTAAAAAGTTCAAGGACAGCCTGAAGGGGAAGATTTTTGGCATTGAAGCTGGCAACGACGGCAATCGCCTGGTGCTCGACCTGCTCAAGGGCGACAAGTTCGGCCTGAAGGACTTCAACCTGGTCGAGTCGAGCGAACAGGGCATGCTGGCCGAAGTGCAGCGCGCCACGAGCCACAAAGAGGACGTCGTGTTCCTCGGCTGGGCCCCGCATCCGATGAACGTCAATTTCAAGATTCAGTACCTCACCGGCGGCGACGACAGTTTTGGCCCGAATTTCGGCGGCGCCGTCGTCTACACCAACGAGCGCGCCGGCTGGGCGGCCGAATGCCCCAACGCGGCGAAACTCGTCGCCAACCTGAAATTCACCGTCGATGTTGAAAACGTCATTATGAACAAGATCCTCAATGACGGGAAAGATGGCGCGGCGGCGGCAGGTGAATGGCTCAAGACCAACCCGAAGGAGCTCGACGCGTGGCTCGCCGGCGTGACGACGTTCGACGGCGCCCCCGGCCTTCCGGCCGTAAAGAAGTCGCTCGGTCTCTAAGACAACCGCCGCTTAGGATATCCCGGGAGCGCGCTCCCGGGATAGGCGGACGTCAGGGGGCGTATCTTGGAAAGCTGGTTCACGCAGCCAAAACTGCCGCTCGGCTGGGCAGTAAAACAGTTCATCACCTGGCTGCAGGACAACGCCACCTGGTTCTTTGACGCGGTGACGGCGGCGATCGATTTCCTCGTCGATGGCCTGACCGAGGTGCTGCTGCGGGTTCCCGCAGCCTTGCTTATTTTCGCCGCCGCCGCGCTTGCCTACTGGATCCACCGGTCGTGGAAGCTCGCGCTGTTCGTTGTTCTCGCCTTCCTGCTCATCGCCAACCTTGGTTATTGGGAAGCGACGGTCCAAACCATTTCGCTGGTGGGATTCTCAACGATCACCAGCGTTGTCATCGGCGTGCCGCTCGGCATCGCCACGGCGCATCGTCCGTGGCTCTATACGGTGCTGCGTCCTGTGCTCGATCTCATGCAGACGCTGCCGACGTTCGTCTATCTCATCCCGACGCTGGTGTTGTTTCACCTCGGCTCCGCGCCCGGCCTCATCTCGACAGTCATCTTCGCCATCGCGGCGCCAATCCGCCTCACCCATCTGGGCGTCACTTCGGTGCCGTTGCCGCTTAAGGAAGCGGGCGAAGCGTTCGGCGCGACCAAGAGCCAATTGCTTTGGAAGGTCGAACTCCCCTTCGCGCTGCCCACCATCATGGCAGGAATCACGCAATGCATCATGCTGAGCCTTTCGATGGTGGTCATCGCGGCGCTGGTGGGCGCGGCGGGTCTTGGCACGCCGGTGGTGCGCGCGCTCGGCTCGGTCAATATTCCCATGGGCATCGAGGCTGGCGTTTCGATCGTGCTGCTGGCGATCGTGCTGGATCGCGTTTGTCGCAGTCCGGAACAGAAAGCGCAGAGTTAGCCATGCCCGCGGTGGCTTTCGAGAATCTCGATATCGTTTTCGGCAAGCGCGTTCGCGAGGCGCTGGCGCTGATCGATCAGGGAAAAACGCGCGATGAAATCCTCGCCGCAACGGGCGCGGTGTTGGGTGCCGCCGGCGTCAATCTGGCGATCGAGCGAAGCGAGATCTGCGTGTTGATGGGCCTGTCGGGCTCGGGCAAATCGACGATCCTGCGCGCCGTCAACGGCCTCAACAAAGTGGCGCGCGGCAAGGTTCTGGTGGAGCACGAGAACCGCACGATCGACGTGGCGAAATGTTCCGCCGACGAATTGCGGATGTTGCGCACGCGCCGGATCGCCATGGTGTTCCAGCAATTCGCGCTGCTGCCTTGGCGCACGGTTGCGGAGAACGTCGGCTTCGGCCTGGAGCTGCGCGGCGTCGAGAAAAGCGAGCTCGACAGAATCGTTGCCGACAAGCTCGCCATGGTTGGCCTGACGAAATGGGCCGGCAAGATGGGGCACGAATTGTCGGGCGGCATGCAGCAGCGCGTCGGCCTCGCCCGCGCCTTCGCCACCGACGCCGATATTTTGTTGATGGACGAACCGTTCTCGGCGCTCGATCCGCTTATCCGCGATAAGTTGCAGGACGAGTTGCTGCTGCTGCAAAAGGATTTGAAAAAGACCATCATCTTCGTCAGCCACGATCTCGACGAAGCGCTGAAGATCGGCAATCGCATCGCCATTCTCGAGGGCGGGCGCATCGTGCAATGCGGCGCGGCGGAGGACATCCTGCTGCGCCCCGCCAACGATTATGTCGCCGAATTCGTCAAGCACATGAACCCGCTCAACGTGCTGCGCGGCAGCGCCTTGATGACGCCCGCCGCGTCGCTGAAGCAGGCGAACGGCGAAGTGCATATCGATTCGTCCGGCCGCATCCGCATCCAGGTCGATGGCGACGGCAAACCCGTCGGCTGCACGCTGGATGGCGCGAAGGGCCAGTTGTCGCGCGCCGACAGCGAAACCGGGCGCGTGCCAGCGGCGGACCGCGCCGATATCATCATCGCGCCGATCAACCTGAAGATGCGCTCGGCGATCGAACTGCGCCGCGCCTCGGGCAATCCGATCGTGCTGATCGATCAACTCGGCAGGCTCGCGGGCCTGTGCGGCGACGATGAGATTTACCGCGCGCTGTTGCAGGAGAGGAGAGCGGCCGGGGCGTGATCTTCGACTCCCTCTCCCTCCGGGAGAGGGCCGGGGTGAGGGAACCCAGGCCCAGATGAGGCGCATCTGTCGAAAGCGTTCTTTGTGGATTGTCCGCAGTTCCCTCACCCTGCCCTCTCCCGGAGGGAGAAGGTTCAACTCCTCAGCTTCGCATTCTCCGCATCGAACGGGCTTTCGCCGATCACCGTCGCGCGATGAGGCTCGCCGAGCACCTTGATCTCCAGTTCGGTCCCGATCTCGCCAAGCTCCGGTTTCACCATCGCCAGCGCCAGCGACTTTCTGGTTCTCCAGCCGTAGCCGCCCGATGTCGTGCGCCCCACGGCGACGCCGTTGTGCAGCACTGGCTCGGAGCCGCGCGCGTCGGCATCGGTTACGCCATGAACCTCCAGCGTCACGAGACGGTTGGCCATGCCGCGCTCGCGCCAGGCGACGAGCGCGTCGCGGCCGACGAATTCGCCCTTTTTCAGATCGATGAAGCGCGACAGCGCCGATTCAAAGCCGCAATATTCGATCGACAATTCGCGCCCGACCAGCTTGTAGGATTTCTCCAGCCGCAATGAATCCATGGCGCGAATGCCGAATGGCTTGATGCCGAATTCTGCCCCGGCGCTCATCAGAGAATCGAAGATGTAGTTTTGCAATTCGATCGGATGATGAAATTCGTAGCCGAGTTCGCCGATGAAATTGACGCGCATCGCCATGACGCCAGCCGCGCCGATCGACAGCGCACGCGCCGTCAGCCATGGGAATGCGGCGTTGGAAACATCGATGTCGGCCACCTTGGCGAGCACATCCCGCGCGCGCGGTCCGGCGAGCACGAACACGCCGTATTGCGTCGTTAGCTTGTCGAGACGCACGCTGCCGTCGCCGGGCAGCAGCTTGAGCAAGCAATCGAAATCGTGCGTCTCCAACGCGCCGGCGCAGACGAGATAGAAGCGCTCTGGTCCCGTGCGAGTCAGCGTGAATTCGGCGCGCACGCCGCCGCGTTTGGTCAGCAGATAAGTCAACGTCACGCGGTTGACAGCTTTGGGGATATTGTTGGTCAGGATGGAATCGAGCCACGCCTCGGCGCCGCGTCCCGACACTTCAAACTTGGCGAAGGCCGACATATCCTGCAGGCCGACATTCTCGTGCACGTTGCGGCATTCGGCGCCGACAAAGTCGAAATAGTTGGAGCGCCTAAAACTCCACTTTTCGCGGATCGCCGCGCCTTCGCTGACCGGCGGATGGTTCTGGTTGAGCAACACATCGGGCCGCGCCAGATCCGCGTCGCTGAGCTGATAACCGGGCGGAGCGAACCAGTTTGGCCGCTCCCAGCCGTAGACCGCGCCAAACACCGCGCCGAGCTTCTTCATGCGGTCATAACAAGGCGTCTGGCGTAGCGGGCGCGCCGCGCCGCGCTCTTCATCGGGATAGTGAATTGTGAAGACCTTGGCATAGGCCTCTTCGTTTTTCTGCCTGAGAAAACCCGTTTGCGCATAGGAGCCGAAGCGGCGCGGATCGACGCCAAGCATGTCGATCGTCGGCTCGCCCTCGACGATCCATTCGGCGAGCTGCCAGCCGGCGCCGCCCGCCGCTGTGACGCCGAACGAATGGCCTTCGTTGAGCCAGAAATTGCGCAGGCCCGGCGCTGGGCCGATGATTGGCGAGCCGTCCGGCGTATAGGCGATGGCGCCATTGTAAATTTTCTTGATGCCGACTTCGCCGAACGCCGGCACGCGCGCGATCGCCGTCTCGATATGCGGCGTTAGGCGTTCGAGATCTTCCTGGAAGAGTTCGTACTCGCTCTCGGCCGAGGGGCCGTCGACATAGCAAACCGGCGCCCCGACTTCGTACGGCCCGAGCAACAAGCCGCCCGCTTCCTCGCGCATGTACCAGGAGCTGTCGGATTCGCGCAGCACGCCCATTTCGGGCAGGCCCTTCGCCTTGCGTGCGACAATCGCCGGATGCGCCTCGGTGACGATGTATTGATGCTGCACCGGAATGACCGGTACGTTCAGCCCAACCATGCGGCCGGTCTGGCGAGCGAAATTGCCGGTTGCCGAAACGACGTGCTCGCAAATGATTTCGCCTTTGTCGGTCGTCACCTTCCATTCGCCGCTAAGCATGCGCGCGATGGCGGTGACGCAAGTGTGCCGGTTGATCTCGCCGCCGGCGTTGCGCGCGCCGCGCGCTAGAGCCTGCGTTAGATCAGCGGGCTGGATGTAGCCGTCCTGCGGATGCTGGATCGCGCCGATGAGACCATCGACTTCGCACAGCGGCCAGATCGCTTTCACCTCGGCCGGCGTGAGGAACTTGACATCGATGCCGCCGATCGTCGCGGCGACGCCGGCGTAATAGCGATATTCGTCGAGCCGGTCTTGCGTGCGGGCAAGTCGGATGTTGGAGACCTGCCGAAGTCCCACATCGAGCCCGGTTTCCTCGCCGAGCTTCTTGTAAAGCGCGACGGAATATTTGTGAATCTGGCCGACGGAATAGCTGAGGTTGAACAGCGGCAACAGTCCCGCCGCATGCCACGTTGAACCCGAAGTCAATTCCTTGCGCTCGATCAGCACCGAGTCCGTCAGACCCTTCTTGACGAGGTGATACAGCGTCGAAACGCCGACGACGCCGCCGCCAATGACCACAACCCGAGCATGCGTTCTCATGAGAAAGTTCCGTGTGTTCGGATTGAGTGGCGAGCGCCGCGGCGCCCCCTCCCCGCTTGCGGGGGAGGGCCCGGGAGGGGGGTCGCGCGATGGTATCGAAGAGAGGCGCTGGCGCTGGTTCACAAAGTTGGAAGCGCGGCGCGACCCCCCACCCTGACACTCCCCCGCAAAGGGGGAGGGAACGCGCGCGCCATGACAATGTGGCAGGAGCCGCCATCAATACATCGCGTCCGGCATCGAAGCCTTGCGCTTCTCGATGAAGGCCCTCAATGCTTCATCGATCGCCGGGTCGATGGGCGGCGCTTCGTACTCGGCCAGCATCTTCTTCCACAGCGCATTGGCGCGCGTCGCAGCGTCCTTGCTCCCCTCTTCCATCCATTGCTCGACGGAATTGTTATCGGCGATGTTAGAACGGTAGAACGCCGATTCGAAATTCGCCTGCGTATGCGCGCAGCCGAGGAAATGGCCGCCCGGTTCGACCTGATGGAACGCCTCCATCGCCTGACCGTTGTCAGAGAGATCGATGCCCTTGGCGAGCACGTGCATGGCGCCGAGCTGATCGAAATCCATGACGAACTTCTCATAAGAAGCAGACAGGCCGCCTTCCATCCAGCCGGCGGCATGGAGGACAAAATTGGCGCCAGCGAGAACAGTCGGCACCAGCGTCTGCGCGCTTTCGTAGGCCGCCTGCGCGTCGGGGACTTTCGAGGCGCACAATGAGCCGCCGGTGCGGAACGGCATGTTCATGCTCCGCGCCAGTTGCGCCGCGCCATAGATCGCCAGCGCAGCCTCGGGCGTGCCGAAGGTCGGCGCGCCCGATTGCATTGAAAGCGTCGAGACGAACGTGCCGAACACAACAGGCGCGCCGGGTCGCACGAGCTGGCAGAACGAAGTTCCCGCCATCACCTCAGCGAGCACTTGGGTCAGGGTTCCAGCGACGCTCACCGGGCTCATCGCGCCCGCCAAAATGAATGGCGTGATGATGCAGGCCTGATTGTTGCGCGCATAGACTTCCGCCGCGCCGAGCATGGTGGAATCCCAAACCAGTGGCGAGTTGGCGTTGATGAGGCTGGTGCAGACCGTGTTCGATTGAATGAAATCGGCGCCGAAGAGGATCGCGCACATATCGACGGTGTCCTGCGCGCGCTCGGGCTTGGTGACCGAGCCCATGAACGGTTTGTCGGAGAACCGCATATGCGCATAGACCATCTCAAGATGGCGCTTGTTGACGGGCAGATCGACCGGCTCGCAAACGGTTCCGCCGGAATGGTGGATGAACGGCGACATATACGCGAGTTTCACGAAATTGCGGAAGTCCTCGATCGTGCCATAGCGGCGGCCCTTATCGAGATCATGCACGAAGGGCGAGCCGTAGTTGGGCGCGAACACAATGTTCTTGCCGCCGATGACGACGTTACGCTCGGGGTTGCGGGCGTGCTGGATATATTCGGTCGGGGTGGTCGCGCAGAGCCGGCGCGCCAGACCGCGGGGAAAATGCACGCGCTCGCCCTTGATCTCGCAACCCGCGCCGCGCAGCAGTTCGAGCGCGCGCGGATATTCGCGAAACTCGATGCCGACTTCCCACAACAGCGTCTCGGCGTTGCGCTCGATGATCGCCAGGCCTTCCGCGTCGAGCATTTCGGTGAGCGGGATGGCGCGCTTGATGTAGGGGATGTGAACTCCGCCGCGTTGGGCGCGCGCCGAGCGACGCGCGTCGCGACCGCGCCGGCCTTCCGCCGCTGGCGCCGTCGGCGCGTTGATTTCCTCGGACATCGATTGCTCCCGCTGCATCGCAGAATTGAAGGGCGATCAGAGCGGCGACTTTGCACCGGGACGAGCGCCTTTTGAAGAATTAAAATGTGGTGATCGCTCCGCCCCGCAATATGCGGTGCGAGGGTGTTACCGCTGCGCCTCCCGCCAGTTCGGCGCCTGATAGAAGGACGCGTTGGAGGCGGGCAGGGGATCGCGGCCAAGAATCATATCGGCGGCTTTTTCGCCGATCATGATAGTCGGCGCGTTGAGGTTTCCTGTGGTTACAGACGGCATGATCGAGCTGTCGACGACGCGTAGACCCGTTACGCCGATCACGCGCGCCTGCGAATCGACCACCGCCGCCGGATCGTCGACTGCGCCCATTTTGCAGGTACAGGAAGGATGATAGGCGCTCTCGGCATGGTCGCGGACGAAGGCGTCGATGTCGCCATCGCCAACGACTTGCGCGCCGGGACGGATTTCGCGCCCGCGATAAGGGTCGAACGCCGCCTGCGCGAAGATCTCGCGGGTCAGGCGCACGCAGGCGCGCATTTCCGTCCAGTCGTCCTCGTGACTCATGTAGTTGAACTGGATCAGCGGCGCTTCGCGCGGGTCGCGCGATTTCAGCCGCACCCGGCCTTTGCTCTTCGAGCGCATCGGTCCGACATGCGCCTGAAAGCCATGTTCGCTGGCGAGCCCCGCGCCATCGTAGGACACGGCCAGCGGCAGGAAATGATACTGGATATCGGGGTAGGGCACGCCCGCGCGAGAGCGAATGAACCCGCCCGCTTCGAAATGGTTCGTCGCGCCATGGCCCCTGCCGCGCAACAGCCAATTCAGTCCGATCAACGCTTTTGAGAACATTCCGGTGTGACGGTACAGTGTAATCGGCTTTACCGAAGCCATCTGGAAATAGAATTCGAGATGGTCCTGCAGGTTTTCGCCGACGCCAGACAGTTCGTGGACCACAGGAATGCCGAGCGCGGCGAGCTCGGCCGCCGGGCCGATCCCCGAGAGTTTCAGGAGTTGCGGCGAGTTGATCGGGCCGCCGCACAGGATGACCTCGCGATTGGCTTTCGCCACATGGTCGCGCCCGCCCTTGCTGTAGGCGAGGCCGGTCGCGCGCTTGCCATCGAACAGGATTTTCGTCGCCAGCGCATGGGTGACGACGCGCAGATTCGGGCGTTTCATCGCGGGGTGAAGATAGGCGCTGGCGCTTGACCAGCGTTGGCCGCCTTTTACCGTCATGTCGAGTTTGCCAAAACCTTCCTGCTGCGCGCCGTTGATGTCGGGCGTTACGGGATAGCCGGCCTGGCGCGCCGCTTCGATGAACGCGCCGTAAAGCGGGTTTTCGAGATCGCCGGCGCGTGTCGCCAACGGGCCGGAATCGCCGCGATAGGCGTCGCCGCCCTCGCGCCGGGTCTCCGCGCGGCGGAAATACGGCAGCACGTGGCGATATCCCCAACCGGCCGCGCCTTCGCTTTCCCAACGATCGAAATCCATCGGATTGCCGCGCACGTACACAAGTCCGTTGATCGACGACGAGCCGCCCAAAACCTTGCCGCGCGGGCAATGCATGCGCCGGTTGCCCAGATGCGGCTCGGGCTCGCTTTCGTAGCGCCAATTGTAGCGCTTGGTGTTCATCGGAATCGACAGTGCGCCGGGCATCTGGATGAACAGCGAGCGATCCGACCCGCCGTATTCGAGCACCAATACGGAGTTTCGCCCGTCCGCGGACAGCCGATCGGCCAGCACACAGCCGGCTGAGCCCGCGCCGACGATGATGTAATCAAAAATGTCAGCGGCCGCGCTCATGGCGATGCTTTAGCCGGGACGCGCGGCGCCGCCAAGGGGTGTCGTCGTTGCGCCGAGGGCGCAGCGTTGGGAGAATGCCAACGGCTAGATCTGCTCCGGCCCGCGCGAAATCGCCGCAATGCCGGTGCGCGATACTTCGACAAGACCGATCGGGCGCATCAGCTCGACGAAGTCATCGATTTTTCGCGGACCGCCAGTCAATTCGAAGATGAAGCTCTCGGTCGTCGCGTCGATGACCTTGGCGCGAAACGCTTCGGCGAGACGCAGGGCCTCGACGCGGTTCTCGCCCTTGCCGCGCACCTTGACCATCGCCAGTTCGCGCTCGATCGCGCGTACGGTGAGCGTCAGGTCCGTCACCGAATGAATCGGCACGAGCCGTTCAAGTTGGTGACGCACCTGTTCGATGGTCTCTGGCGCACCCGAAGTCAGGATGGTGATACGCGAGAGATGCGTCTCATGCGCGACCTCGGCTACGGTCAGGCTCTCGATATTGAAACCGCGCGCCGAAAACAAGCCGACCACGCGGGCGAGAACGCCGGGTTCGTTATCGACCAGAATCGACAAAACATGGCTCTCGGAGTTCGATTTGCCAAGCGCCGAGGAATACGGCGACGGCGGCGCGGCGGGGACGGGCGTTGCGGGGGCGTTCATTGTCAAATCCTGGTGTGAGGGCGGCGCGATCAGACGAGCATCTTGCCTTTTTCATCGATGACATTGCCGATTTCGATCCCCGCGTCATCGCTGAGGTCGGCCATCAGCATTTCGTTATGCGCCTTGCCCGACGGGATCATCGGGAAACAATTCTCGGTCTTGTCGACGAGGCAATCGAAGATCACCGCCTTGGGCGTATCGATCATTTCCATGATCGCTTCATCGAGCTTGGCCGGGTCGGAACAACGGATGCCGTGCGCGCCATAGGCTTCGGCGAGCTTGACGAAATCGGGCAGCGATTCCGTGTAGCTTTCCGAATAGCGTCCGCCATGCAGCAGTTCCTGCCACTGGCGCACCATGCCCATGTATTGATTGTTGAGGATGAAAATCTTCACCGGCAGACGGTACTGCAGCGCTGTCGACATTTCCTGCATATTCATCAGGATCGAGGCTTCGCCGGCGATGTCGATGACCAGCGATTTGGGATGCGCAAGCTGCGCGCCGACAGCCGCCGGCAGGCCGTAACCCATCGTGCCCAGACCGCCCGACGTCATCCAGCGATTGGGCTCGTCGAACGGAAAATGTTGCGCCGCCCACATCTGATGCTGGCCGACTTCCGTGGTGATATAGACGTCGCGATCTTTCGTCAGTTCGTACAAGCGCTTGATTGCGTGCTGCGGCTTGATGATCTTGCTCGAATTGCGGAACGCGAAGGAATCGCGGGCGCGCCAAAGATCGATCTGGCTCCACCATTTGCCCAGCGCCGGCGCTTCGCTCTTGACAGCGTTCGTGCGCCATAGCCGCACCATGTCCTCAAGGATATGACCGACATCGCCGATGATGCCGAGATCGACCTTGACGTTCTTGTTGATCGAGGACGGATCGATATCCACGTGGATCTTCTTTGAGTGCGGCGCGAAGGCGTCGAGCCGCCCGGTGATGCGGTCGTCAAAGCGCGCGCCAAGGCAGATCATCAAATCGCAATCGTGCATGGCGTTATTGGCTTCGAACGAGCCGTGCATGCCAAGCATGCCGAGCCAGTTCTTGCCCGAGGCGGGATAGGCGCCGAGCCCCATCAAAGTCGAGGTGATCGGGGAGCCTGTCAGCTCAACAAGTTCGCGCAGCAAGGTCGAAGCCGCCGGCCCCGAATTGATGACGCCACCGCCGGTGTAGAACAGCGGCTTCCTGGCTTTGCTCATCAATTCGATGGCGTGCTTGATCCGGCCGGCGTCGCCCTTCACCTGCGGGCGATAGGTCTTGTGCTGGATATTCTTGGAAAAGCTGTAGACGCCGGTCGCGAACTGGATGTCCTTGGGGATATCGACGACCACGGGACCCGGTCGGCCGTGCGAGGCGACATAAAACGCTTCATGCAGGATACGCGGCAGGTCATCGATCTTGCGAACCAGATAATTGTGCTTGGTGCAGGAGCGCGTGATGCCCACGGTGTCGCATTCCTGGAACGCGTCCGAGCCGATCAGATGGGTCGGCACCTGGCCGGTGATGCAAACGAGCGGGATCGAATCGAGCAGCGCGTCGGTGAGGCCGGTGATGGTGTTGGTCGCGCCGGGGCCGGAGGTGACGAGCAGGACGCCGACCTTGCCGGTCGAGCGCGCATAGCCTTCGGCGGCATGGGCGGCGCCTTGCTCGTGGCGGACAAGAATGTGGCGCAGCTTGTTCTGCTGGAAGATAGCGTCGTAGATCGGCAGGACGGCGCCACCGGGATAGCCAAAAAGCACGTCGACGCCCTGATCCTTGAGCGCCTCGACGACCATTTCCGCGCCGGTTATCTGCTTGGACATCACTTCCACTCCGTCATGCGAATGCGCTGGTCTTTTCCCCGCGCCGAGTAAATTCAAGGCAACAAAAAAGGCCCTCGCGGGGCCTTCGGGTATGCGCCAGCGTTAGGATCAGGTTCTAGACCTGTCCCGCCTCCGGCGCCAAACGTACTACAAGGATCTTAATCATGGGGTGCCTCGACAGCGTTGACGGGGACGATATTCAAGCTGGCAGGCGAGGTCAAGCGCGTTTTTTCCTTCTCCCGCTCGCGGGTGGCCGCGCAACGGTCGGATGAGGGCTCTTCGCCGGAGGGCCACGCTGGCGCGCCCTCACCCCGAACCCCTCACCCGCAAGCGGGAGATGGGGATTCTCGCTACTTCGCGCCCAACCCCAGCACGATCGTCTCGATGACCTGCTTCTTCGCCGCGTCGAACTTGTAGTCGTCGAGTGGCTGTCGGTTTTCCAGCGCCGCGATCTCATGCGCCGCGTTGGCGTAATGCTGCGTCGTAGCCCAGATCATGTAGAACAGATACTTCGGCTCGACCGACCGTATCTTGCCGTCGGCGATCCAGCGACGGATGACCCTGCCGCGCGATTCGATCCATTGCGCCAGCGTCGTCTCGAGAAAATCCTGAATGACCGGCGCTCCGCGCATGATCTCGCTGGCCCAGATGCGCGAGCCAAGCGGCATGGTGCGGGCGAGGTCCATCTTGGCGCCGATATAAAGCGCCAGCGCCTCCGCTGGATTGTCGGCGATATCGAATGACGCCGCGGCGTCGAGCCAGGCGGTCAGCACCTGTTCGATCACCGCGCGATACAGCACGTCCTTGGTGGCGAAATAATAGTGCAGATTGGCCTTGGCGACGCCGGCCCGCGCGGCGATCGCGGCGGTGGTAGCTCCGCCGTATCCGGCTTCCGCAAAGACCTCCTCGGCGGCGGCGAGTATCGCGCGCTCGTTTCCTGCCCGGACGGCGCCCTTGAGAACCGTTTTGTTCAACGATCTGCCTCTTTTACGGCGCCGCAAACATCGGCGCGGCGCATAGAATTACGGCATTTGACCATTTGGTCAAATTCATAATAGCGTCGGGCTGGTTTCCCTTACGAAAACGAGGGGTTGGGAGTCGATGGCGGACCTTTCGAACGTGCGCATCAACGGTCAGCGCCTATGGGATGCGCTGATGGAAATGGCGGAGATCGGGGCCACGCCAAAAGGCGGCTGCAAGCGCCTCACTTTGACCGACCTCGACAAGCAGGGCCGCGAACTCTTCGCCAAATGGTGCAAGGCGGAGGGCTGCGCGCTAACGGTCGATGAAATGGGCAACATGTTCGCCCGCCGGGCCGGCGTCGAGGATAAGCTGCCGCCCGTCATGATGGGCAGTCATCTCGACACGCAGCCGACGGGCGGCAAGTTCGACGGCGCGCTCGGGGTGCTTGGCGCGCTGGAGGTCGTCCGCTCGCTCAACGACCTCAAGATCAAGACGCGTCATCCGATCGAGATCGTCAACTGGACGAACGAGGAAGGCTCGCGCTACGCGCCCGCGATGATTTCATCAGGCGTGTTCGCCGGCGCCTATACTAAGGAATTCGCCTATTCGCGCGTCGATGCCGACGGCAAGAAGCTTGGCGATGAGCTGGAGCGTATTGGCTACAAAGGTCGCGAACCGGCTAGGTCGAGGCCGATCCATGCGTTCTTTGAATTGCATATCGAGCAGGGGCCGATTCTCGAGGACGAGAATATCGATGTCGGGGTCGTCACGCACGGGCAGGGGCAGCGCTGGTACGAAATCCGCCTGACGGGTTTCGAGAGCCACGCCGGATCGACACCGATGCCGCGGCGCAGGGATGCGCTGCTCGGCGCCGCGCGCATCGTCGAACTCGTCAACCAGATCGGACTGTCGAACGCGCCGCTTGGCGTCTCGACGGTGGGCATGCTCAATCCCTATCCAAATTCGCGCAATGTTATTCCGGGTGAAGTCTTCATGACTTGCGAGTTCCGCCACCCGCTCGGCGAGACGCTCGATTCAATGGACGCGGCGCTGAAAGCCGGCATCGAGGAAGTCGCCAAGCGAAACGGCCTGACTTACGACCTCAAGGAAGTCTTCTACTACCCGCCAGTGCCGTTCGATGCTGGCTGCATCACCGCTGTGCGCCGCGCCGCGAGACATCTCGGACTGTCGCACCGCGACATCGTGTCGGGCGCCGGGCATGATGCTTGCTATATGGCGCGCGTCGCGCCGACCTCGATGATTTTTACGCCCTGCGTTGATGGCGTCAGCCACAACGAGAGCGAAGACATCAAACAGGAATGGTCGACAGCCGGCGCGAATGTGCTGATGCACGCGGTGCTGGAGAAGGCGGAGATCGCGGTCTAACAACCACTCAACCGTTCACGCGAGATTGTCCGGAGGCATAGCAATGTCACTACTCATAAAGGGCGGAACGATCGTCGCCGCCGACCGCACTTATGTCGCGGACGTTCTCGTCGAAGGCGAAAGCATCAAGGCGATCGGCCACCATCTCAAGGGCGACAAGACGCTCGATGCGTCAGGCTGCTTCGTCATGCCCGGCGGCATCGATCCGCACACGCATCTCGACATGCCGTTCATGGGCACGACTTCGGCCGACAATTACGAGAGCGGAACCAGGGCCGCGCTGTCGGGCGGCACGACAATGGTCGTCGATTTTTGCATCCCAGGCGCAGGGCAGCCGGTGATGGATGCCTTCAAGGATTGGGACCGCCGCTCGAAAGACGCCGCGACCGACTTCTCATACCACATGCGCATCACCTACTGGTCCGATAAAGTGCGCCAGGACATGGCGAAAGTCGTCGAGAAAGGGGTAACCACGTTCAAGCATTTCATGGCCTACAAGGGCGCGCTAATGGTCAATGACGCGGAGATGTTCGCTTCGTTCCAACGCTGCGCCGAGCTTGGCGCGATGCCGCTGGTGCATGCCGAAAACGGCGATGTCGTGCTGGCGCTGCAACATAAGTTCATGAAAGCTGGCATAACCGGTCCGGAGGGCCACGCCCTGTCGCGCCCGCCGGATGTCGAGGGAGAAGCGGCGAACCGCGCCATCATGCTCGCCGATCAGGCCGGAGTGCCGCTGTATATCGTGCACACTTCGTCGATACCCGCGCACGAGGCGATCAAACGCGCCCGCGCCAACGGCAAGCGCGTTTACGGCGAGCCGTTGATCCAGCATCTGACGCTAGATGAAAGCGAATATTATCATAAAGACTGGGTGCATGCGGCGCGTCGCGTGATGTCGCCGCCGTTCCGCGACAAGAAAAATCAGGACAGTTTGTGGAACGGCCTGCGCTCGGGGTCGCTGCAAGTTGTGGCGACTGACCATTGCGCCTTTACCACCAAACAGAAGGAATTCGGCCGCGACGATTTCACCAAGATTCCAAATGGCACAGGCGGGCTTGAAGATCGCTTGCCGGTGTTGTGGACGAAGGGGGTCAGCACTGGCCGCCTGACGATGAACGAGTTCGTCGCGGTGACCTCGACCAACATCGCGCGCATTCTCAATCTCTACCCTCGCAAGGGCTCGATCACGGTCGATGCCGACGCCGATCTCGTCATCTGGGATCCCAAGGCGAAGAAGACGATTACCGCCAAGAAGCAGATGTCTGTGATCGACTACAACGTGTTCGAAGGCGTCAAGGTCGAGGGCCTGCCGCGCTATACGTTGTCGCGCGGCGAAGTGGTTTTTGCCGAGGGGGAGGTGACCGCCAAGCCGGGTCGCGGGCGCTTCGTCAAGCGCGAACCGTTCCCGGCCGAGGCGCGCGCGCTCGCGACATGGAAGCAGCATACGGCGGCGAAGGGCGTCGCTCGCTGAAATGCTCGCCCCGCTCGCCGAGGAAGCGCGTTCAAAGATGGACCAGAGGGTCATCGATATCTCGGGCCTGTCGCTGAACTTCGTCACGGCGGATGGGCCGGTGCAGGCGCTCAGCGGTATCGATCTCGCGGTCGAACGCGGCGAGTTCGTCTCGTTCATTGGGCCGTCCGGCTGTGGCAAGACCACGTTGCTGCGCGCTGTCGCCGACCTGGAAAGCCCGAGCAGCGGCGCTATCCGCGTCAACGGCATGAGCCCGAGCGAAGCCCGCACCAAGCGCGCCTATGGTTATATCTTCCAGGCGCCAGCGCTCTATCCCTGGCGCAACATCGAGCGCAACATTGCGCTGCCGCTCGAGATCATGGGGTTTTCGCGGGAGGAGCGCGATGCTCGTGTCGGCAAGGGGCTTGAACTTGTTAACCTCAGCGGCTTCGGCAGGAAATTCCCGTGGCAATTGTCAGGGGGGATGCAGCAGCGCGCCTCAATCGCGCGTGCCTTGTCGTTCGATCCCGAGCTGTTGCTGATGGATGAACCGTTCGGCGCGCTCGATGAAATCGTGCGCGACAAGCTCAACGAGCAACTCCTGCGGCTGTGGGATGTCACGCGGAAGACCGTGCTGTTCGTCACGCATTCGATTCCCGAAGCGGTGTTCCTCTCGACTCGCATCGTCGTGATGTCGACAAGACCCGGGCGCATTCACGATATCATAGAATGCGATTTTCCTCGAGAACGCTCGCTTGATATACGCGAGACGCCAGAATTTCTCGAAATCGCCAACCGCGTGCGGCAAGGTTTGCGCGAGGGGCATTCCTATGAGGATTGAGGCAGGAGCAAACCCTTCTCCCGCGTGCGGGAGAAGGTGGCGCGAAGCGCCGGATGAGGGCCCTGTTCATCAAGAGATCGGCGGCGCGCGCCCTCACCCCGGCCCTCTCCCGCAAGCGGGAGAGGGGGCGCTTCGATGAAAAACATCCTCCCCATCGCCTTCATCCTGGGCGTGCTGATCACGCTCTGGTACGTCGCAGCGGTGTTCATGAATCTTGCGCTGCAGCGCGATCAATTTGCCAACGCCGACCGCGCCGAGGTTTCGTTTCAGGAACTGGCCGCCGCCGATCTCAACATGGAGCGCCCCAAGCTTCCCGCGCCGCATCAGATCGTCGCGGAACTCAACAAGACAGTGTTTGAAACCCCCGTCACGTCAAAACGCAGCCTTGTCTATCACGCTCTCGTCACAATGCAGGAAACGCTGCTGGGCTTCGTCATCGGCGCGGCTCTGGGCATTGGATTGGCGATCCTTATCGTCCACATCGGCCTGCTCGAAAAATCGATGATGCCGTGGATCGTCGCGTCGCAAACGATTCCCATCATCGCTCTGGCGCCAATGATCGTCGTTATTCTCAACCAGTTCGATATCACTGGCATCCTGCCCAAGGCGGTCATCGCGGCTTACCTCTCGTTCTTCCCGGTGACGGTGGGCATCGTGAAGGGATTGCGCTCGCCTGACCCGTTGCAAATGGATTTAATGCGCACGTACAACGCCAGTCGCGCGCAGACCTTCTTTAAGCTGCGCGCCCCCGCAAGCGCGCCGTTGTTTTTCGCCAGCATGAAAGTCGCGGTCGCCGCCGCGCTCGTTGGCGCGGTCGTGGCGGAAGTCACCAAGAGCGAGGATGGCGGCCTCGGCGCGCGCTTGCTGGCCGGCTCCTACTACGGACAGACCGTGCAAATCTGGGCGGCGCTGTTCGCCGCCGCCGCGCTGTCGGCAACACTGGTCAGCATGATTGGCCTCGCCGACAAACTCGTCGCGCGCCGCATGGGCGGCGTGCGATGAACGCCCGCGCGCTCAACAATCTCGCGCCGCCCGCCTTGTTTGGCGCCGTTGTGCTTGTCGCATGGGAAGCGATCGTCCGGCTGTTTCATGTGCCGGTCGTCATCCTGCCCGCGCCGACGGCGATATTCGAACGCTTTATCCATTCGATCCCGACACTCGCCGCCGACTTCCTGCAAACGATTCAGGGCGCGCTGGCGGGTTACTTGATCGGCTGCTGTGCGGGCCTGCTCGTGGCGATCGCCATTGACCGCTCCGGTTTCTTGCAGCGCGGCCTGCTGCCGCTTGGCAATCTCGTTTCGGCCCTGCCGATTGTTGGCGTCGCGCCGATCATGGTGATGTGGTTTGGCTTCGACTGGCAATCGAAAGCCGCGGTCGTCGTCGTCATGACTTTCTTCCCCATGTTGGTGAATGCGGTCGCCGGCCTCGCCAGCGCCGGCGCGATGGAGCGCGATCTGATGAAGACCTATGGCGCCAGCTACAGCCAGACATTGTTGAAGCTGCGTCTGCCCGCCGCGCTGCCGTTCATCTTCAACGCGCTGAAGATCAACACGACTCTGGCGATGATTGGCGCTATCGTGGCGGAGTTCTTTGGCACGCCGACGGTCGGCATGGGCTTTCGCATCAGCACCGAGGTCGGGCACATGAGCATCGATATGGTCTGGGCGACGATTGTCGTCGCGGCGCTGGCGGGGTCACTGTCCTTTGGGCTCGTCGCGCTGGCAGAGCGCCGCGTGACGTTCTGGCATTCGTCGTTCCGGCAAAGAGCCGGTTGAATGAGTTTTGTTAGGCAGGAGGAGAAGTCGATGAAAAAGATGATGTTGGGATTGATGGCCGCGAGCGCGCTGGTTTCCGTCGGCGCAGCGCGCGCCGAAGACAAGGTGACGCTACAGCTCAAGTGGGTCACGCAGGCGCAGTTTGCCGGTTATTACGTCGCCAAGGACAAAGGCTTTTATAAAGAAGCCGGGCTCGATGTGACGATCAAGCCGGGTGGCCCCGATGTCGCGCCGGAGCAGGTTCTGGCCGGCGGCGGCGCGGATGTCGTCGTCGACTGGATGCCGGCGGCGCTGGCAACGCGCGAAAAAGGCGTGGCGATGGTCAACATCGCTCAGCCATTCAAGCATTCCGGCCTCGAACTGACCTGCCGCGCTGACACCGGCGTCAAGAAGCCCGCCGATCTGAAGGACCGCACGCTCGGCGTCTGGTTCTATGGCAACGAATATCCCTTCCTCAACTGGATGGGCAAACTAGGCCTCAAGACCGACGGTTCGGCCGGCGGCGTCAAGGTGCTGAAGCAGGGTTTCAACGTCGACCCGCTGTTGCAAAAGCAGGCCGATTGCATTTCCACGATGACCTACAATGAATATTGGCAGGTGATCGACGCCGGCTACAAGCCCGAGCAGCTCGTTGTGTTTAAATACGAGGATCAGGGCGTCGCGACGCTTGAGGACGGCCTTTATGTGATGGAAGACAAGCTGAAGGACGCGGCCTTCGTCGACAAGATGGCGCGCTTCGTCAGGGCGTCGATGAAGGGATGGGATTGGGCGCGCGCCAATTCGGACGCCGCCGCCAAGATCATCCTCGACAACGATGCGACCGGCGCCCAGACCGAACATCACCAGGTGCAGATGATGGGCGAGATCAACAAGCTGACCGAAGGCTCCAACGGCAAACTCGATCCGGCCGATTACGCGCGGACGGTCAAGACCCTGCTGACCGGCGGCTCAGAACCGGTCATTTCCAAGGAGCCGACCGGAGCCTACACGGATGTGGTGATCGACAAGGCGATGGCGAAATAAGCGCCATTCCCTAATTCCAACGACTGCGCGGCG
>JAYUFK010000207.1:0-4708 GCA_043739325.1 Methylocapsa sp. | reverse complement strand
CCAAAACGCTCCGCCCCCGCCCTTCGACTCTCGACAACTCCAACTAAACTTGGCAATGACATGAACCGGACAGTCGTGGGACAAGCCCGGCCATGACGCGGGTTCGGCAAATGTCTCGGGTTCGATTCCGGAGTGTTAACCCCGCCCGCCTATTGTGGCGGCGATGTTTCACGCCCGATCCGTTCACAGCGAAAGCCGGGGAAGCGCGCCTTTCCGCGCGGCCTATCGTCGGGATATTGACGGCTTACGCGCCGTCGCGGTGCTGGCGGTCGTCGGGTTTCACGCGTTTCCGCGATGGGTGCGCAGCGGCTTTGTCGGCGTCGATATTTTCTTCGTCATTTCCGGATTTCTGATCTCGACGATTATCTTTGCCGGCGTCGAGCGGGGACAATTTTCGTTCGCGGATTTTTACGGCCGCCGCGTGCGCCGCATCTTTCCCGCGCTCATCGCGGTGCTGGCCGCCTCGTTCGCGTTCGGCTGGTTCTTGCTGTTCGCCGATGAATTCAAACAGCTCGGCAAGGAGATGGCGGGCGGCGCGGGCTTTGTCGCCAATCTCGTGTTCCTCGGAGAGAACAGCTATTTCGACGTCAACATCCTCTTGAAGCCGCTGGTGCATTTGTGGTCGCTGGGCATCGAGGAGCAATATTACATCGTCTGGCCGCTGCTGATCTGGGCGGCGTCGCGTTCGCGCATCAATCTGCTGGCGGCGACGTTGGCGATCCTCTGCGTCTCGTTTGTCCTCAGCCTGCGCAGCGTCGATAGCGATTCGGTCTTCGCCTTCTATGCGCCGCAGACCCGCTTCTGGGAGCTGCTGGCGGGATCGGCGCTGGCCTATGCCACGTTGCATCGCGAGCAACTGCAAGCGGCGGCCGCGTTGCGCCTGCATGGCGCGCCGAAGCTGGAGGCCTGGTGGCGCCGCTCGAAGCCGAGCCCAACGATGTCTCGCGAATGGCAATCGATTGTCGGGATGTATCTGATCGCGTGGTCGATCCTGTTCACCGACCCGCATGATTTTCCCGGCCTCGGCGCGTTGCCGACGATTGCCGGCGCGGTGCTCATCATTTCCGCCGGTCCCGGCGCGTGGATCAATCGCACTGTGCTGTCGAGCCGCTTCATGGTGTGGTTCGGCCTGATCAGCTTTCCGCTTTATCTCTGGCATTGGCCGCTGTTGTCGTTCGATACGATCGTCACCGGCGCGACGCCGACGACGAATGCGCGCATTGTCGCCGTCGCCGCCGCGGTGGCGCTGGCGTGGTTGACAATGCGGTTCGTCGAACGACCCTTGCGCTTTTCAAAAAGCGCGGCGATGGCGCCGGTTCTCGTCGCGGCGATGCTTGTGGTCGGTCTCGCGGGCTATGGCGCGTTCCGCACCGGCGGCCTGGAGGGAACCGGGTTTCGAACCGGCGACAAGACCGCTTTCGCCAGCTATTTCGAGAACGCGCTGCCCGAATGGCGCTATTTCGAGCGGGAGGGAATTCCTGAGAAGTTTCGCCTCGACTGCGACTTCGTGGATCCTTCCTATCGGTATGGGCCATCGACTGACGCGCCGCGCGCCGAAATCGCCCAGTCCTGCGCCACGCGCGATCCGACCAAGGACAAGGTGCTGTTCCTGTGGGGCGACTCGCATGTGCAGATGCTGTACTCGGGTTTGAAAAACGCGCTGCCGGCGAATTGGCAAATCATGATCGTCGCGGCCTCGGGCTGCGCGCCCAAAGCCGGCGTGACGGAAGATTCGTCGAAGCATTCCTGCCAGCGCTCGAACTGGTTCGCGCTCAATCAAATCCGTCAGACGAGGCCCGACGCGGTTATCGTCTCGCAACGCGACGAGCGCGACGTCGATGAGTTGGAAAGAATCGAGCAGGAACTCAGCAATGATGGCGTGAAGAACATTCTGATGCTGGGCCCGACGCCGCAATGGGCGGGATCGTTGCCGAAGATCATCATGCGCCGGCTATGGGACGACACGCCGGAGCGAACCTTCGTCGGCATGGACGCGAGCGTCATCGCAGAAAACAAACACATCGGCGCAGCGCTGAAGCCGACGGACAATGCGCGCTACGTCGATCTCTACAAGTTCTTCTGCAACGAGCAGGGCTGCCTGACGCGCATCGGCGCGGACAAACAGGCGAGGAGCGTCACTTACGACTATGGTCATCTCACGCCGGTCGCGTCGGACTATCTGGCGAAGAACCTGCTGGCGGTACTGGTCGTCACGTCCGGCTCGCAAGCGCGCTGAAAGCGCCTCTCGACTCCACCGCGGCTATCGCGCGGCGGGCGCCGCATCGATCTGGCGGTAGAGCGCCCAGGGCGTTTGCGACAAGCCGGGAGCGCCGTAGTTCGCCGTCAGATTATAGGCCAGCGCGCAGCCGTCGCCCACTTCGAGACGTTTGGGCGGCGGCTCACGGTTGATATCGTTGATCCCCGCGACGAACCATTGCGGCGGGCGCGCGCAGAGTTGCTCGGGCGGCACAAGCGCGATGTGCGGGCTGTGCGTGCGGTTGTAGAAGTCCACGTGGGCGTGGACATTGCGGTCGTAAAGGCCGCCGATCAGCAATTGCCCGGAGGATGCGATTGCGTCGAGCGCCTCGGGCCAGGCGGGGTATTTCCCCGCCTGAAAATTGCTGGCCTGCGCCGCGCCGCCGGCCAGCATCGCCGCGAGCGCCGCGACCGCGCTGGCGCGTCGCCAGCCGCCAAAACTCCACAGCGAGCCGAAACACTCGGCGACCAGCAAGACCAGAAACACCGCGCTGACGAAATAATAGCGGGGGATGTTGGTGTTGGGCGGATGCGCGACAAACACCGCGATGGGGAGGGCGATCACGAAGACCGCGTAGGCGATGCGCCGGTCCTTGCTGACCAATCCCGAAAACAGCGCGCCGAGGATCGCAAGCGGCACGCCGATAACGGCGAAGGCGACCGCCAGCGGCGATTCCGGCAGCCCCAGCACGAGCAGCACCATCTTGGCCATGCCGGCGATGGCGGCGGCGAGGGTGTACGCCTTGATCCCGCCGATGGTGAAGCCGCCCATCGCGAAATAGCCCGCGATGACCGAACCGATGACGGGCAGCGCCGCCAGTCCGGTCGGCCAGAAAATCTGGAATACGGTCGCGATGGCGAATTTCACATCGCGGCTGCGACGCCAGACTTCCAGCAGCGCGATGGCGCCGAACAGGCACAGCGCCGGGCCGATGGCGAAATGGCAGAACAGGCCAAGCCCGGCCGCGGCGGCCAGAACAAAGCGCGCGTTGCCCGAGGGATTGTCGATCGCGCGCTCCAGCGCGTCATAGGCGATCATCAACGCCAGCGAGGCGGTGGCGTAGCCGCGCGCCTCGACGCTGTAATTGAGGAAAAAGAAGGAGAAGGCGACGAGCGCCGCGCCGGCGATCGCGGCGGCGCGGCTTTGGCGAGCGCCAAGCCGGGCCATTGCGGCAATCGCGAGCGCGCCCGCAACGATCGACGGCGCTCGCAGACATGTGGGATTCTGGCTCAGCGATCCGGCGGAATAAAGCCAGAGCGAATTGGCGAAATGGTTGTTGTCGTGGGAAATGCCCCAGAAGATGTCCCAGAAATGCTTGATCGGGTCGAGATTCATGATCGACCAGATTTCGTCGATCCACAACGGGCCGCCCGAGCAGTAAAGCCGTAGCGCCAGGCCGGCGGCAAAAATCGCCGCGACGACCGGTCCGACCGCGGCGAAACGGGCAGCGGCTGTTTCATCGGGATGCGCGATCGGAGCGGCCGCCCTGATGTTGGGAGAATTGCTTGCGGCCGTGCGAGGCGTTGTGATCTCAGCTAAACTCATGGAATCGGCTGCTTCCGCTTGAAATAACTTGATTTTCGCCCGTACGGCGGCCTCGGATCACGACGCTTCGCGGGCTTACGGGGCGTCAACGCCGGGGCGCCGGGTCGCGCAAAACCCAATCATAAACTCCTTTCGCCGCGGTAAATTCAAGGGCGCGGATCGCCGCCCAAGCGCGCCAAAGCCGGGTCCGATCCCCGCGCGGCCCCAACAGGGGTTCACGCCAAAATGTTGAAAAAGGCGATTTTTCGCTTGGCATGAGGCATTCGGCAGGTTAAAGAGCCGCGCAGGGTTGGCGGCGCGTTGCAACCCTGATGATCATACATGGCTTCCGCCTTGATTGAATGAGACCCGGCGACGGGCTGATTTGGGAAAGAGCGGTGGATAGGCCGGAGGACCCGGGGAGCAATCCCTGTGTCTCGTCCGGCCATGTCCTGTCCGAGACTGCCGGCGCGTGTTTCCCCTCGGGGAGGCCGCTTAATTCTCTCCCGCGATTGCGCGGGGTCCAGAGGGCCTGCATAGACGGGGAAGACCGGGTTTATATTGAATTGCTTCCTCCTGACGGATGCATTGCATTCTTCAAGTGGGCGGTTTGGTGATTTCGGTTCGAACCTTCTGTCCGGCGGCGGGCTCACGCCCGAATCCGGGGACAGGCGCAAGTCGTCGCGGCGAGCCCTTTGTTGGCGCGGCGCGGCATGTGCAGAGGGCGGGTTTATCCCGCTAACCGGAGAAAGCACCGTGGACAGAGCGGAGAAGAAGGAAGCGGTTGCGTCCCTTCATGAAGTCTTTTCAAAGGTTTCGGTTGTGGTCGTGGCGCATTACTCCGGCCTGACGGTCGCCCAGATGCAGAAGCTGCGCAAGCAGATGACGCAGGCTGGCGCGCGCGTTCAGGTCGCCAAAAACCGCCTC
>JAYUFK010000206.1:0-12953 GCA_043739325.1 Methylocapsa sp. | reverse complement strand
CAGCCAACACGGCGAAGAGAACACAAGATGCAAGGCTTCAAGAGTCCAGACTCGGCCCAAAGATTTCTTTCCACTCACCCCGCCGCCTACAACACTTTCGACATTCAACGCCATCTCACCACAAGACAAACCCATCGAACCCTCCGCCCCGCAGCGATGAGCGCGTGGCGAGACGCAGTCGCTGCTGCTTGAAGTTGGCCGGCTCGCGGAAATATCGCGCTCGTCGTTCGGCAACGTGACAAAGCCCGTTAGAATTTGGTTGCGAGCAAGCAGGGTACGGACAATGAGCGATGCTTTCTCCGCAAATAATTTGGAAGATGGCTACCTATATCCCTGAAAGTCCTGACTGGCTTGAGTTTTGATGGGACGACGATCTAATCCAAGATCAAGAACAATTGGGCAAATACTGACGTCACCGATCACCTTGCTGGGCGTCACGCTCCAAATCTCTCCCGTATCTCGTCGACTTGCACCGTCGTCAGCGGGCGAATCTTTGAGCCGCGCAGGAGCAGAAACAATTTCGCGGTTTCCTCGAGTTCCTCGATCGCCGACATCGCGTGATCGAGGCTGCTGCCAGCGACGACCGGTCCGTGGTTGGCAAGCAGAACCGCGTGATGGTCTCCGGCAAGCTTGTCGACAGCCAATGCCAGCTTCTCGTCTCCCGGGGGATAGTATGGCACGAGAGGGAGTCGGCCGACGCGCATCACATAATAAGCCGTAATCGGCGGCAGACAGTTATGTTCGTCGATTCCGTGCAGACAGGACACCGCCACCGAATGCGTGGAATGAAGATGCACCACCGCCTCGCATGTCGGGCGCCGCGCATACATCACACGATGCAGGAACGCTTCCTTGGTCGGCTTGTCGCCATCAATGTGGCACCCTTTGGCATCGATCTTCGAAAGCGCGGCTGGATCCAATTCACCAAGAGACGCGTTCGTTGGCGTCATGAGCCAGCCCCCATCGGGAAGGCCGACGGAGATATTGCCAGTGGAGCCGAAGGTGAGGCCGCGACGGAAAAGCGAGGCGCCGCAGTTGCAGATGCTTTCGCGCAGCCGGGCTTCCGGTGTCACTTGAGGAGCTTCCAGGCTTTGAGGAAGAAGTCCGGCGAGCCGAAATTACCGGATTTCAGGGCCAGTGCAAGTTTTGGCCCCGACCTCCCCAGAGTCCATGGGACGCCCGGGTCGATCTCTGGCCCAATCTCCAGCACTCCCACGCCCAAAGCCGCCACGACGGCGCCGGAGGTCTCGCCACCGGCGACGATCAGGCGGGTAAACCCAATTTCTGGCAACGCCTTGGCGACCGCCGCGAGCAAGTCCTCCACGAGCCGCCCTGCGGCATCGCGTCCGAGCTTTTCTTGCACGGCGCGCACGTTAGCGGGATCGTCGCTGGAATAAACCAACGGAACGGCGGAACCATCTTGCGCGGCTAGCCACGCCAAGACGCCCGCGACCGTCACCGCGCCGTTCGCGAGCGCGAGGGGATCCAACTGGAACGCGGGCCAACCAGCGGCGATGGCCGCGCCGACTTGGCCGCGCGTAGCGGTCGAGCAGGAGCCCGCCAAAATAGCCGCGCGGCCAGGAGGCGCTGTTATCGCTGAGGGAGCAGGCATGAGATGCTCGATCAGACCGGCTTCGAGATAGGCTGCGGGGAGACCAATCGCGATGCCAGACCCTCCTGTTATAAACTCAAGGTCGCGGGCCGCCGCACCAATGTCGCGCAGATGACGATCCGTCAGAGCGTCGACGATAGCGATTCCGCGCCCCGCCGCCCGCTCGCGCGCAAAGGCTCGCACAATGCTCTCAGGCCCCCCTTCGAGGTCGGCAAAGGCGACATGGCCAACCTCGCCTTGGGTTTGGCGTCTTAAGACCCGGCGTAAATCGGAGTCGCGCATCGGCGTCAGCGGATGATCGCGCATCGAGCTTTCGGCTAGAGGCGTGCCGTTGACGAAGAGATTGCCCATGTAAATCGAGCGGCCGGCCGCCGGAAATGCAGGGCATGCAATCGTGAACCCGCTTCCGAGATGCGAGAGCAACGCCTCCGCAACAGGGCCGACGTTGCCTTCATCCGTGGAGTCGAATGTGGAGCAATATTTGAACAGAAAGCGGCGCGCGCCTTTTCGCTTGAGCCAATCGCAAGCAGTGAGGGACAATGCGACCGCATCCTTGGCGGGAATGGTTCGCGACTTTAATGCGACGACAATTGCATCGACCCCCGCAAGATCCAGATCATCGGCAGGCAGCCCGGTTGTTTGCAGGGTGCGTAGGCCCTCACGCGTCAGCATGAGGGCGAGGTCCGTCGCGCCCGTCAGATCGTCTGCGATGCATCCCAACAGCATGTCTCGTAGTTCCTGGAGCGCTCAGCGCTGAATGAAATAGTGGGGTTAGCTTTTGGCGAACGCGGCGAAACGCGAGGCGAAGTCAGGATGCCAGCGCGACAACGGCGGGCGGTTTTCGATGAGGTCGCCGACGGCCCAGGCGATGCGGCGCTCGTCCAAGGGTCGGTTCACGTCGTTGTCGGGGCAGAGGATGTAGAAATCGCCCGCCGCTATGGAGTCCATCATGAACGCGACCGTTTGGTCCGCGGTCCAGGCGCCGGCGGGTTTCTCCGTCCGGCCGTTGAACGTGAGCGGCGTCCATACAAAACCCGGGATCAGCAAATGCGCCTGGACCTTGGCGCCCGGGGTATTCCGGAGCTCATGCTGTAAAGCCTCGGCGAAAGCCTTCACGCCCGCCTTCGCGACATTATAGGCGGGATCGCCTGGCGGCGTGGTGATGCCCTGTTTAGAGCCAGTGACGATGACGGCGCCGGGATGGTCGCCCGCAATCATCTCCTTCGCGAAGGTCCGGGCGCTGTGTACGACGCCCAAGAGATTGACGGCGATCACGCGCTTCCAATTTTCGTCTGCGCCGAACATTTGGCTCCCCGGCTGAATGCCGGCGTTGGCCATGAGAACGGAGACCCGACCCCATCGCGCACGCACGTTCCGCTCCAGATCGCAGACGGAGGCGAGGTCCGCGACATCGACAGGCATCGCATGGGCCTCGCCGATGCCCTCGAATTGGCGAAGCGCAGCGTCGAGCCGCTCGCCGGGCAAGTCCGCGAGCACGACCCTCATCCCAAGGGCTGCGAACCGCAGCGAGGCCGCCAGTCCGATACCCGATGCGGCGCCCGTGACGACGGCCACAGATCCCGGCGCAAAAGCGGTTGCTGATGTCATGACGGTCTCCGTAAGAGATTGTAGGCTAGCGCGGCTTATTTGTCGTCGGCGCCCAGGCGGACATTATTGGCTTTGGACACATGATCCACAAGCATCGGCACGAAATCCTGCGCGCCGCCGCCGGCTGCCGCCAGAGCGAAGGAGTTTTTGACCGCGTTGCCAAGCGGGTTGATCATCCCAGCCGCGTCGGCCATGGATTCAAGATACCGCAGATCCTTGAACGCGTTGGCGATGCTGAATTTGTGGGCGTCGCGATCGTGCTCCAGAGTATATTTCATGAAGGTCTGATAGAAACCGCAATCCATCCGACCCCCGCGAATGACGCTATCGAAGCGTTGCGGCGTGATGCCGACCTTCTGCGCGAGCGTTAACGCTTCGGCGTAGAGCGCGCCGTAACCGAGCGAGAGAAAGTTGTTGAGCAGCTTCATTCTGTGACCGTCGCCGACTTCGCCGATATGCACGGCGCGGGCCGCCCATGCCTCGAGAACCGGTTGCAACCGGGCGAAAATTGGTTCCTTCGACCCCACCATCGTGTGAAGCTTTCCGGCCTCAGCTTCCTTGGGCGTGCCGCCCAACGGAGCGTCTGCATAATCGACGCCGAGCGCGTCGAGCGCCCCAGCGATCGCGAGGGTAGAATTCGGGTCCGACGTAGAACAGTCGACGACGATGGAGCCTGGCTTCAAGCCGGCCTTTAGGCCGTTGGCTCCATTCATGATGCTCTCGACCTCGGCGGAACCGGTCACACAGAGGAAGATTACGCTCGCGCGTTCCGCGACGTCTTTCGCGCTTGCCACCTCAACGCCGCCGCGCTCCTTCAAATCCTCCGCTGGCGGCCGATTGGCCCGGCCAAGAAAGGTCAGCGGATAGCCTTTTCCAAGAATGTTCTTGGCCATGCCATGGCCCATGAAGCCGATGCCGATGAAACCGATTGTTTCGCGGCTTGTGGCGCTGTCTGACATGGATCATTCCTCCCTTGGGGGATGACGGCGGAGAGCGCGTTGGCGATCGTCCTCCGCTGCGGCGGTGCTTCCCGCTTTCTTGACCGCGACTGTTAGCGCTGTCAATACCCCGGTCGCGGCGATGCGCTAGGCGGTCTCGCCGGCCACTATCTCATATCCCGTGTCGACGACGACGGGTCCCAATCGTTCGTCCAAGGATTCGAAAATCTTCTCGACCGCCGTCTTTCCAATCAGAAACCGGTTCGAGCGCAATGTCGACAGCCGTTTAGGGAGGGCGTCGCCAATCTCCAATCCGTTAAAGCCGAAGATGGCGATCGTCTCCGGCACGGCGACGCCGGCCTTCAGGCAATGGAAGATTCCGCCCAAGGCCATGTCGTCGTTCGAAAAGACCGCAACGTCCGCATGCGGCGACGTCTTCAGCAACTGGGCTGTCATCGCGCTGCCCGCCGCAGTGGAACTTGGGCTGTCGGCGATCGCCTGCCCTGCGATCGTAAGTCCTGACATCGCGAGGGCTTCAACCAAACCATCATAGCGAAGGCGGGCGCGACGGTCCGCCGACCAATCATGGCCGATATATCCGAAATGGCGGTAACCTCGCCCGATCAAGTGACGACCGATGTCGAATCCCGCGCGCCGATGCGAGAACCCGACAGCGATATCGATGGGTTTAGGGCCGATATCCATCAGCTCGGCGATGCGGATGCCGCTGCGTTTGAGCATCTGCCGCGTCGCGTCGGTGTGATCGAACCCCGCCAGAACGATCGCGGCGGGCTTCCATGCCAATAGGGAGCGGACCAGCGTCTCCTCGGTTTCGATGTTATAGTCAGTTACGCCTACGACCGGCTGGAAAGAAGAGCCGTGCACGGCGGCGTGAATGCCGCGCAAGACTTCTGGAAACACGATGTTGGAGAAAGAAGGTATGATGACGCCGATAACGTTCGACCTCGCTGACGCGAGCGAACCGGCGATCCGATTGGGCACGTAACCGATGAGATCGGCCGCGGCCTTCACCTTCATGCGGGTCTCTTCGGCGACTTGTCCCTCGTTTCGCAAGGCCCGCGACACCGTGATCTCGCTCACATCGGCAAGCTTGGCGACCTCCGCGAGCGTGACGCGCGACTTTCTATCCGGCAGCCGCGAGCGTACCCGCGCAACTGGGCGCTTCATCGATCCTCCTCGATGGGCCGTTCCACTCAACTTACCGCCTCCGGGTGTTGACTCGTGACGAGTTTCGACTACAACCTGAGTTCAATGACAGCGCTAACATGCTTTGCGAATCGTCAGGGCGCAGTCACGGCGGGATGTATAACTCGCTAGTACAGCATAATGCGCCGGGTTGGCCAGCGGGATCGCCTGCAAGGGTCAAGACTCGTCAAATCTAAGGGCGGAATACGTCAATGACAAATGAGGCACCAGTTTCGGTCGCGGTGATTGGCTTGGGCTCGATGGGCCTAGGCATAGCGAATTCGATTGCCAAGAGACAAATCCCCGTCGCTGGCTTCGATCTCGATGCGGACGCCCTGGCCGCTGTCGGTCGCGTGGGGCGGGCTGCCGCAAGTGCAGCAGACGCCGCGAATGCCTGCGGCATCGCGATCGTCGTCGTCGTAAACGCCCTGCAAACCAGGGCAGTGCTGTTTGGCGAGGGCGGCGTCGCGCGGGCAATGAAAAGAGGCGGCGTGATTATATCCTGCGCGACCATGGCCCCGGACGACGCCCGCGGGCTTGCGCGGGACGCGGAAGCGCAGGGTTTGCTGTTTCTCGACGCGCCTATCAGCGGCGGCGCGGCGAAGGCGAATGATGGACAACTGACGGTCATGGCCTCCGGAAGCCCCGAGGCGTTTACCCGCGCACGGCCCGCGCTCGATGCAATGGCGGCGAAAGTGTACGAACTCGGCGACGCGGCAGGAATTGGCGCGTCCTTCAAGATGGTCAACCAACTCCTCGCGGGCGTCCATATCGCGGCCGCTAGCGAAGCGCTGACCTTCGCTGCAAAACTGGGGCTTGATCTGTCCAAGGTTTACGAAGTGATCACAGCCTCAGCCGGCAATTCGTGGATGTTCGAAAATCGCGGCTCTCATATTGTCGAGGGCGACTATCGGCCGCGAAGCGCGGTTTCCATTTTTACCAAGGACCTCGGCATCGTCAGCGACATGGCGCGGAAAGAAAATTTTCCTTTGCAAATCGCTTCCACCGCTTTGCAATTGTTCCTGATGACTGCCGCCGCCGGAATGGAGCGCGATGACGATTCCTCCGTCGCGAGGATGATCGCAAGTGTTACGGGCGTCGCTCTGCCCGGTCCTCGCGCGGAAAGCTAGACGCATGCCCCGCTTCGCCGCCAATTTGACAATGATGTTCAACGAATGGGAATTCCTCGACCGTTTCGCAGCCGCGGCAGACGCCGGCTTGAACGCTGTCGAATTCCTGTTCTCCTACGACCACGCTCCTGACGTCATCGCGGACCGGATGCAGCGCAATCGGTTGACGCAGGCCCTCTTCAATCGGCCTCCGGACGATTGGGCGGTCGGAGAGCGCGGAATGGCGGCGCTGCCTGGCCGCGAAGCCGAATTCCGCGATTCGGTGCAAACCGCGCTCCGCTATGCCGAAGCGACGGGCGCCGCCCGCCTGCATGTCATGAGCGGCCTTGCCGACCGGTCGGACCCCGCGGCAGTCGCTGCTTATCGCGATGCGCTGACATTCGCTTGCGCCACCGCGGCGAAGCAGCAGATAGACATTGTCATCGAACCGATAAACGGGCGTGACATGCCCGGCTATTTTCTTAATAATTTCGACTTTGCGGCCTCGCTCATCCGCGAACTCGAGCTTCCGAACCTAAAGCTTCAGTACGACATCTATCACCGGCAAATTCTACATGGCGATGTGACCAAAAGCCTGGAGGCTCTGATGCCGATGATTGGTCATGTCCAAATCGCCGCCGTGCCCCTCCGGCACGAGCCTTTCAGCGGCGAACTCGATGACGGGCGTGTCCTGAGCCGCTTGGACAGCTTGGGTTACACTGGCTACGTCGGACTGGAATATCGGCCGCAGAACGGCACGCTGCCCGGGCTCGCCTGGCGCGCAAAGGTTATGAGTTAGCCTCGTGGCGTCGTGAAAACGCCGGCCTGATGAGGGCGGGCGTCTGATCAGGTAAAAACCTATCGCGAGCCTATTTGACATATTGGCGCCAGTTGTGCGCCTCACGAAAGCCGAGGACTTCGCGGGTCTTGCGGTTTGATAGCGGTGCCTCGAACTTGCCCATCTCGCGCGTAATTTTCACGTTCGGGCAGGCCTTCGCCAGGAATTCGCGGGTGGGCGTGTTCAACGTGATCGTGTCGTTGACGGCGTTGAAGACCTGATATCCCAACCCGTCTTTTTCCAGGCAGAGATGAACGATCTCACCGAGGTCGCGCGCATCGATATAGCTCCAGGCGTTGCGCTTGCGCGACATAGGTTTGGCTTGGAACGCCGGGAACATGATATATTCGTGAGGCTCGATGACGTTTCCGATACGCAAGGCGTAGATATCGGCCCCATAGCGCATCGCAAAGGCCCGCGCTGTCTTTTCGTTCACGACTTTTGACAGACCGTAAGAATCCATCGGGTCGGAGTCATAGTCCTCCTCAAGCGGAAAGCTGTGATAGTCTTTGTCGCCTTCGGCGAAGCAGACTCCGTAGGTCGTCTCGCTGGACGCGACAATTACCTTGCGCACGCCGAGTTTCATCGCCGCCTCGATCACGTTGTAGGTGCTGACGACGTTGGCCGCGAAGGTCGCGTTGTCGGGTTCGATCAGCACGCGCGGAATCGCAGCGAAATGCACGACGGCGTCGGGCGCGCTCGGAACCTTGCCGGTCTCGTAGCCTTCGAACCCGAAATGCTGGGATAGCGCGTTGAACGCCTGACCGCTATCGGTGAGATCGGCGATGAGCGTGTTGACGCCGGGAAGATCCAGCGGCTTCAAATCGACGTTGAGGATCGAATAGCCCTTCGACAGGAGATGCGGGACGGCGTGCCTTCCCGCCTTACCTGTGCCGCCGGTGAATACGATGCGTTTGGTCATAGGTTACTCCATTGGTTCGAGTCGTAAAAAATATGGTGCGGTCCTGCGGATGCGCGGATCAATCCGTCGCGGCCTCCATAACGCGTTCTTGCGAGGCGTCGGCGCCGGCGAGTTCCCCACCAATCCGGCCATCCTTAATGACGATGATGCGATCGCTCACCGCTAAAATCTCGGGCAGATCGGAGGAAATTACGATCACCGCTACGCCCTCCTGAGCCAGACGCGCTAGCAGCGCATGAACTTCCGCCTTGGCGCCGATATCGATGCCGCGGGTCGGCTCGTCAACGATAAGAATCCTCGGCTTGCGCGCCACCCATTTGGCGATCACAACCTTCTGCTGGTTGCCGCCGCTCAGGTACAACGCCTGCTGTTCGATGGAGGGGGTCTTGATGCCCAACGATTTCACGAAGCCTCTGCAGCTCTCGCTCTCGCGACGTTCGTTGACGAAAACGAAAGCGCAATAATCCGAGAGATGCGTCAGGCTGAAATTCTCGCGCACGCTCATGCCGAGCACGAGCCCCTGCGCCTTGCGATCCTCGGTCACGAAACCGATCCCCAGCGCGATGGCGGCTCCAGGGCTGCGGATATCGACGCGTTGACCTTCCACGCGAATTTCGCCGACATAGGGGCGAACGCCGAAGATCATTTCCATAATCTCGGTGCGCCCGGCGCCGACTAGCCCGAAGAAACCGAGCACCTCGCCTTTGTGAAGATCGAAATCGATGTTGGCGACTCGTGCTTGATGGGCGGAGGCGTGCTTGAGAGATAGCCCGCGTACGGACATCACGACATCGGCGGTCGCATGGGAAGGATGCGAGGCATAGAGCTGGCTCAATTCCCGGTCGACCATCTTGCGCACGAGGATCGCGCGCGTCACTTCCGCAATCGGCAACGAATCGACCGTCATGCCATCGCGCAAGATCGTCACGCGATCCGCGATTTCAAAGATTTCCTCGAGGCGGTGAGAGATATAGACGATGCCGATTTTGCGGGCCCGCAACTGCTTGATCAACGAGATCAGCGTTTCTGTCTCGTGATGGCTCAACGACGCTGTGGGTTCGTCCATGATGATGATGCGGGATTCGTAGGAAATCGCCTTGGCGATTTCGATCATCTGTTTCTGGCCGATGCTGAGGTCGCCGACCAAGGCGGTCGTCGGGATATTCAATTCCAAGGTGTCGAGAATTTGCCGCGCTTCGCGATCCATGCGCCGCATGTCGATGAGACTGGTCCGGCCCAAGGGTTCGCGCGCAAGGAAGATGTTTTCTGCAACGGTGAGATTTTCCACCATCGAGAGTTCTTGATAGATGATGCTGACGCCGAGCGCCCGCGCGTGCACCGGATCGCGAATGACGACCGGCTCTCCGTCGATGCGGATAATCCCGCCGGAATCTGCGGGGAAGACGCCTGTCATGATTTTCATTAACGTGCTTTTGCCTGCGCCGTTTTCTCCTGCGATCGCATGCACTTCGCCTTGCCGCACGGTTAGATCGACCCCGCCGAGCGCCCGCACCCCCGGAAAGGTCTTGGAAATTCCGTGCATTTCCAGGAACGGCTTCATTGACGGCGCCCCGATAAACCAAGCCGGACGGATGGCGGCTCACCGCCCATCCGTCCGGCCCCTTCTGGGTTAAACTTTACTTGGTGTAGCTGCCGAGGTTGTTGGCGTCGACGACAGTCACGCCAGTGTCGACATCCTTAGGCTCCGGCTCGGTCCCGTTGATCTGGGCGAGCAGATGCTCGACCGAGAGCTTACCCATGGTTACCGGGCGCTGAACCATGATGCCGTCGATGAACCCTTCTTTCACGCCTTTGACGGTGTCAGGCAGATCGTCGAACGCGAAGACTTTCACGGCGCCCTTCTTATCCGCGAATTCCTTCGTGGCGAGGACCTTCGCGACCGACGGCCCGCCGACTTGGCTGACGCCGAAGATACCCTTGAGGTTGGGGTGCCCACGGAACAGTGCTTCGTCGACCGACACCGCCTTGGCGAGGTCGTCTTCGGTGCCCTCAGTGGCGACGATCTTGACGTCCGGATACTTTTCCAGCGCCTTCTTGATGCCGGCGATACGCTCGTTGAGGTTCGAAGCGCCGAGCTGCCCGGTCACAATCGCAACCTCGCCCTTGCCGCCCAAAGCCTTACCCATGGACTCTCCCATGGTCGCGCCGGCGGCTTCGTTGATGGTGCCGATATACATGCTGCGGCCGCTTTTGGCGCTGTCGCTATCGAACGTCAGCACCTTGATGCCGGCGGCGACAGCCTGCTTGATCACGCCTTCGACCGACTTCGGTTCATTGACGGAAATCGCGATCCCATCGACCTTCTTAGCGATCAGGTCTTCGACGATCTTCACCTGGGTGGAGCCCTGCGTGTTCTGCGGGACGACCCATTGATATTGCACGCCCGCTTTTTCGGCTGCCTGCTTGGCGCCGGTGTTGCAATCGTCGAAGAACGGGACGGCGACTTTTGGGATCACGGCGATGACGATGTCCTTGGCGTCCTTGGCCAAGGCGGCGCCCGCCATCAACAGCGGCGTCGCGATCAGCAGGGCGCGAACTGAAACTTGCAGAGACTTCATGGTATGACTTTCCTTTTGGGGTTGCGTTTCCGGGGGTTTATCTTGCGGTTGCGTTTTGAACGTTGTCCGCGTGTCGGGTTGCGATTTCTGTGTTCTCAGCCTCCTCTGCGACGGCTACGCAGCACATCCAGGCTGACCGCGATGAGGATCACGGCGCCGGTTATGGCTTGTTGCGCGTAGGTGTTGATGTTCATAAGAACCACGCCGTTGGCGATGATCCCCGCGAGCGCGGCGCCGATGACTGCGCCGGACACGCTGCCGATGCCGCCAGACAGACTCGCGCCGCCGATGGCCGCCGCCGCGATGACGTCGAGTTCCGCACCGAACCCTGATGCGGGCTCGGCGGAAAGGTAGCGCGAGAAACTGATGACGCCGGCCAGTGCGGCGATCGCCCCGGACAGAATATAGACGCTAAGCTTGACCCGGTTCGTCTTGACACCGCTCAGCCGCGCGGCCTGCTCGTTACCACCCGTCGCATAAACGTGGCGGCCGAACCGGGTGCGGCGCATTAAGATCGAGAAACCGATCATCATGACGAGCATTATCACGACCGGCACCGGCACCAGGCCGATATAGCCCTGCCCCAAAACTGAGAAAATGTCGGGGGTGTCGGGCGTTACGGGCACGCCTCTTGTCACGATGTACATCAACCCGCGGCCGATGCTCAGCGACCCAAGGGTCGCGATGAAGGGCGGAAGTCCGATTCCAGTGATCATCAGGCCGTTAAAGGCGCCAAACGCGACGCCTACCAGCAGGCCAGCTCCGATACAGGCCAGGGTAGGCAGACCAGCGCCAAAGCAAAGCGCCGTCACCAGCGACGATAGACCCATCACCGAACCAACGGACAGATCAATGCCGCCGGTGATGATGACCATCACCATGCCGATGCTCATGATCGCAGTCAGGGAGAACGACCGGAACACGCCCATCAAGTTGTTAGTGGTTAGAAAATAGGGTGTGGCGAAACTGATCAGGGCGCCTACGACGATCAGGGCGAGGAACACGTTAAGCTCACGCACACGGAGGAATTGGGTCAGTTTTCCCGGCAACGCAGGGCCATAGCTCGGAGACCTAGGCTTGGCGCTTTGATGCGTCGAAGACATACATTCCCACCCGTTTGTTGTGGCGATTTCCCGCGTTTCTCGTTATGTTTTCTGCACTTCTATTGGGTTCAAGTGGATCGGGTTAGCACTGGCCTCACAGATTGCCCCAATTGCCAGAACAACTATGCCCGTACATCGCACCGACTTGTTCCGATAGCGCTTGCTGATAGCGCTGTCATTAGACAGGCCCGCTCGGACTGTCAATACGCAAGCAGAAAGATTTCTAAAGGATGAGGCTCGAATTCGAGTTGACATCCCTGCCGTGACATGACGCAGCGGCTCTCTTAGGCGCTTACCCAATCGACCCCGCGCCAATTAGCGTCGGGACCCCCGAGCCTGCCCACTGTCGCCCGCCAAACGACCCGCAAGCGCTTCGCCGGTGAACCAGATAGTCAGGCTTCCGCGGTTGCGAAGCGCTGCGTGATAGTTACGCCAGTTCGTAACTCGATATCGCTGGCGCGGAATGCGGCGTCGTCCCTTCGACGGGAACTTGAACGGCACGATAGATCCCGCAATGATCACGGCAATCATCTGCCCTCACATTCCTTAAAAACCCCACCAAGGGGTGTTCGTGCAACAAACCTGCTCTTCGCAGTGATTCTTGTGCGTTTCCGGAGACGTGAGAATTCGATGGGATTCGGAAGATTGCAGGTTACGATGTTATATGGTAGCGCTGTCACGCTCATAGCTCTTTCCCAGAAACAGCAATACGTCCTGTGTGTGGCGAGCGCCGTCACGGTCGAAACAATATCGTGAACACATTTAGGGAGGTCTCTCATGAAAACCGCGAGAAGGATTCTATTGGCCGCCGCGTTTCTGGCCGTCCCGCTGACGATCGTGGTCGCCGGCGAAGCAAATGCGCCGCTTCAGGTTCCGGCTAAGATTTTGCCTGTGCCGACCGGGCATTGTCACAGCGCGGTGAGCTTGCCGGCAGTGGGATGGTTAGTTAACGTCGATGATGACTAAGATTAGCTATGCCGGATTTCGCTTTCCGCCTGAGGTCATTCAACAGTCGATCTGGCTCTATCTTCGGTTCAT
>JAYUFK010000205.1:0-4712 GCA_043739325.1 Methylocapsa sp. | reverse complement strand
CAAGGCATCGGCAGTCCTCCCGCCGACAGAAAACTGTCACCCATCATCCCGGTCTAGCGTGTTACCAATCTAATCGGTCTGGACACGCGGCCACCTTCCCCCGCAAAGGGGGAAGGGGCGTCCGTCACTTCACAAACTCAAACACCGCCGCGCGTTTGATCTCCGCGTCCTCAAGCGCGCGCGTCACCGGCACGCTGTATTCGGCGACGGATCGCAACTGATCCTGCGCGAGATAGCTGCGGCGAGGATCGCCGATCAGGACCAGCGCGCTGCGCCGCGCCAGGCCGCCGAGCCATTGCGTCGCCGCATCCGCCATGTCCTTCTGGTAGGATATATCGCCCGCGAGCACGACATCCCAGCCTTCGTCGGCGCCGACGAGATCGATCAGCCGCGCTGATATTTCGACATTGTTCAGCACCGCGTTGAGCCCGATTGCGGGAATCGAGAATTCATCGATGTCGCAGGCTTCGACTCGGCCAGCGCCGGCTTGCGCGGCGGCGATGGCGACGAGGCCTGAGCCCGAGGCGAAGTCGAGAACATGCTTGCCGGCGACGAGCGCGGGATTGTCGAGGATATAGCGCGCCAATGCTTGTCCGCCCGCCCAGGCGAAGGCCCAGAATGGCGGGGGAAGGCCGATTGCGCCGAGCTCGTCCTCGGTCTTTTGCCAAAGCTCCGTCGCTTCGTCGGCGAGATGCAGCGCGATCGTCGGCGCCAGCGGCGGATGCAGGATGCGCGTGTGCGCGCGAATGAAAGCAGCGCGATCGCGGATCGGCGCGCTCATGCCTTCCAGTACAGCGACGAGATCAGCGTGAACAACCGGCGCCCTGTCGCGGCGTCGATGGTCACGCGTTCGACAAAGCGCGCGACGACGAGGGCGGCGCCTTCATTGTGGAGCGCCGCGCGCTCGCGATCGATCGCCTCGATCTGCGTCGGGCTGGCGGTGCGGATCGCCGCGTAATAATTCTCGCAGACCAAGAAATAGTCCTTGAGCAGCGACCGGAATGGCGTCATCGAGATCGAGAAATTCAAGACCGGTTCGCCGGCCCGCGAGTGTATCTCGAACGTTAGTTTGGCCTCCTGATGCGCGACGCGCAGACTGAACGGGCCATCGTCGCGCCCCGGCGGCGCAAACGAATTCTCGCTGATGAGATCGTAGATCGCCACCGCGCGCTCGTGCTCCTGATCGGGCGTGCCGGGTCCGATGCTGGTCTCGTCGAGCACGACTTCATAGAGGCGCGCCTTGCTTTCGTGAGACTTGCTCGTCATGGCGCGTCGTTGCGCTCCAGCCGCATCGCCACCGAGCGCGCGTGCGCCTGCAAGCCCTCGGCTTCGCCCAATGCGACGGCGGCGGGGCCGAGCGTCAACAGCGAATTCCGGTCGCAGCGCAGCAGCGAGGTGCGCTTGACGAAATCGAGCACGCCGAGCCCCGACGAAAAGCGGGCCGAACGCGCCGTCGGCAACACGTGATTGGAGCCGCCGACATAGTCGCCGATCGCCTCCGGCGTCCAGGCGCCCAGGAAGATCGCGCCGGCGTTGTGGATGGCCTCGCATAATTCGTCGCCATCGCGCGCGATGATTTCGAGATGTTCGGGCGCGAGGCGATCGACCAGCGGAATCGCCGCCTTCAATGTTGGGACGATGATGACGGCGCCAAGATCGCGCCAGCTCGCGCCGGCGATTTTCGCGCGCGGCAATGCGGCAAGCTGCGCCTCCAGCGAACGCACAACCGCGTTGGCGAAGTCAGCATCGTCGCAAATCAGAATCGCTTGCGCCGCTTCGTCGTGCTCGGCCTGCGCCAACAAATCAGCGGCGGCGAAATGCGGATCGGCGCTGCTATCGGCGAGCACGACGACTTCCGACGGGCCGGCGATCATGTCGATGCCGACCTGGCCGAAGACGCGGCGCTTGGCTGCCGCGACATAGGCGTTGCCGGGCCCGACGATCTTGGCGACGGGCTGGATCGTCTGCGTGCCATAGGCCAGCGCCGCGATGGCCTGCGCGCCGCCGACGCGGTAGATCTCGTCGATGCCGGAGATGCGCGCCGCCGCCAGCACCAGCGGATTGATCTTTCCATCGGGCGTCGGCACGACCATGACGACGCGCGCGCAACCCGCGACCTTGGCGGGCACGGCGTTCATCACGACGCTCGACGGATACGACGCGGCGCCGCCCGGCACGTAGAGGCCGACCGCGTCGATCGCGCGCCAGCGCCAGCCAAGCTCGACGCCGAGCGCATCGACGAACAGCGCGTCCGCCGGCATCTGCTTCTGGTGATACGCAAGCACGCGATCATGCGCCAGTTCGAGCGCCTTGAGCGCTAAAGGTTCGCAGGCCTTGAAAGCGGAATCGACCTCGGCGCGGGAGATTGCGAACCCTTGCTTGGCCACATCGACGCGGTCGAACTTCAGGCAATAGTCCGCGAGCGCCGCATCGCCTCGCGCGCGCACGTCGGCGATGATCGCGGCGACGGCGGAATCGACGTCTTCGGAGACTTCGCGTTTCGAGGCGAGCAATTGCGCGAAGCCCGCGTCGAAATCGGCAGCGCGCATGTCGAGAAACACCGGCATCAAAAATCTCCGCGACGGCTCAAACCGCTTCCGCTGTCGTCAGCGAATGGCCGGGGCAATCCTCGGCAGGCTTGCGCGGACCGATGTCGCACAGTTCGCCTTCGAGGCATTCCACTTCGAGGCGGATCGCCGCGCCGTCGGCGAATGTCAGGATGACCATGCCGGACGGCGGATCGGTCTTCTCGTAGCGCACGGCGAGCAAGCGGCGCGGCTGGTCGCGTAGCGTCAGACCAAGATGCGAGACTTTCATGACGCGATCGAAACGCAACGCCGCGAACACCCGCTCGTGCCGGCCAAGCTCGGCCGCGACCCAGTCGTAACGCATCGCGCCGCAGACAAAGCGCTTCTGCCTGGGCAGCCAGGTCAGGTCCGCGGGGGAAACACAGGAATCCTGGATTTGCGCCGAGATGACCGCGAGGCCCTCGGTGTCGAGCGCAACCAGCTTCAGCGCGGTGTCGGTCTCAGTCATGCCTCACCCAACGATTCGCGTGATGTCGGCGCCGCAGCCGCTGAGCTTATGCTCAAGATGCTCGAAGCCGCGATCGAGATGATAGACGCGATTGACGATGGTTTCGCCCTCGGCCGCGAGCGCGGCGATGACCAGCGACACCGAAGCGCGCAGGTCCGTCGCCATGACTGGCGCGCCGCGCAATTTCTTGACGCCCTCGACAATCGCCGTATCGCCTTCGAGTTTGATATGCGCCCCAAGGCGCGCCAACTCCTGCACGTGCATGAAGCGGTTCTCGAAGATCGTTTCGGTGATGCGCGAGGCGCCATCGGCGCGTGTCATCAGCGCCATGAACTGCGCTTGCAGATCGGTGGGGAAACCCGGGAACGGCGCCGTTGAAATATCCACCGGCGAAATGCCCGCGCCGTTGCGTTTTACGCGCACGCCGACATTGTCGCTGCTGATCGTCGCCCCCGCCGCGCTCAGCGCGTCGAACGCTTCCTGCAACAGATCCGGTTGCACGCCTTCGAGCAGCACGTTGCCCCCCGTCATCGCCACGGCGGTGGCGTAGGTGCCCGCTTCAATGCGATCCGGCAGCACGGCATGGCGCGCGCCGTTGAGCCGCGCGACGCCGGTGATCTCGATCGTCGAAGTTCCCGCGCCGTGAATGCGCGCGCCCATCTTGTTGAGGCAATCGGCGAGATCCTTGACCTCGGGCTCGCGCGCCGCGTTGCGGATGATGCTTGAGCCCTTGGCCGTTACAGCAGCCATGATCGCGGTGTGCGTGCCGCCGACCGTAACCTTGGGGAAATTCACTTCGCCGCCGACAAAGCCGTTCGGCGTGGTGGCGACGACATACCCAGAGTCGATGTCGATTTTCGCGCCGAGGTTTTCGAGCGCCATCAAGAGAAGATCGACAGGCCGCGTGCCGATGGCGCAGCCGCCCGGCAGCGACACGCGGGCTTCGCCGGTGCGCGCCAGCAGCGGCGCGATGACCCAGAAGCTGGCGCGCATTTTCGAGACGAGTTCGTAGGGCGCAACGGTGTCGACAATCGTCTTGGCGCGCAGATGCGCCGTCTGGCCCGCCCGCGAATCCTCGCCCGGACGCTTGCCGTCGATCGAATAGTCCACGCCGTGATTGCCCAATATGCGCACAAGCTGGCTCACGTCGGCAAGGCGCGGCAGATTTTCCAGCGTCAACGTCTGGTCGGTCAGCAGGCTGGCGATGAGCAGCGGCAGCGCGGCGTTCTTGGCGCCGGAAATCTGAATTGTGCCGTTCAGGGGCGCGCCGCCCCTGATTTGAATGCGATCCATCAATTTACCTCGTTAATCCCTAGCGCTTTGCGCCGGCGACATCGGCCTCGCGCGCCTCACAATCGTCGGGCGCGGCGGGATTGCCATTCGCGTTGGCGAGGCGCGCCCGCTGCTGGGCCTTGCGCTGTTTCAAATTGGCGCGCAACGCCGCCTCCAATCGCTCTTTACGGCGCCTCTCGGCAATTTCCCGGCCACCATCCGACGCCATGGCATCCCCAGCAAGCGCAACATCAGCCGCGCTTGATAGGCTCCGGCAGGCAATGGGGCAAGCCAAAAGGCTGGGTTTGTCCAGCGGACTGATAGGTAACACTTCTGACCGGGATGATGGGTGACACAATATGTGTTTCTTTCTTACTTTTGCGGCGCATCCGCGCCCCGAGGGG
>JAYUFK010000204.1:0-12988 GCA_043739325.1 Methylocapsa sp. | reverse complement strand
ACGTCACGCACAACAAATGTTACGCCACATGTCGGCAATTCGCCGATACGACGTTCGATTTCCTGCGCGACAAAGTTCCCAAAAATTGGGCCGAGTTCAGCGACTCAGTCACAGACAACTTCCGCGTCATCAAACCTGGAGATTTTCGGGTCATGGCGTGAACCGGGTATATTACAAAAGTTACGCTATGATCGAACTGTTATCGCGCCATGCACTGGATGCCGCCAATCGATGACCGCCGCAACTCGAAGCCCGCTGCAAAAGCCCAGCTTCGCCGAACTCTTCACGCCCAAACTCGTGACTATGTTGCGCGCGGGATACTCGTTCGCCGATCTCCGGGCCGACGCGCTTGCGGGCGTCACGGTGGCGATTGTCGCGCTGCCGTTGTCGATGGCGATCGCCATCGCTTGCGGGCTTAGCCCGGATCGCGGCCTCTACACCGCCATTGTCGGCGGTTTCTGCGTCTCGGCGCTAGGCGGCAGCCGCTTTCAGATTGGCGGCCCGGCGGGCGCATTCATCGTGTTGATCTATTCGATCGTCGAGCGCCAGGGCTATGACGGGTTGGTCCTCGCCACGATCATGGCGGGGATCATCATGATGATCGTCGGCTTCCTGCGCTGGGGCACATACATCAAGTATATTCCGTTCCCCGTCATCGTCGGCTTTACCGGCGGGATCGCGGTTATCATCTTCGCCAGCCAGATCAAGGAAATGCTCGGTCTGGATGTCGCCAGGGAGCCCGCGGCGCTATTGCCCAAACTGGCGGCGCTCGGCGCGGCGATAGGCTCGGTGCGGCCGTTGACCGTGCTTGTGTCGGCGCTGGCGCTGGCGATTATTCTGGGCCTGCGCCGGATGCGGCCTAACTGGCCGGGGTTGCTGATTGCGGTCGCGGTCTGCGCGGCGCTGACCTGGCTGCTGCATCTCGATGTCGCGACAATCGGGTCGCGCTTTGGCGGCATTCCCCACGCGCCGCCATGGCCCGCGTTGCCGCCTTTCGATCTTGCCAGAATGCGGACGCTGGCGCCCGACGCCTTCTCGCTGGCCCTGCTCGGGTCGATCGAGTCGCTGCTCTCGGCCGTCGTCGCCGACGGCATGAGTGGGCGTCGGCATCGCTCCAATTGCGAACTCGTCGCGCAGGGCGTGGCGAACATCGCGGCGCCGCTGTTTGGCGGCATGCCGGTGACGGGCGCGATCGCGCGCACCGCGACAAATGTTCGCTCCGGCGCGCGCAGTCCCGTGGCCGGCATACTGCATGCACTTTATATCCTGATGATCATGCTGTTGGCGGCGCCGCTGGCATCCTACATCCCGCTTGCCGCGCTGGGCGTAGTACTCGCCATTGTCGCGTGGAACATGGCGGAAAGGCAGGAATTTGCCCAGCTTGTGCGCGGCAGGGACGGCGATGCGCTGGTGCTGCTGGCGACGTTCGGACTGACGGTGTTTGAGGATCTGACGCTTGGCATCGCGGTTGGCGTGACGCTTGGCGCGTTCCTCTTCCTGCATCGCATGGCCGAGGCGATCGAGGTCGACAATGACGGCGCGTACAGCGGCGAGGATCAAGCCGACGACTACGAGGGCAGGCGCCTGGCGCTGGAGAGCGCGACCCCTGATTCTTCCTTCATGGTCTACAAGATCAGCGGCGCGTTTTTCTTTGGCGCGACCGCGACGGTCAGCGCCGCGCTCGACCGAATCGGCGAATACCCTCGCGTCTTCGCGTTTGACCTGAGCGATGTGCCCTTGATCGACCGCACCGCGGCGCGCGCGCTGCAAACCTTCGCCAACAAGCTGCGCCGGGCCAATACCATCGTCGGTATTGTCGGGGCAAAACCCGGAGTGCGCCGCACGCTTCTGCTGGCAGGTCTGCGCAAGCCGACGGCGATTTACGCGGCCTCGGTCGCGGATCTGCGCGAGCGCACTGCAACCCAGCCGTAACGCGGCGCGCCTCAGCGTCCTGCCAAATTCTCCGGGCCAAATGAACTCGGCAGCAATTGCTCGAGCGTAAACGTCGCGCGCACGCCATTCGGACCGGCAATATGAACAGGCGTATCGGGCGCGGCGAATTCGCGGATGCGCTGGCGGCAGCCGCCGCATGGCGTGCACAGATCCTCGCCATCGCCGATCACCAGAATTTCGGCGATGCGCCGCTCGCCAGCGTTGACCATCGCGAGAATCGCGCCAGTCTCGGCGCAGGCGCCCTGCGGATACGCGGCGTTCTCGACATTGCAGCCGGAGTAAATCGCGCCCGACGCGCCGCGCAACGCCGCGCCGACGAGGAAATGCGAGTAGGGCGCATAGGCCCGCGCCTGCGCCGCAAGCGCGGCGTCGAACAAGTCTTCAACGCTCTTTGACATAGGGGATGCCGGAGGCCTTGGGGGGCGTCGCCTTGCCGATGAAGCCGGCGAGCAGGATGACGGTGAGTACATAGGGCAGCGCCTGAATCGCCTGCACCGGCACCTGGCCGATGCCCGGCAAGATGACGCCCTGCAAGCGAAACGAGAGCGCGTCGAGGAAGCCGAACAGCAGGCATGTCGCCAGCGCCGGCCAAGGCCGCCATTTGGCGAACACCAGCGCCGCCAGCGCGATAAAGCCCTTGCCGGCGCTCATATGCGGCTGAAAATAAGCGGATTGCGCAATCGAAAGATAGACGCCCGAGAGGCCGACAAGCACGCCGCAGATGACGACCGCGCTATAGCGCAGGCCGCGCACCGAAATGCCGGCGGTGTCGACCGCGGCGGGATTTTCGCCGACCGCGCGCAGGCGCAGACCGAACCGGGTATTGTAGAGAAGCCAATAGGTCGCCGGCGCCAGCGCGAAAGCAACATAGGTCAACAAATCATGGCCCGAGATGAGATGCTGATAGATCGGCCCGAGGATCGGAACCGCGCCAAAACTCTGCGCGAACGGCAGGTCGATCGCATTGAACAACGCGCTATCCGGCAATTGCGGCGTGCGCCCGCCCTGCGACCAGATGGCGTTGCCGATCAGCGCCGTCATGCCGTCGGAGACCATGTTGATCGCGGTGCCCGAGACGATCTGGTTGGCGCGCTGATCGATCGAGGCGTAGCCGTGGATGAGGGAAACGCCGACGCTGGCGACAATTCCGGCGGCAAGCCCAGCCCACGGGCTGCCGGTCGCGGTCGCGACAGCGGCGGCGGCGAAAGCGCCGGTCAACATCTTGCCTTCGAGGCCGATGTCGACGATTCCGGAGCGTTCCGACCACAGGCCCGCGACACAGGCGAAAATCAGCGGCACGGCGAGACGGATGCCAGACGCTGACATGACGATCAAGGAGTCGAAGAACTCCATGCTTCACGCCCCCTGATCGACGGGAGGCGTCGGGCTGAACCGCGCCAGCATCGCTGCCAGCGGATGGCGGAACATGTGTTCGAGCGCGCCGGCGAACAGCACGACCAGGCCCTGGATGACGACGATCATGTCGCGGGTGATCTTTTGCTTTTCGAACGCCAGCTCGGCGCCGCCCTGATACAGCATGCCAAACAAGATGGCGGCGAGGACGATGCCGACAGGATGCGCGCGGCCCATCAGCGCCACCGCGATGCCGACGAAGCCGAAGCCGGCGGTATATTCGAGAATCAGGCGATGCTCCTCGCCCAGAATGACATTCACCGCCATGCCGCCCGCCAATGCGCCGGACAACAACGTCGTGAGAATCGTGATGCGCGCCGGCGAAATACCGCCGTAGACCGCCGCAGTCGGGTTGGCGCCGACGGTGCGGATTTCATAGCCAAGGCGCGTTCGCCAGATCAGCAACCAGACGGCGAAGGCGGCGGCGAGGGCGAGCAGGAACGACAGGTTGAATGGCGTCACCGGCCACTTGACGCCAAATTGCGCGAGCACTTCATGGAATTGCGGCACGATGCCGCCAGGCGGGAACTTCGGCGTTTCGGGATTCATCTGCGTCGGCGCGCGCAGCACTTGCACGAGCAGATAACCCATGATCGACGAGGCGATATAGTTGAACATGATCGTCGTGATGACGATGTGGCTGTCGCGCTTGGCCTGGAGATAACCGGGAATCGCGGCGAACGCGGCGCCAAACAACGCCGCCGCGAGAATTGCGACGAAAGCCAGGGTGTAGCCGGGGAGAAAACTGAGATAGAGGCAGACAAGCGCGGCGCCAAGGCCGGCGATATAGGCCTGTCCCTCAACGCCAATGTTGAACAGTCCGGCGTGAAAGCAGATCGCCACCGCGAGGCCGGTGAATATGAAGCTCGTGGCGTAATACAGCGTGAAGCCGATGCCTTCGAGATTACCGAGCGAGCCGCCGACAAGCAATTTGATCGCCTCAATCGGGTTCTCGCCAATTGCGATGACGACGAAGCCGGCGATGATGAAGGCGGCGGCGACGTTGATGAGCGGGATCAGCGCGACGTCGGCCCATCGGGGGAGTGGCGCGAGGGGCGCGCTCAAGCCGCATGCTCGCTGACGCCGGCCATCAACAACCCCAAGTCTTGTGCGTTGGTCGCTCCGGGCAGACGCTCGCCGGTAATGCGGCCGCCGCAGAGAACAATGATGCGATCCGAGAGCGCCATGATCTCGTCGAGCTCGACCGAAACCAGCAGCACCGCCTTGCCGGCGTCGCGCAGCGCGACGATGCGCTTGTGGATGAATTCGATTGCGCCGATGTCGACGCCGCGCGTCGGCTGGCCCACCAGCATGACCAGCGGATTGCGTTCGATTTCGCGCGCCAGCACCAGCTTTTGCTGGTTGCCGCCGGAGAAATTGGCGGTCTCGAGCAATGGCGCGCGCGGCCGGATGTCGAACGCCTCCATCTTCCTGGCTTCGTCGGCGATGATCGCCTTGCGATCGAACAGCAAGCCGCCGTAGACCGCGTCGTGATGAAATCCCAGCATGGCGCTTTCACACGCTTCGAACGGCATGACGAGGCCCATGCGGTGGCGATCCTCCGGCACATGCGAAACGCCGAGCGCGCGCATGCCCCGCGGATTGCGCGCTTCAAGCGGCGGTTCGGCGCCATTCAGGATGATCTGGCCCGAGGTCAACGGCCGAATGCCAGCGAGCGCCTCGATCAGTTCCGATTGGCCGTTGCCCGCGACGCCGGCGATGCCCAAAATCTCGCCCTGGCGCAAGGTGAAGGAGACATTGTCGAGCCGCGTCACGCCGCGATCGTCGCGCACCACGAGGTTTTTGGCTTCGAGCGCGATCGGGCCGGGATGCGACGGGCCTTTCTCGATGCGCAGGATGACCTTACGCCCGACCATGGCATCGGCGAGTTCCGGAGGCGAGGTTTTCGCTGTCTCGAAATCCGCGACCATCGCGCCGCGCCGCATGGCCGAGACGCGATCCGTCAGGCGCATGATCTCGCGCAGCTTGTGGGTGATGAAGATGACGGTCTTGTTTTGTGCTTTCAGCGTGCGCAGCATGTCGAACAACTGGTCGGCTTCGGCTGGCGTCAGCACGGCCGTGGGTTCGTCGAGCACAAGAATCTCGGCGCCGCGCACCAACGCTTTCAGAATTTCAACGCGCTGCTGCAGGCCGACCGAGAGCTCGCCGACGATGGCGTCAGGATTGACCTCCAGCCCGTACTCCTTGGCGAGATGCGCGAGCTTGATGCGCAACGCCTGCTCGCCGCGCGCCAGCAGCGGGCCGCCTTCGGCGCCGAGCATGACGTTTTCGAGCACGCTGAGCGGCTGCACCAGCATGAAGTGCTGATGCACCATGCCGATGCCGCAGGCGATCGCCTCGCGCGACGAGCGGATGCGCACCGGTTTGCCGTTGATGTGGATTTCGCCAGCGTCGGCTTCGTAGAAACCATAGAGGATCGACATCAGCGTCGATTTGCCGGCGCCGTTTTCGCCGACGATGCCGTGGATCACGCCGCGCTCGACGCGCAGATTGACATTGTTATTGGCGTGAACCGGGCCAAAGCTCTTGTCGATGCCGATAAGTTCGATCGCGGGCGCCCCGCCGGCCTCGACTGTCAATGATGCCCCCGATGCTATTCGCTTCTCCCCGCCTCTTGCGGGGAGAAGGTGGCGCGCAGCGCCGGATGAGGGGCAGCGCAGGCGCCTAGTTTATTGTGGTTCCGCGGCGCCTGCGCGACCGACAAGATCGGCAACCGTCAGCGCCGCCCCTCATCCGTCGGCTACGCCGCCACCTTCTCGCCGCAAACGGCGGGGAGAAGAGAAATCACACCGGGCACTTGCTGTCGGCCATGAAGTCATGGACCTGGATCTTGCCCGAGATGATATCGGCTTTCGCCGCGTCGACGGCGGACATGATCTCTGGCGTCATCAATGGTTTGTTCCATTCGTCAACGGCATAGCCGACGCCGTTTTCCTTCAGGCCGAACACCGTGATGCCGCTCTTCCAGGTGCCATCCTTGACCGACTTGAACATGTCGTAAGTCGCGACATCGACGCGCTTCAGCATCGAGGTCAGCACTTTGCCGGGGAACAGATTATCCTGATCGGAATCGACGCCGATGCCGAGCTTGCCAGCGTCCGCGGCGGCTTTCAGCACGCCCTGGCCGGAGGCGCCAGCGGCGGCGTAGACAACGTCGGCGCCGCGATCCATCTGCGATTTGGCGATTTCGCCGCCCTTGACCGGATCGTTCCACGCGGCCGGCGTCGTGCCCGTCATGTTGGCGAACACTTCGTCCTTGGCGTTGACGTATTTGACGCCCTGGGCGTAGCCGCAGCCGAACTGCGAGATCAGCGGAATATCCATGCCGCCGACGAAGCCGACCTTGCCGGTCTTCGACGCCTTGGCGGCGATCACGCCGACCAGGAACGAACCTTCATGCGCCTTGAACAGCATCGACTGGACGTTAGGCTTGTCGACGACCATGTCGATGATGCCGAACTTGGTGTCGGGAAATTCGGTGGCGATCTTTTCCAGCGCCGTGGCCCAGGCGAAGCCGGGCATCAGGATCGGGTTGAAGCCGTCCTTGGCGAACTTGCGCAGGATCTGCTCGCGCTGTGCGTCGTTCTGGATTTCGAGGTCGCGAAAGTCGATGCCGGTGTCGGTCTTGAACTTCGTCGCGCCGTTGAAGACGCCCTCGTTGAATGATTTGTCGAACTTGCCGCCGAGGTCATAGATCACCGCCGGCTTGATGTCGGCGGCATAGACGGCGCTCGACGCAAGGAGCGAGAGGCCGAATGCGGCGCTAATGCCCGCGAACGCTTGAGCTGACTGACCTCTGATCATCCATTCCCCCGAATATGGTGTGACGCGTTCTCGAGAAAAATCGAGCGACGCAGGCTAAACCCGGCCGCAAAACCCTTGACCGATCGGTCAAAACCTCGCGTGGCGGATAGACAAAGTCAAGTGAAATGTCCGGCGGACAAGCGCCCTGATCGCGCGCGAGGCGAGCGTCGCCGATACGCCGCAATGGCTATTCGCCGCGCCGCCTATCGTGTGGGCTTGAGATCGCTCGGGTCGCGCGGAGGAATAACCGTCACGACGAAGCGGACGGGCGCGCCGACATGTCCGAGGAATGCGTGGGCGAGCGACATCTCGGTCCGGGTCGATTGCGGCGTCGCAAACCGTGCGGTCGAGGCAAGGCATTCGGCGTCATCCCGCACGCAAACCGCGAGCAATCCGAATTCGGCGATGTCGACGGGCGTGACCCACCGATTGCGGAAGAAGTCGAATCGCTCGAAGCTATGCGGCCTGTCGGCGCTGTAGAACGCCACGGCATTGTCAAAGGCGAAACTGCCCGCGACATAGGACAGCGGGCGCGAGGTTTTCTCGCGCCAAAGCCGCGTCGCCGCATCGGCCAACTCCTGCCGCGGTTGAATGGCGGCGCCGTCCGTCGCCAGCGACGCCTTGACCAAGGCGATCGCCGGAGAAAGTGCCAGCGAAATCAGCGTCAGGGCGGCGGCGAGCCGCGTTGCGATATGGCTGAGGCGCGCGTCGTCCCGCACTCCGACGATTTCGATCGCCAGCAGCGGGACAAGGCTGAAGACGCCGATCGTCATGTTCGTTGAAATTTTCGTGCGCAGCACAAGCGCCGCCACGATCGTCAACGCCAGCGGCGCGAGCGCGAGCGTCGTTAGCAGGCGAAATTTCGGGTCTCGCCAACGCTGTCGCAGCGAAGCGATCCAGTCTCGCGGGCCCGTGCGGCTGACGAAGGCGGCAACGGCGAAGACCAGAATGTTTTGCGCCACGGCGCCGAACAACGCGATCGCCGCGTAGCGCGCGGTCGAACCAAAATCTCTTCCCGAGACTTGCGCGAGGTAGCGCACCGGCGGCGCGCCGCTGCTGATCAGCCACCAGATATGAGGCGCGCAAATCGCGGCGGCGACAATCGCCGATATATACGGACGGACGGAGGCGAAATAGCTTGCCCGGGCCGGATGCTGGAGTGCGGCGAGGAAACACGAAGCGCCGAGGATCAGGGCGTAATATTTCGACATCAGGCCGAGGCCGATAAAAACGCCGAACAGCAGGGCATCGCCGATCCCGCGGCGCTCGATGGACCGCACAAAGAAGTACAGCGTCCAAGGCCAGATCGACAGGAAGATCGAGTTTGCGTTGTAGCGATAGGCAAGAAACGTGTAGAACGGCGTCAGCAGCAGCAAGGCGGTCGCCGCTATTCGCCTTTGCCCGCTGGCGAAGTTCCCCAGCAGCATCCAGGCGCCGATCAGGCCGATGCCGGCGTTCAAGCTGCTCAGAAGGGCGAACGCCCAGCCCGTGCGCGGCAACACGGAAAACCAGACCCCGCAAACCCAGGCCCAGAACGGCGGATGCTGGTTATAGCCGAGCTGAAACTCGCGCCCCCACACATAGGCTTCGGCCATATCGTGATGGATCGCCATCGGCGCATTGGTGATCGCGAAATAAGCGGTCCATATCGCCACAAAGGCAGCGGCCAGCGGCAGGGTCGAGCGCAGGCCTGGTTCGCTCCCCGCAATTGACGTGACGTTTTGCTGGTCGCCCTTCACATCCCCGGCCGAGCGGGCGACGATTGTCATGACTTGAAACCTTCCAGCCGCCGACCGGGTCGCCCGCGTCAATCGAACAGCACCGACACGCTCTCTTCCTTGGCGATGCGCGCAATCGCCTCGCCGATCAGCGGCGCGATCGAGATGACGCGGATGTTGCGGGCGACGCGCACTGCTTCGGTCGGGGCGATCGTGTCGGTCAGCACCAGTTCGGTCAGTTTTGACGCCGCGATGCGCGCCACCGCGCCGCCCGACAGCACGCCGTGGGTGATGTAGGCCGAAACGCTCAGCGCGCCCGCTTCCAGCAGCGCTTCGGCGGCGTTGCACAATGTGCCCCCCGAATCGACGATATCGTCGAGCAGCACGCATTTGCGCCCCTTGACGTCGCCGATGATGTTCATGACTTCCGATTCACCGGCGCGCTCGCGGCGCTTGTCGACGATGGCGAGCGGCGCATCGAGCCGTTTCGCCAAAGCCCGGGCGCGCACCACGCCGCCGACGTCGGGCGAGACGATCGTGACGTTATTGGCGCCGCCGTGCTTTTTGATGTCGTGCACCATCGTCGGCGCGGAGAACAGATTGTCGGTGGGGATATCGAAAAAGCCCTGGATCTGCCCGGCGTGCAGATCGACTGTCAGAACCCGGTCGGCGCCCGCGCGGGTGATGAGATTGGCCACCAGCTTGGCTGAAATCGGCGAGCGCGGGCCGGGTTTGCGGTCCTGCCGGGCGTAGCCGAAATACGGAATGACCGCCGTGATGCGCTGCGCCGAGGCGCGCCGCAGCGCGTCGGTCATGATTAGCAGCTCCATCAGATTGTCATTCGTCGGATAAGAGGTCGACTGGATAATAAAAGTGTCGCGGCCGCGCACGTTTTCGAGAATTTCGACGAAAATCTCCAGATCGGCAAAGCGGCGGACGTGGCAGCGGGTCAGCGGCTCGCCGACATGCGCGGCGATCGCCTCGGCGAGCGGCCCGTTCGAATTGCCCGCCAACAACTTCATCTGCCCGACCATTCGCGGCCCCCTCACGTCTCATCGCCACGCTGGCGCGCGGGTCATAGCAGTGGGGGAGGCGCGGGAGCAATATGGAGGTTTCGCGACGGCGGGGGGATGATCCCTTCTCCCTCCGGGAGAAGGTGGCGCGATGCGCCGGATGAGGGGACCGTATTTGGGTGTGTTAAAAGCGACGCGGTATTCACCTCGCAAATATTTCGTGGAATGACCATGACGCGCGCGTCTCCGGGGAATAGGCTGACCACGAGTTTGTAAGGAATCGCCTAGGGGGCGAACGTTGAAAATTACTTCTGTACAAATCCGCAATTTTCGCGGGTATGAAGATGCAACCATACATTTTGACGATCACACGTGCTTGGTCGGGCCGAATGGCGCAGGAAAATCGACCGTTTTGTCGGCCCTCAACATATTTTTCCAGGAGACAAGCAACTCTACTGACGTTGCAACCCTTACTGAGGAAGATTTCCATAGCGGAAATACTACCGCCCCCGTTGAGATTACAGTCATTTTTGGTGATTTGTCCGCTGCCGCGATAGACGCTCTTTCGCATTATGTTCGACATGGCACACTCGCCATCACCGCCCGAGCGGACTTCGATCCCCAAACAAAGCGTGCTCCAGTGTAGCAATTTGGCGAGCGCTTAATTTTCAAACAGTTCGCTCCTTTCGTCGAAGACGAAAAAAATAAAGTCACGATTGACCCCTTGCGGACGCGCTTCGCTGAAGTCACGGGCGGCCTCACCGACTTTCCTTCGTTGGGTAGCAAGCCGACGAAGGCTGCGATGATCGTTGCTCTGCGCGAGTATGAAGAGAAGCACGAGAGCATATGTTCTCGCGAGCGCAGCGCTGATAAATTCTACGGTGCCGCCAAGGGCGCTGGGAGGCTGGAACCGTTCGTCCAGTGGGTCTACTTACCGGCCGTGAAAGACGCCTCGGAAGAGGCCGAGGAGGCGGGAACCACGGCCCTTGGCAAACTCCTCCAACGCACCGTCCGTCAGAAGGTGAACTTTGATGCCGCTCTGGAGGAATTGCGCCAAAAGACGCGCGTCGAATACGACGCACTTTTGCAAAAGGAGCAAGGCACCTTGGAGGAGATTTCGGCGAGCCTTGCAAAACGCTTGGCCGCCTTTTCGCATCCCGATACAAGCATCGACGTTGAATGGCTTCAAGGCAGTGAAAAATCGGTTTCGATAAGTGACCCGAAGGCTAGGATCAGAGCTACCGAAGGAAAATTCAAAGGCAGCCTGACGCGTTTTGGCCACGGTCTGCAACGTTCGTTTCTTCTGGCAATTCTTCAGGAGCTGGCCTCTCTTGAGCGCGTATCCGGCGGCGAACAAAAGACCGAGCAACCAACCCTGATTTTTGCGTGCGAGGAGCCGGAGCTATACCAGCATCCTCCGCAGGCGCGGCACCTCGCGAGCGTTTTGCGCGCTTTAACTGATGTCGGCAACCAGGTGATCATTACGACGCACAGCACGTATTTTGTGTCAGGCGAGTCATTCGAGGAAATTCGTCTTATCAAGAAACACGGGGCTTCTGGAAAATGCCATGTTCACGCTACAGACTATGATCGATTCGCTACCCGAATAGCCAAAGCGACGGGGAAAAAACCCGACAAACCAACTGTCGCACGGGCCAAACTCTTTGCGGCCCTTAGGCCGGAACCTTCAGAGATATATTTTTGCCAAAGGCTCGTCCTCGTCGAGGGGATTGAGGACCGGGCATTTGTCTCCGCGACACTGTTACTCGACGACCGTTGGGAAGCGATCCGCAGGGCCGGCCTGCACATCATACCTACTGACGGCAAGTCGGGAATGTTGCAGTTGCTGACCATCGCTCAAGAACTCGACATTCTTTGTTTTGTCGTTTTTGACTCAGATGGGCTGACTGAAAACCCAGAACACAAATTGATGCACGAGAGAGACAACAACGCTCTCAGATCGGCTCTCGGGCTCAAAGGAGAACCCTTTCCGAAAAACGTGGATTGGGGCGACGGACACGCGATCTGGCCTCATACTTTGGAACACGAGATCAGGTCGGAACTAGGAAAATCGGATTGGGAGGCCTTGTCCAATAAGGCGCGCAACGCGATCGACGCCGGCGCAAGCCTCAAGAAAAACCCGATCCTTGTGGGGGAGTTTTTGCGTTTTGCATGGGAGGAAGACAAAAAGCCGAAAATCCTCACGGAATTGGCTGATCGACTGATTAAATTCGCTGGTGTGTGAAGGAACTGTTTCATGATTCGTGCGAGCGTTATGTCAACGAGCATTCGGTCTATCGGCTATGACTCGAACTCTCGAATGTTGGAAGTCGAATTCACAAACCAAAGCGTGTACGATTATTCCGACGTTCCAGCGAGCGTGTATCAACGATTTATTGCCGCGCCGTCGAAGGGACGCTTCTTCGATTCATACATCAAGAATCTCTATCGGACGCGCCGAATTAAATAGTGGGCATTACGGGCATTAATTACGGGCGCTATGGGGCATTACGGGGACACCATTACGGGCCATTACGGGGACACGATACGCAATTCCCGACCTCGAAGTGACGGTTGAACCTGTCTCATCGCGCCAGGTGAAAGTGCCAGAGCAGCGATCAATTGCTTTCTTTGCCTGAAACTTGGCAAAGGGCCCCTTCCGCTCCGACCCACCGCGCCGTCGATCTCATGGTGAGCAAAACTTCCGAAGCTTCGAGGCTGTCAAGGGTCTGCGATCGCCGGAGGCGACGTGCCAAACGGCGCGCCCTTGACAGCCTCGAAGCTTCGGAAACAAGACGCTGCCATGAGGTCGACGGCGCTCTCCGCAAGATGGGGCGCCAGTAGCGCTGCCGGGGTCCGGTTGTGGGGCGCCCGAAGCGGAGCGCGGACAAGGGGGGCATTGCCGTCCGACTGAGACCGCTGCTTTCATTCCGGCGAAGGAGCGTGTGAAAGACTGAACGTTGTGGCTTGTCCAGCGGACTGATAGGTAACACTTCTGACCGGGATGATGGGTGACACAATATGTGTTTCTTTCTTACTTTTGCGGCGCATCCGCGCCCCGAGGGG
>JAYUFK010000203.1:0-4743 GCA_043739325.1 Methylocapsa sp. | reverse complement strand
CGCATTCGATCGCCCATCGCCACATCCAGCGCGCTCACTTTGTCCACGATGCCTTTTGGATCGAGCGAAGCAAGGCATTCTGGCGTAGCCGTTACACGGACGGTCTTTGCGGGGTCAGAGCCATCAACCTGCATAAATAGGGCAACCGACCAAGGCTCCGATCCGACTAGCGTCATAGTGTGTCCTGTTGTGACTAGCGGCATTTGTTTCCTCTCTGGCGATTTCCGCCGCGATCACGGCGCGCTGACTCGCGTTCACGCTCGGACAGCGATCGCAATCACGTCGGCTTATGCCCGCGGTGCTCGCTCGCCTGACCGGCTACAGCCACTTGATGCTCGGGTCGACGCGGCTTTACCGCTAAAGCGTTGCGGGCGACCTCATACCTTGTAAGAGCGCTTATCCCCTCGGCGCCGTCCATTGGCGGCTCCTAATCATCGTCCTGGAATTCCCGCAGCGCCACGACCGCGCTGGCCATCCTTTTCGGATCGGCCTCGCCAGCCACCTCTTTAGCCGCCTTGAGGGCTAGGTGCATTAACATTATGGCCGGCTGGAAATTCCCGCCGCGGAATTCCCTTTGATAATTCCAATAGCGCTTTTGTTTGGCGGCGATGCGGGCGATCTCGTCGTACAGCGCATCTTCTACTTCGGTCATTCCAGCCTCCGTGCTTCGAGATCGATCTTCCACAGACGCACGAACCGACTTTCCGGGCTCCATATCACCATCTCGCGAGGGCTGTTAAAAATGAGGCGCATCAGCGCCCGTTGGTAAAGTTCGGACGGCGTATCGGCGCGCGGGATCCTCAATACCGGCCAGCCGGGGATGAATTTCATGGCGATGTCCTCGGACATTGACCCCACTTCTTTCATGTCGGCCCTTTCCAGCGCTCTGAAATGAGCCGCCATCGCTACGTCATACACACAACGCGCGTGATCCCGCCATTTGCGTTTTTCCGAGTTCGGCAATCGGTCCCATTGACGGGTAATCCGCCCCTACATCTGGCGCTCACGAAGGGCTTGAGCCCCCGCATCAGTAGATCGATGAGCGCAGAGCTGATCGTAGGCGAGGGCGCGTCCGGATTCTCAAATGTGCAAATTGAACCCGTCTGTTCGCCTTCCCTAACATGAGTGCCACTCAACAGGAAAGGCACTTCCCCAGCGTCCTTTATCATCCAACTCTTAGCGTTGGTATTGAGGGTTTCTGGCGCATTTGAGCCTTCCAGCATATTGACTTCCTGCCAACCGCGAATTTTTCCCGCCCTTCTAACTGGCAATGTCCGGGGTCATTTGCAAACAAATTGAAATGAATGATTTAATCAGCGACTTCGACGCTTTTTTATCCCATGATACATCTGCATTGGCGGCAGAAGGCAGTGCGAACGACTCCGTCGCCTCTTTTACCCATGTTTCATCTGCATTGGTGTCAAAAGACGCTAAGGGAAATAGCCAAGACAATCGCGATCGACGGCAAGCCGAGTCCTGAGCGACGGGGAAACCCGACTAAAGATCGCATTAGCGAGGGCAATAATCCCCACGATTTCTCGCCCCATTCGAAGTCGAGATGGTCCTGTGAAATTCGTTATAATTCGGATCCTGCAGCGATTTCGGATATGGACGTCCGATCGCATTGAGCATCTGGTGCGGCGACGCCTGCGCCAAGACGAATTCGCGAAATATTGGCTTGGTTTGGGAGTTAAATTTTCGATCTCAAAAGCGGAACAACACATCAACGGTATGCCGTTTCAATCCGCCAACTTCGTTCCGGGCATGGTCGATCCTCAGACCGCATGGGAATGCGAACAGTTCGCAATGGAGTATGCCGAAGAGTGCAAAGGTCTGGGGACGCCCGATACCGTCCTAGGAGCACGACTCGTTTCGGCAATCTACGGTCTTCTTTCAATTGCCGGCTCAGACTCCAAACCATTGTCCGAAAAGGCCCGAAAGTGTATCAAGTCAAAGATCGAGCTAGCAAATGAATTGCTCCAAGCTTACTGGCAGATGAAGCTCGAGGTTTAGCTAGGCCGATCAAGCAAATCAACTGAGGCCGGCGTGGGGCCGATGCGGTACTTTTGCCAAGCGTCGGCCACATTCATCGGCCTTGTGCAACGCGGTCACCTTGGCGTCGATTGCAGCGATTTGTGCCTGCAACTGCGCGTATTCCTCAGCCTGGGCTGCGAACAGCTCAAAGAGAGCGGTGGAGCCGCTCCCCGCAGGATGCCGAGGTTATTGCGCACATTCGGCTGGCGCTCCCACTGCCCTGCCAGGCGAGGAATTCGAAGTTGATGGAACGGCGATGAAACCCGGCCGCTCGCGTTTTTCGGCGGCTTTTGGACGAACTGGACATCCGTTCGAAAGGTCAAGGAATGCGAAACGACAAACGATCTATTCGCGTTCCTGACAACCGAGCCGAACGCCATCATCTCGCCGATCCATCCCAAGGCAATGCCGGTGATCCTGACGAAGCCAGACGGTATCTAGACCTGGATGACCGCCCCGGCCAAGGAGGCGCTGCGGCTGCAACGACCCCTGCCGGATGATGCGCTGCGAATCGCCGCGCGTGGCCAGAAGCAAGATGCCTAGGCGGCGGAAATGTTCTGACCCTGCAGGTGCGGCTTGTCCAATAACGCGAACCGGCGCAGTGTCGTTGTTCGGACGTGGCTTCAGGGGTCGTTGCTATGATGGAAGCGCCGTTCACCCCTCGCATCGTCATGGAAGGGTGCGGAGCCTACAACGCAAACTCCGCCCTGCAGGCTTCAGGGGTCGCGATTGGGTTGCCTCTTTTCAAGGAGGCCGCCGGCGAGATCGCAATCGGCGATCGCGACGACCCCATCGTCATCGCCGACTATGGCTCCTCGGAAGGAATGAACTCGCTCGCGCCGATCCGCGCGGCGATAGGCGCTCTGCGCGGGCGCGTCGGCCCGGATCGGGCAATTGTTGTTGCGCACACCGACTTGCCGGGCAATGATTTTAGCACCTTGTTCGAGGTCGTGGACAAAGCAATCGGTAGCTACGCTCGCGATGACTCAAACGTCTTTTCGAGCGCGGTGGGACGATCGTTCTATCGCAGCGTGCTGCCTCCGAACTATGTCGATCTGAGCTGGAGTTCCTACGCGGCGCAATGGCTGAGCCGAGCCCCCACGTCCATACCCGATCACTTCTACATCCAACGAAGCACAGGCGAAGTCCGAGCCGCCTTCGCTCGCCAAGCGAAGGAGGATTGGGAAACGTTCCTGTCGCTGCGCGCCAGGGAGCTGCGCTCAGGCGGTCGCCTGGTCGTCGTCATGCCGTCGCTCGACACCGCCGGAACGACGCCAATGTTCGCGCTTCACGACTGCGCAAACCTCGTCCTTGCCGACATGGTGATCGACGGCGCGATGACGGCCGACGAGCGCGCGCGGATGCTCCTCACGGCCTATGGGCGGACGCCTATGGAGACGCTCGCGCCGTTCGCCAATGGTGCGCAATTCGGCGGCTTGAACCTGGAAAGCAGCGCCTTCTCTGCGGTCGCCGATGGCGCTTGGGCACAATACGAGCGAGACGGCGACGCGGAGGCGCTGGCGGCCCGGCGCGCTGGCTTCTTCCGAGTGACCTTTGCGCCATCGTTGGCGAGCGCGCTGACACTCAACGGCGAGGCGGATGCGCCGAAGACGTTCAGCGATCGACTAGAGGCGGGCTTGCGGCAGCGTCTTGCCGACCATCTCTCGCCGATCGGGCAGGTGGTCTCATCGCTGTCGCTGAAGAAGACATGAGCGCACCTCTGCAATCAGTTGCACCCGCTTGTCACAAGGGCAAGTCTCGAGGCGGCGAAACGACAAACGACTTGTTCGCCTTCCTGACAACCGAGCCGAACGCCATCGTTGCGCCCATTCATTCCAAAGCCATGCCGGTGATCCTGACGAAGGCGGTCGAGATCGAACAATGGATGACTGTGCCGCCCGCCGAAGCCATGCAGCTGCAAAGGCCGCTTCCAGACTTCGATCTTCAGATAGTGGCGCGGGGTCAGAAGCGAGACGGTCGCGCCCAGCAATGACCCGCCTCGCGCCACTTGCGCCCGCGCTTGCGCTCGCCCTTGCTGCAACGCAAGCGCTCGCGCAATCCGTCGGAACTATGCCCGATCCGGTGATCACGCCGGGCGCAGTTCGTTCAACCGATTTCGACGAGATTTGCGGACAGCCGACGGCGGCCTTGCGCTTTATGCCCCGCGAGCGCGCCGACGCCATCCTCGTCCGCTATGGCCTCCCAACAGAAGCGCATCCGAACTTTCAGATCGACCATCTCGTTCCGCTTTGCCTTGGCCGGTCCGATGAAGATGCGAACCTCTGGCCGGAACCGCGGCGCTCGATTGCGGCTATCGAGAATGCCGAACGCAAGGACAGGCTCGAAACCCGGCTTTGCCAATTGGTTTGCGCCAACGAAGTCGACATCGTTGAAGCGCAACACGATATCGCCGAAGATTGGATTGCGGCCTATAGCCGTTACGTCGGCAAGGGCGATGATTGAGGGCTGGCGCCCGCCTCACGATGGGAACATGCACGGTGAAGTTTCCTGTGCGTTGTCGCATGGCGTCCTGCAGCGTGGACCGAATCGGACTAGCGTAGCCGTCCTCCCTGTTCGGCGGGACCGCATGTCGCGACTGGACCACCCGTCGGACCTTTTTTTAACTTCAACGAATAGATTGCACCCGACTTGCGCCTTCCGTTCCTCTCGCCGCGCGCGCCGACGACGGCGGAGCGCGACGCGAGCAAT
>JAYUFK010000202.1:0-13103 GCA_043739325.1 Methylocapsa sp. | reverse complement strand
AACCGCGTTCCCACGCCACAATCAGTCGCAAAGGCACGGCCGCTCGACGCGACATACACCGACTTTCTGACCCTTGACCAACACGGATACTCTAGCCGCCGCAGCCGATCGGCAGGATCGCGCGGTCGCGCAAGGCTCTAGGCCGCTGTCGCGCGAGGGCGGCCCGCCCTTTGCGGCAGCAGGTAGATCAGCGCCGCAATCGCGACCACCAGCAGTCCCGAGGCGTAGTAGCGGCTCAGCGCGAAGCCGCCTTGCGCCAACGGCTTGTCGAGCAGGTCGCCGACCGTCGCCCCCAGCGGCCGGGTGAGGATGAACGCCAGCCAGAACAGCGCGACGTGGGAAATGGCGGTGAACGAATAGGCCGCCGCGACCAAAGCCAGCGCGACGCCGAACACCAGCGCGCCGCCGCCGAAGCCAAAACCGTTGGTGTCGGCCATCCAGTCGCCGAGCGCCGTGCCGAGGGTCTGCGAGAACAGGATCGTCACCCAGTAGAACGCCTCGACCCGGGGAGTCGCTACCGTGTCGACCGAAACCGCGCCCTCCGACCAGCGCCAGATCGCCAGCGAAGCGGCCAGCAAAGCCAGCAGCAGCGAGGAGCCGCCGGCATAGCCGATGCCCAGCGACCTATCGGCGAAATCGGCCAGCGTCGTGCCGACCGTGGTCGTGGCGACGATGGTCAGCCAATAGAGCCAGGGCACGAAATGTTGCGCCCGCACCTGCGCGCCGACCGCGGCCACGAACACCGCGGCGAAAATGAGCGTGCCGGCCGCATAGCCCAGGCCCATCGACATCGAAACCGCATCGCCGCCGGTTTCACCCAGCGTCGTCGCCAGAATCTTGATGATCCAGAAGCCGAGCGTGACTTCGGGGACTTTGCTGAGCGCTTCGTTGCGTGTCGTAACCATCCGCCTTCAAACCTCCATCCCGGCGCGAGATTCGCCAACGACAGTGTGTGCTTGCAAAGGGCGGGAATTTCAAGCCGCGCCTAGTCCGAGGCGCGCCTGATCACGAAGCGATAGACGCCGCCGTGCGCGGATTGCTCGGCCAGAATATTGCCGGTGGTGCGGCAGAAGGCGGCGAAATCCTCCAGCGAGCCGGGATCGGTGGCGAGAATCTCCAGTGTGCCGTTGGGCGGCACGTCCTTCAGCGCCTTGCGGGCACGCAGGATCGGCAGCGGGCAGTTCAATCCCTTCGCGTCGAGCGTGACGTCGGCCATAGTCTCTCCTTCCCCGATCAAATAAACAGGTTGATGTGGGAGGCGAGCGCCTTCTCGATATAGGTCGCCGCGCCGCCGAGTTTCACGCCGTCGATCATGTCCCTGGTTTCATATTCGAACAGATCCATCGTCATCTGGCAGGCGATCAGCTTGACGTCGGCCTCCACCGCGAGATCGCGCAATTCCTCGATCGAGGCGACGCCCTTCTTCCTGATGAGGTTCTTCATCATGACGGTGGCCGCCGCGTTGACGCCCGGCAGCATGCCCACGACATTCGGCATCGCCATATGCATGCCCATGACCGGCATCCTCATCGCCGCATTGCCGAGCGGCGTCACCTCCAAATCGAGCTTCTTCAACAGCAGCGGCAGGCCGTAAAAGGTGAAGAACATCGTCACATCGACCCCCATCGCGGCGGCGGTGGTGGCGAGGATGAACGGCGGATAGGCCCAGTCCAGCGAGCCCTTGGTGACGATGATCGACATCGACTTTTGATTGGAAACGGCCTGCTCGTTCATAAATCCATCCCCCGTCGCGGCCGCGCTGCGCTCATGCACCGGAAAGCTCCCAACTAGACATGGCCTGGGGAACGCCGATGTCAAGCCAGACGCGTGCGCGGGTCCGCGCGATCGACGCCGACGGCATCCGGCTCAACCCGGGAGGCCGTAGTACAATGTCGAAACATGGGTCGCCTCGGCGAAGAACAACCAGCGTTCGGCCCCCACGCCCGCGGCGGCGCTGAGCGTCGCCAGTCCCGCGGCGAGCGCGGAAACAAGCGGCGGCGCGGCGAGCGCGATGCCAAGCAGCGCCAACAGCGGAATCGCGAACAGCGCCGCGATGACGAAGCGCCGCAGCTTCGCGGCATGTTTGCGCGCGACGCGGAAGCCCATCTCGCGCATCACGTAATTTTCTTCCGTATGCGGCGATTCCAGCAATCGAACCGCGCCGAAAGATGACAGGCCGGTCGCGCTCGCCAGCGTCGAGCGCGGCGCCTGATTGTCGATTACGCGCCAATAGCGCAGCTTCGCCAGCGCGGCGAGCGCCATCGACGCGACGCCAAGCCAACCAAACGCCGGTCGGAACGCGCCGAACGCCAGCGTCAGATCGACCCACAGAATAGCGCCGGTGGCGGCGGCCAGCGACAGATAGACCGGCGCGGTCCAACCATGGCTCCATTGCCGGATCGGCTTCAGGCTGGCATAGATCATCGCCGTGCAGGCGACGGTGAGGGCGGCCATCGCGCCGCTCAGCGCGGCGCAGACGGCGAACGGCCCGTCGACGCGATTGAGAAACACCCAGCCCAGCGCGAACGGCCCCACGACGACATAAGTCGCAATCGCCGCCACGCCCTCGCGCGCCAACCAGGACGAGCGCCATTGCGTCAACGCGCGCCAAGCCCGCTCCGGCCGGCCGAGGTGAAAGGTCGAGGCCAGCAACCCGGTTGTGATCAACGCCAGCGCCGCGCTTAAGCCGACGAGGCCGAACAGGCTCGTCATCGGCGCGAGGCCGGCGAGCGCGAACAAAGTCAGCCACAGCAACAGGCCGTAGCCCGCGCCCGAGGCGGTGGTGAACAGAATAACGGAAGCGGCGGGATGCATGACGCCTACCGGGACAGGATGCGGTCAACCCAGCGCAACAGCCCGGTCGGCTCGCCGGCGGCCCGCTCGGCGGGTTTGGTTGGAGCTGCGGGGCCGCGTCGGCCCGGCCGCGGCGGCAGATATTTGCTGGTCGGCTTGCACCCTGTCTCCGGCATCAGGTCGAAACCGCCGCGCTCGCGCGTCAGGCGCGACACATCGGAACCCGGATCGTTGAAGTCGCCGAAATGGCGGGCGTTGACGGGACACGTCGAGACGCAGGCCGGCACGCGCTCCGCCTCGGGCAGGTTCTCATTGTAGATCTTGTCGATGCAGAGCGTGCATTTCTTCATCACGCCCTCGACCTCATCGACCTCGCGCGCGCCATAAGGACAGGCCCAGGAGCACAATTTGCAACCGATGCACTTGTCGTGATCAATCAGAACGATGCCGTCTTCCGCGCGCTTGTAGGACGCGCCGGTCGGGCACACCGTCACGCAATCCGGCGTCTCGCAATGCAGGCAATTCTTGGGGAAATGCACGGTGCGCGCATCCGCCCCGCATCCGCCGGCCTCATAGGTGAACACGCGGTTGAACCAGACGCCGCGCTGCTCGGCCTGATAGGCGTTGACGTCGGTCAGCGGCGCGCTATGGCCGCTCGCGTTCCATTCCTTGCAACTGGTCGCGCAGGCGTGACAGCCGACGCAGGTGTCGAGATCGATGACGAGGCCGAGCCGCTTCGGGCTGGGGCCATGGGGAAGGCTGGTCATTTCGCCGGCGTCCGCCGTTGGCTCAGCTTCGCGCCAAATTGGCTGATGCGCGGCGCGGGCTTCAATCCAACCAGTTGCGGCAGATCGGGAAATTGCGGTTCGCTCAACTCCGCGCCCGGCTCGCATTTCTCCACCCGCACGCACAGGTCGAACCAGGCCGCCTGACCGGTGACGGGATCGGAGTTAGCGCGGCGGCTCTTCTCCTCCTCGCCGGGCAACAGTTCGCTGATGAGATGATTGAGCAGGAAGCCCTTGCGCGCTTCCGCCGCATCCGGCGCGAGGTTCCACGCCCCCGCCCGCTTGCCGATCGCGTTCCAGGTCCACACCGTGTCGGGATTGACGCCGTCCATCGTCTTGACCTGCACCTTGATTGTAGCATTGTGACTGGTCACGCGCGCCCAGTCGTCATCAACCAGCCCTAGCTCGCGCGCTTTCGCGGTCGCCAGATACAGCTTGTTGCGGCCCAGAATCTGCCGCAGCCACGCGTTCTGCGAGCCCCAGGAATGATACATGATCATCGGCCGCTGCGTCAGCGCGTGCAGCGGATAGGCCTTGCGGTCCACGCTCGCCTCCTCATAAGGCGCATACCAGATCGGCAGCGGATCAAACGCTTGTTGCAACCGTGCGCGCATCGCCTCGGGCGGCTGCACCGGCCCGTGCCCTTCGGCCGCGAGGCGGAATTTCTGCATCGGCTCGGAATAGAGTTGCAGCACGATCGGTTCGGGCGTCGCGACGAAGCCCATCCGCACCGCGAAGTCCAGATAGGATTTGTTGGCGAATTTGTAGAACTTCTCCTCCGGCGCCAGTTCGTGACGCCAGAAACATTCGTGCTCGATATAGGCGTCGAGTTGTTTCGGGTTGACCGCGCCGCGCCCGCTCGCGCCGCCGTCCGCGCCACGAAAACCCGCCAGCGGACCGATGCCGGGCGTGCGCTCGTGGTTGACGATATAATCGGGATAGCCGCCGGGATAAAGCGGGCTTCCGTCCTCGCGCGTCATGCCCGGCAGCCTCAAACGCGCGCCGAGATCGAGCAACACGCTTTGGAACGCGCGCACGTCGCGGTCGGGTTGCACGATGGGTTGGCGGATCGCGTCGGCCGGCCCGTCGGCGTCGCAGATCGGCCGGTCGAGCAGCGAGATGCAGTCCCAGCGCTCCAGATAAGTTGTGTCGGGCAGCACCAGATCGGCATAGGCGACCATCTCCGAGGCATAGGCGTCGGAATAGATGATGTAGGGAATCTTATAAGATCCGTCGGCGTCCTTGTCGGTCAGCATCTCCATCACGCGCCTGGTGTTCATGGCGCTGTTCCAGCTCATATTCGCCATATACATCATCAGCGTATCGATTCGGTAGGGATCGCCCGCCCAGGCGTTGGAGATCACCATATGCATCAGGCCGTGGGCGGCGAGCGGCGCTTCCCACGAATAGGCCTTGTCGATCCGGATCGGCCTGCCCGCTTCGTCAATCAACAAATCCTCCGGCCCCAGGATGAAGCCGAGCGGCATACCGGTGAGCGGCGTCAGCGGCGCGGTTGTCTTGCCGGCCGGCTTTTGCTCGGGCGGTATCGGCTTGGGGAACGGCGGCTTGAAGCGGAAGCCGCCGGGGCACTCGACCGCGCCAATCAAACATTGCAGCAGATGGATCGCGCGGCAGGTCTGGAAGCCGTTGGAATGGGCGGAGATGCCGCGCATGGCGTGCATCGCCACCGGCCGGCCGATGATCTTTTCATGCACGCGGCCCGCCCAGTCGGTCCAGCGCACGTCGAGTTCGATCGCCTGACTGAAGGCGATGTCGGCGATCTCGCGGGCCAGCCGGCGGATCATTTCGGCCTCGACGCCGCAGGCTGCCGCGACCGTCTCGGGCGCGTATTCCGCCCCCATATAGCGCTCGGCGATGCGCTGGAACGCGGGCACGGCGCGGCGCCCGTCCGGCAGCGTGAACTCGCCAACCACGGCGGGCGCGATGTCGGCCGCCTTCGCCTTGGCCAGGCCGCGCGCGTGTTGATCGTAGCTCAGCGGGTCGCCCTCGGCGTCGCGCGCGAACAGGCCGTGCTCGGCCGTGCCGGGAGCCTCGATCAGCAACCAGCCGGCATTGGTGTAGCGCACGAGATAATCGAGGTCGATCGCGTCGGCGTTCAGCAATTCATGCACGAGCGACAGCACAAACAACCCGTCCGTGCCCGGCCGCAGACCGATCCATTCGTCGGCTATTGCCGAATAGCCGGTGCGGATCGGGTTGACCGAGACGATCTTGGCGCCGCGCGCCTTCATCTTGCCCAGCCCGATCTTGATCGGGTTGGAATCATGATCCTCCGCAACGCCGAACATCAGGAGATATTTGGCGCGGTCCCAATCGGGCTCGCCGAATTCCCAGAACGAGCCGCCGATGGTGTAGAGCCCGGCGGCCGCCATATTGACCGAGCAGAAGCCGCCATGCGCGGCGAAATTCGGCGTGCCGAACTGCATCGCCCACCAACCCGTCAGCGATTGGCTCTGGTCGCGGCCGGTGAAGAAGGCGAGTTTCTTGGGGTCCGTGCGGCGGATGTGGTCGAGCCGGGCTCGCGCGATCTCCATCGCCTCGTCCCATTCGATCTCGACGAATTCGCCCGATCCGCGCTCGCCTGCCCGCTTCAGCGGTTTACGCAGTCTGGCGGGCGAATAATGCTGCATGATGCCCGACGCGCCCTTGCCGCACAGCACGCCCTTGTTGACGGGATGGTTCTTGTTGCCCTCGATGTAGCGAATCTCGCCATCGCGGATATGCACTTTGATGCCGCAGCGGCACGCGCACATGTAGCAGGTGGAAAATTTGACCTCGTCCGCCACTTTCGGCGACAGCTCGATCTCCGGCTCCCTGAACATCCACCTCACCCATCGCCCGCGCGCCGCGCATGTTTATCACGTGAGGGCGATATGAGAAGTTCGTTTTGGCCGCATCGGGCGCGGATGCGGCCAGGCCTCACGCCGCCGCCACCACTTTTTGCAGTTTTTCGCGCACGATAGCGGCGACGGCGTCGAGCGCGGGATTGCCGATCGCGCGCATCGGCGCCGACGGGTCGATGGCGGAAATTTCGATTTCGCCGTCGTCGCGCTGCTGCACCACGACATTGCACGGCAGCATGACGCCGACCTTGTCCTCCGCTTGCAACGCCTGCAAGGCGAGGCCCGGATTGCAGGCGCCCAGGATGCGATAGGGCCGGAAATCCTGGCCGAGTTTCGCCTTCAGCGTGGCGGTGACGTCGATCTGCGTCAGTACGCCGAACCCTTCGGCCAGCAGCGCCGCCGTGACGCGGGCAATGGCGGCCTCGAAGCCGCCCTCGATCGTGCGCGAGATGTGATAGCTCATGTTGGTCTCCTTTGAAACCTTCAGATCAGCGAAACCTTCAGATCGGCTTGCCGTCTGTTCGAAACCGGCGCGGGCGAGGCGTCGCATCAGCGCTCGGGGGCGGATTTGACCTATATATCAGCAAATGCTAAGTTAGCAAGCATGAAAATAGAGAAGCTGCAGAAGCAGGCTGAGGAAGCGGAAAGTCTGCTGAAGGCGATGGCCAGCCGGCCGCGTCTGATGATCCTGTGCGAGCTTTACGCCGGCGAGCGCACGGTGACCGAGCTGCAACATGCCGTCGGCCTCGCCATGTCCGCCGTGTCGCAACATCTGGCCAGGCTGCGCGAGGCCGAGATCGTCGCGACGCGGCGCGAATCGCAGACGATCTATTACTCGCTGTCGAGTTCCGCCGCGAAGGATGTCCTGTCGGCGCTATACGGAATTTTCTGTGGTCCGAAGACCAAACAAGGGAGCAAATCATAACCCCGGATCGCGGCCGGAGATCTGGCTCTGCACGACACAGCCGGGCATTAACGATTCATTAACGAACAATTTCTTGCCAAACGCGAGAATCGCCGTTTAATGCCGAGACGGAATTTGTCCGTAAATACGTCAGGAAAGCGTCTCGGGTGCAGTTCCCCGCCACCATAGTGGAAACGCCGCTGGCGCGCATCGGCCGCCACGCCAAGGTCTTGTCGGCGCAGATGCACGCGCTGTCGGCGAGCCTGTTTCCGCCCGCCTCGCGCAAGACCCTGCGGCCGTTCTCCTCGGGCGAGGCGGCGAAATTCCTCGGCGTGTCCGACGGTTATCTGCGCCAGCTCTCGCTCGACGGCCTGGGCCCCTGCCCTGCCCTCGCCGCCGGCGGCCGGCGCTCCTATGGCGCGAGCCAGATCACGCAATTGCGCGACTATCTCGCCGCCACGCGACCGCGCGAGGCGCTGGCGTTCCAGCCGCGCCGGCGCGCGGGCGAGAAATTGCAGATCATCGCGGTCGCCAACTTCAAGGGCGGCTCGGCCAAGACCACCACCGCGCTTTATCTGTCGCAGTTCCTCGCGCTGGAGGGCTTCCGCGTGCTGGCGATCGATCTCGATCCGCAAGCCTCGCTTTCCGGCATGTTCGGCCGCCAGCCGGAATTCGACGTCGGCGACAACGAGACGCTGTACGGCTCGCTGCGCTACGATTCCGACCGCCGGCCGATGCGCGAGATCGCCCGCCCGACCTATTTCGAGGGCGTGTCGCTGGCGCCGGCCAATCTCGAACTGATGGAGTTCGAGCATCACACCCCGCGCGCGATGCTGGAGCGTTCGCATCGCGGCGAGGATCTGTTCTTCCGCCGCGTCGGCGCCGCGATCCGCGAGGTCGAGAACGATTTCGATTTTGTCGTGATCGACTGCCCGCCGCAGCTGGGCTATCTCACCATGGGCGCGCTCAATGCGGCGACCGCGCTGCTGGTGACGATCCATCCGCAGATGGTGGATGTCGCCAGCATGAGCCAGTTCCTGCTGATGACCTCCGATGTGATGACGGTGATCGAGGACGCCGGCGGCAGGCTCGATTACGATTTTATCCGCTACGTGGTGACGCGGCACGACCCCAACGACGTGCCCGAGACGCAGATCGTGGCGCTGTTGCGCTCGCTGTTCGGCGCCGATGTCTTGAAGGCGACGGTGTGGCGCTCTACCGCGATCGCCAACGCCGGGCTGACCAAGCAATCCCTGTACGAACTCGAAAAGGCCTCGGTCGGACGCGCGGCCTACGAGCGCGCGCTCGAATCGGTCAACGCCGCCAATCGCGAGGTTCTGGGTCTCCTGCAACGGGCGTGGGGACGATGAGCAAGCGCACCGACGCGATTCGTGGCCTGTTCGCGCAAACCGCCGCGTTGTCAGCTGACAACGCCGAGAGCCGCCCCCGCGCCCCTTCCGGCCCGGTGCGCTCGATGCGCGACACTTTCTCCGGCGTCGAGCGCGAGAACGAGGATTTGCGCGCGCAGATCGCTCAAGCCGCGCAGGTGCTGGAGCTGGACCCGGAGCTGATCGACCCGTCCCCGTTCGCCGACCGTTTCGCCCATGACGACGATCCCGCCTTCGCCGCGCTCAAGGCCTCGCTGGAGGCGCGCGGCCAGGAGGTGCCCATCCTCGTGCGGGCTACCGGGGCGGGGCGCTTTCAGGCGGCCTACGGCCATCGCCGGCTGCGCGCCGCGCGCCAGCTCGGGCTGAAGGTCAAGGCGATCGTGCGCGCGCTGTCGGACGACGATCTCGTGGTCGCGCAGGGTCTGGAGAATTCCGCGCGCGAGGATCTCTCCTTCATCGAGCGCGCTCTGTTCGCGTTGCGGCTGGAGGAGGCCGGCCGCGGCCGCGCGCTGATCGCACAGGCGCTCGCCATCGACAAGGCTGAGGCCTCCAAGCTCATCTCCGTGGCGCGCTGCGTGCCGCGCGAGATCGCGGTTTCGATCGGCAAGGCCGCCAAAGCCGGCCGGCCGCGCTGGCAGGCTTTCGCACAAGCGCTGAATACGCCGGCGGCGCTGAAACGCGTGCGCGCTTTGGTCGCCAGGCCGGATTTCGCGAGCGCCGCGCCCGACCAACGATTCGCGCGCGCCTTCGCCGCCGCCGCGCCCGAACGGGCAGGGCGCGCGGCCAGCGTGGTGCGGGTGCGGGGCGCCGATGGGTCCGAGCTGGCCGATATCAGCGCCTCCACGCGCGAAATCCGCGTGGCGCTGACGAATTCCCGCGGTCGAGGCTTCGCCGAGTTTCTGGCGCAGCGTCTGCCGCGGTTGTTGCAGGAGTTTGTCGAAACCGAAAGCGCGACGGACTGAAGCCGCCGCGAGCTATTCCAGGAGCATCCCCAGCAGAAGGAAAAGGCCCCCAAACGTCTCCGTTCGGAAGCCTCTTCGCTCTGTGTGACAACCGAGAGAAGATCATTTCCGGGAATCGCTGTCAAGTTGGCGCGCTTTGGGGTTGGCGCGCTTTGGGGCGAGCGATATTCTTTTGCCCGATGAAAAAAATGACCTCGATGTCTCTCGCCACGACGCACTTCGGGCGCCGGCCGCTTGCGCACGCCCAAATCGCCTCCCGCGCGGTCGCCAACGCGCGCGCGCCCGCCGCCAAAGCGCATAAATGGACCGTCTTCCGCGCGCTGTGCGCCGCGCGCGAGCGGCTTTGAGCGAGCGGGCGCTGGGCGTGCTCGACGCGCTGTTGAGTTTCCATCCCGAAACCGTGCTCAGCGGCGACGATCTCGTCGTGTTTCCCTCCAACGCGCATTTGAGCCTGCGCGCGCATCGCATGGCCGCCTCGACGCTGCGCCGGCATCTCAGCGCGCTGGTGGAGGCCGGAATCGTGCTGCGGCGCGACAGTCCCAACGGCAAACGCTATGCCCGCAAGGGCAGGGACGGGGCGATCACGGCCGCGTTCGGCTTCGACCTGTCGCCGCTGGTGGCGCGGGCGCAGGAATTCGAGGCTTTGGCCGAAGACGTCCGCGCCGAGCGGGAGGCGTTGCGCCGCGCCCGCGAGCGGGTGACGCTGGCCCGGCGCGATCTCGCCAAGATGATCGCGGCGGGGCTGGAGCAGGGCGTCCCGCTGCCGGCGGGGGGCGATCTCGGCCCGAACTGGAGCGTCGTGCATCGCCGCTTCCGCGCCCTGGTGGAGGGATTGCCGCGAGCGCCGTCATTGGACGAGATCGAGGCGGCCGCGCAAGGCCCAGGCCAAAACCTTCGCGCCGGGGCCGATGCTGATGGCGCTGATCGACGCGCGCAATCGAGAAGAGAAGCGGGCGTGAGCGGGCAGGGCCAACCGAAGGCGGAGGGTTGAGTTGACGCCGGGCGCGGTCGCAAGCGGCTTGATTGGCCTGGCCGCCGCGTTCCCGTCCGTCCGGCATATCGCCGCAATCGACTGGTCGAAGGTCGAAGTCGCGATCAAGCGGCGCGCACGTCGGTTTTGCTGAAATCCCGGCCCTTGAACAACAAGGGCTCCTGCGTGAGGGCGGCGAGGGCGTAGGAGAAGCAGTCGCCGAAATTCAGCCCGGCGGGGTGGCGACCCTTGCCGAAGCGGCGCCAGGCGCGCCGCGCCTGATCGGCAAGTTCGGCATCCACCGCGACGATTTCGACGCCGGCCTTGTGCAGCCAAAGGTCGAGCTCGCCGCCCCCCGCTTCGCCCAGGCGCGTCTCGATGACCATCGCCGCCTCAAGCAGGGTGGCCGCCGAGATCAAACGGACGGAGGCGTCGGCGATGCGCCGCTCGAACTCCGGCGCTTCGGGCTCGTCGAGCGCGATGGCGACAATCGCCGATGTGTCGATCACCATAGCTACGGCAGTCCGTTCTCGTCGTAGCCGATGATTTCGTCGGCGCCGCGGGAATCGAGCACGGGGAGGGCGCGCCAGCGCCGACGGCTGGCGGCGAGATCCTCCAGCAGCGCCGCCTTGCGCGCCTCGGTCCCCATCCGACGCAAACGTTCCTCCAGGGCGCGGCGGGTCGCGATGGTGAGGGACTCGCCGGTGCGCTCGGCGAGCAGGCGCGCCAGCCGTTCGGTTTCGGGATCCTTGATGCTGAGGGCCATGAGGCGCCAGTTTCCGGCTTAAGAATATTCTACCTACATAGCGCATAATCGCCGGGTTCGCCAGCGCTGGGAATCCCGCCATTCCAGAACGGAAATCCATTGATCGGCCTGTGCGGCTGAGAGGGATGGATGCGCCGGCTTGAAGTCGGCTCTTTCTTCACGGCGCGCCGCCTTCGACCAGCGTGCGGGCGAAGTTGAGCCGCTCCATGATCGGCGCGTCCGAGAAGCGAAAAAGATCGAACTGGGTTTCCGCCCGCAACGCCCAACGCACCCACGACGGAATGACGAAAATGTCGCCGATGTCGAGCTTGTGCGTCTCGCCATCGATGACAATCGCACCGCGTCCGTCAAACACCTGGAACACGGTCGAACCGACCTCGCGGCGAGTCGCCGTCTCCGTCCCGGCCCGCAGACGATGAAACTCGCAGCGGATCGTCGCCATCACGTCCCCGCCCGTCGTCGGATTTACGTATCGGATCGCCGCATGGCCGCGTTCAACCGTCGCGGGCTGACCCTCTTCTTCGAGCAAGAGTTGCTCGGTCAATGCGCGGTCGGTGAATTCCCATCGGTAGGCTCCAAGCGGCGAATTCGCGGTGTCCCGCAAGCCGGACAACGGCCGCAAGCCCGGATGGCTCCAAAGCCGCTCCGACCGCGAGAATTGCGGCGTCGCGTAATTCGTCACCCGGTCCGAGCCGGTCTCGAAGAAGCCGACATCATTCATATATGAAAACGGGATATCGAGACCGTCGATCCACGCCATCGGAAGGTCGGTATTGTTGTGATGCCCGTGGAAGTTCCAGCCCGGAGTCAAAAGCAAATCGCCCCGGCTCATCCGCACGGGGTCGCCATTGACGACCGTCCAAACGCCTTCGCCTTCGACCACGAATCGGAACGCGTTCTGTGAATGACGATGCTCGGGGGCCGTCTCACGCGGACCGAGATATTGGATCGCACACCAGAGCGTCGGGCTGATATAGGCATTGCCGCCGAGGCCCGGGTTCGCCAGGCCCAGCGCTCGCCGCTCACCGCCGCGCCCCACCGGGATCAGATCGCCCGACCGTCGCGCCAGCGGCAGCAGATCGGCCCATTTCCAAATATGGGGCGTCGCTTTAGGGCTCGGATGTTGCGGCATCAGGTTGCCGATCTGGGTCCAAAGCGGCTTGATGTGTTGCTTTTCAAAGCCCTCGTAGAGCGCGCGCAATTCCGGCGTGTCGTCGGGCGGCGTCGCATAGGCGGCGGGCTTCTTTGTATTGTCGTTCATGACAAGCTCCCAATGTCGTGGATCGTCAGACTGCGTCGGGTTGATGCGGCGGGGCGGCGGCGCGTCAAGTCGTTCCCCACGGCATAGCCCCAAACCAGGGACAGGCTATCCGCCTCCGCGACGTTCCGGCCCGGGCGACCCATCACCACCACCAACTCGGCTTCGTAGTGAAAATTCTCGGCCTCGGGCGGATAGGCGATCGAAGCTCCGTCATCCACCACCGCGTCGGCGGGCTTGGTGAAGACGAACGGCGGTTCGCGATCCGGATCCTTGCCTATCTCGCGCGCGTGCGCGGCATAATTTCGGCCGACGCAGAATATCGGCCGCACGGGGATGCGGTCCTCGCCGCCGGCGACGGCGATGGACGGTATGGGAGCGGGAGGGAATACGAAAGCCATGGCCTATCATCT
>JAYUFK010000201.1:0-4778 GCA_043739325.1 Methylocapsa sp. | reverse complement strand
GCGATCGCGCCGGAGGTCAACCCCCCCGGAGATATTCCGGACAATCAGGCGTTTGTCACATACGTCTCGCCACTGGGTTTCTCGATCAAGACGCCAGAAGGCTGGTCCCGCAAAGAGACCGCTGATGGCGTCTCTTTCGCCGACAAATTCGGCCGCGTCGAAGTGGCGATATCGAGCATCGCCGCTGCACCCACGATCGCGTCGGTGAGGGCTGGCAACGTAGCGGACCTTGAGAAAAGCGGACGCGCAGTGACGATCGTCAGCGTGAAGGACGCCGTGCTTGCCGCCGGGCCGGCGGTGCGGATAACGTTTACGTCCAATTCGGAGCGAGACAGCGTCACTGGTAAGCAACTTCGGCTTGAGAGCGAGCGGTATTTCATCGACCATGGCGGGAAACTCGCGACCCTGACCTTTTCCGCGCCGGCCGGCGCCGACAACGCCGATCAGTGGAAGTTGATGCGCGATTCATTTGGGTGGCGCTGACATGGCGCTGCTCGAGGTCGACGATCTCTTCCGCTTCTACCAAGCCGGCGAAACGGAAGTGCGTGCGCTTCGCGGCGCGAGTCTCAGCGTCGAACGCGGCGAGACTCTGGCGCTGGTCGGTCCGTCCGGCAGCGGCAAATCGACACTGCTAGCCTGCATCGCCGGCCTCGACGAGCCCGATGGCGGCGCTGTCGCCATCGACGGCCAGCGGATGACGCGCCGACCCGAGGCGGAACGGGCGGCTTTGCGCGGCAGGTCGATCGGCTTTCTTGCCCAGTCGGGCAATCTGTTTTCCCATCTGACAGTCGCCGAAAACGTAGCGCTGCAACTCGCTCTGCGCGGCGAGCGCGGCGATCCCGCCTCGATAAAGGCATTGCTGGACCAACTTGGTCTCGCCGGGCGAGCCGACGCACTGCCTGCGACGCTCTCGGGCGGCGAAGCGGCGCGCGCGGGTCTAGCCGTCGCGCTGATCGGCGATCCTCCGCTGGTCATCGCCGACGAGCCGAGTGCGGAAGTTGATCGCGAAACCGAGAGCCGCATCCTCGATGCATTGGAGCGGCGACGCGCCAACGGTGGAGCGACGCTGATCGCGACACACAGCGCAGCGGTCAGCGCCCGAGCATCGCGGATCGTTCGCATCGAAGACGGGCGCCTGATCGGGGTTTCGCCGGCTCTGGAGATCGTACCGCCTAGAGCGGCCGCATCGCAAGAATTTGGGGCAGTGCCGCTACGCTTCACGGCAAATGACATACTACTTGTCGAGTTGACCGGCGTAAGCGTCAGATTTGCGAGCGCGGGAGATTTCATCGTCGCGGTTGACGATGTGAGCTGCCGCGTCGCGGCACGTGACCGCATAGCGATTGTCGGTCCCTCGGGCAGCGGCAAGTCGACGCTGATGAATGTTATGGCCGGCCTCGAAGAGGCGAGCACCGGGGCTGCGGCGTGGCCTGGGCTCGACGCGAGGCGGCCGCTCCGCCCGTTGCAGATCGGCTTTGCGTTCCAGTCGCCTTCCCTGTTGCCGGCGCTGAGCGTGATAGAAAACGTCCGCCTGCCGATCGAAATCGCCAATCTCAAACCGGAAGACGCGATGCCGCCTGACGAGGCCCTGGCCCGGCTCTCCCTTACCGCGATCGCCCGCAAGTTTCCCGATGAATTGTCGGGCGGCCAGATGCAGCGTGTGGCGTTGGCGCGCGCCTTGGTGACCAGGCCGAAAGTCATTTTCGCTGACGAACCCACCGGGCAGCTCGACCAAGCCAACGGCCGCGCCGTGATCGAATCGCTTTTCGCGGCGCTTGCAGGCTTGGAGACTGCGCTTGTCGTCGCAACCCATGATGAAGGGCTCGCCGCGCGGATGGACGACGTCTGGCGCATGCGGGCGGGAAAGCTGACCAAGGTCGAAGAGAATAGGGTATTCCCATGATCTGGATGTGGACAAAAGGCGTCGCCGCCGCGCGGCCTGGCGCCCTCGCTATGGCTGCCGCCGGAATCGTCGCCGCGACAGCGCTGATCGGCGTAATTGGCGTCTTTGGGGTAACGAGCGCGCGGACCATGACGCAACGATCGATGACGGCCGTGCCAGTCGATTGGCAAGTCGTGATCGCGAACGGCGCCGACGCGACGGCGCTTACGGAAATGCTCCCGGCCACCGCCGCGATTCGCGCGGCGCGAACGGTCGGATATGCCGATGTTGCGGCCCTTGTCGCCAAGACCGCTGACACGACCCAGACCACGGGCGCTGGGCAAGCGCTCGGACTGCCGGCTGACTATGCCGTGACGTTTCCTGGCCAGATGCGGGCCTTGTCGGGGCGGACTTCAGGCGTCCTGCTCGCGCAGCAAACGGCGGCCAATTTGCACGTGGCCGTTGGCGACATCGTCACCGTTCGGCCTGAAGGCGCCGACGCCTTCGACGTGACGATCGACGGAATTGTCGATCTCCCGAACGCCAACGCAATGTTCCAAACGATCGGTCCCGCGAAAGGTCCGAGCGCGACTGCTCCGCCGGACAATATTGTCTTGTTGCCTTGGACCGTGTGGAATGAACATTTTGCAAAGGCGGCGCGCGCTGCCAGCGGCGGCGCGAGAATCCAGATTCACGTCGCGATTGATCGCGCGAGCTTGCCCGCATCGCCCGACGACGCCTATCGCGTCACGGCTGGCAAAGCGCGCAATTTCGAGGTTCGAGCCGCTGGCTCGGCGATCATCGGCGACAATCTTTCGACGCGGCTGGGCGCGGTGCGCCAAGATGCGCTGTTCGCCCGCATGCTCCTGCTATTTCTTGGCCTGCCCGGAATCGTGCTCGCCTCTTTGCTGACAGCTTCCATTGCGCGAGCCGATTCGGGACGGCGGCGTCGCGAAACTGCGCTGCTCGGCCTCAGGGGCGCAGGTGTCGGGCGAATGGCGGCGCTGGCCAGCGTAGAGGCCGGTTTCGTCGCCGTAACCGGCAGCCTTTGCGGGATGGCCTTGGCCGCTTTCATCGCGGGCGCGGCGCTCGGCATCGACTTACGCGACGCCGAGACGCTTCTCTGGCTGGTCGCGTCGGGCTCCATTGGTTTCGCGATCGCGCTTGCTGTCGTGCTCGCTCCGGCGCTCGGCGAACTTCGCTCAAGCACCACTGTGGCGCGTCGCGCCTGGTTGGACGGGACGACGACCTTCGCATGGCGCAAGCTCTATCTCGATGTCGGCCTGATACTTCTGGCTGGCGCGATCTTCTGGCGTTCCGCAAGCACAGGTTATCAAGTCGTGCTGGCGCCCGAGGGCGTGGCGGCAACCGCGATCGACTACACTGCCTTCCTGGCGCCGCTGTTCTTGTGGATCGGCAGCGGGCTGTTGGCGCTTCACCTGACGAGCGGAGCCCTGCGCGCCGGACGCGCGACGCTCAAAACGGCATTGGCGCCGCTGGTCGGTCGCTTGGCGAACCCCGTGGCGGCAGCGCTGTCACGGCAAAACCGGCGCGTCGCCGCAGGCGTCGCACTGGTCGCTCTCGCCGTCGCCTTCGCGGTGGCGACGTCGACTTTCAACACCACTTACAATGCGCAATTGCGTGTCGACGCGCAGCTGACAAACGGCGCCGATGTCACTGTGACCGGCGCCGCAGCGACGCCGGCAGGCGCGTTTCTCGATCAGATCCGCGCCGTCGCGGGCGTCGCAGCGGCCGAACCCATGCAGCATCGTTTCGCATACGTCGGCAAAGACCTTCAGGACCTGTATGGCGTCGATCCCGCGCGGATCGCCAAGGCTACCTCGATCGCCGACGCTTTTTTCGCCAACGGCGACGCGAAAGCGGCGCTGGCCAAGCTTGCGACGACGCCCGACGGCGTCCTCGTATCGCAAGAAACGATGAACGACTTTCAACTGACTGTCGGAGATACGGTCAATCTTCGCCTGCAAGACGTTCGCGATCATCAGTACAAGACGGTTCCGTTTCACTTTATCGGGGTGGTCAAGGAATTTCCGACAGCGCCGCGCGACAGTTTTCTTGTCGCAAACTCCAGCTATGTCGCGGCGAAGACCGGCGATACCGGCGCCGAAATCGTGCTTGCGCGCGCCAGTGGCGACCCGAGCGCGCTGGCGGTTTCCATACGCGCCGCTCTCGGCGCGACAAATCTAAAGACGACGGACATTTCGCAAGCCGCTCATTTGATCGGATCGAGCCTTACCGCCGTCGATTTGCATGGGCTTGGCGCGGTCGAACTCGTTTTCGCTGTCCTGTTCGTCGCGATGGCGACAGGCTTGACGCTTTGGCTTGGACGATCCGAGCGGGCACGGGCGAATGCGATCTTGCTCTCGCTCGGCGCGTCGCGTTCCGACATCCGCTCGTTCCTGTGGAGCGAAGGGCTGGTGATGCTTGGCGCCGGTTTTTCCTTCGGAGCGCCGATCGGCGCGGTTGCGGCGTGGATGCTTGTCCGCCTGCTTGGTGGGGTTTTTGACCCGCCGCCCGAAGCGCTGTCGATCCCATTTTCCTATCTCGCGCTCGTGCTTTGCGGCGCGATCCTTGCGACAGTTGCCGCGGTTATGGCGCAAGGCCACTGGTCGAAAGAGTGGGCGGCGCGCGAACTGAGGGCCGGGAGATAGGGCCGAGAGATCGCGATAACACCGAAGGGGCGGTCGGCAGAGCGCGCGCCGCCGCCTATCGATCCGCATTGAATCCAAGAACCGATCTGCATTGGATGGCTCCTATCTATACCCGGTTCACGCCTTGACCCGAAAATCTCCGGGTTTGATGACGCGGAAGTTGTCTGTGACTGAGTCGCAGAACTCGGCCCAATTTTTGGGAACTTTGTCGCGCAGGAAATCGA
>JAYUFK010000200.1:0-13126 GCA_043739325.1 Methylocapsa sp. | reverse complement strand
AAGACTTTCGGCCCACGCGTCTCCCACAGGAACATTTCGAGCGCGAGGATGTAAACGTGCAGCGCCGCGATTGCCGCAACGGCAATATTTGCCAGAATTCCCATCCCCGCGCCCCCTGCGTACGGCCGCCGGCTTCAGCGGCTGCGGAGATCGTCGACAAGCGATTCCAGATACAGCGCCTGACGTCCGGTTTCGGAGAGATAGCACGTGCTGTAGATCGTGCGCGCCAGCGTGCCGCCCTCGGCCGTCAGGGCGCCCACGTCGCATTTGCGCGTGCGAAATGCGATCCAGCTTTTCTCCATATCCTGCAGAATGACGGCGCCCTTCACCGCTTGCGCGCGCGGGCTTTCAGCCGGACGGTTTTCGGGCAGCGCATCGAGCTTGCCAAGATCGCCGTTGACCAGCTTGCGATAGGCGGCGTTGAGGCGTTCGTCCCAGACCGCAAGCTCACGCGCCGCGCAGTCTTCCATGCCGACAGTCGAACTGCCTTCCGGCGTACTGGTGCAGGGCGTGTAGACGACATTGATGCAAGCGTCGCGATTGTCAGTCTGTTTCTTCAAACACGCTTCAATGGCCGCGCGATCCTCGGGAAGCGCGCCCTCGGCTGCTTGTGCTGGAGCGGGCAAAATGAGGGCGCACGCAGCGACGAAACCCCCTGTCGCGCAAAGCGCGAAGGCGGCGAATCCACGATGTTTCAGCATTGCGCAGCCCCGTTTGGGTGGACATTGCGCGCCAGTAGCGGGCGAGGTCAAGACGGCGGCGCGGCGCGGTACGCTGGTTAGGCAGAGGTTGCAAAGAGGCAATAAGTTGACTTTGATTTCATCAATGATTAATCTGCAATCATTGATGATATGCCCATGACCAGCATCACCATTCGCAACCTTGATGCGTCGCTCAAGTCTCGCCTGAAGGTGAGAGCGGCAGTGCACGGGCGCTCGATGGAAGACGAGGCCCGCAGCATTTTACGCGCGGCCCTTAGCCTAGAACGTAATCGCGCAGGCAATTTGGCGCAGGCCATCCGCGCCAGGGTGGCGGGCCTTGGCGGCGTCGATCTTGAATTTCTAGCGCGCGAAGCCATGCGGGCGCCGCCTGACCTTTCCGAATGATCGTTCTCGACACCAATGTCCTGTCTGAAGCGATGCGGCCGAAGCCGGACGAGCGGGTCTTAGCCTGGCTGGCCTCACAGGCTCCGGCAAGCGTCTTCACGACCTGCATCACGCAGACGGAGCTATTGTTCGGCGCGCTGTGCCTCGCTGCCGGGCGGCAGCGTAAAGACCTTCTGGCGGCAATTGAGGGGCTGTTCGAAGAAGATTTCGCCGGGCGCGTCTTGCCCTTCGACGGCCCCGCCGCAAAAGAGTGCGCCCGGCTTGCGGCGGATTGCCGTCAGAGCGGGCGCGCTCTCGCGCTGGCTGACGCGCAAATCGCCGCCATCGCCCATTCGCGCGGCGCCATCCTGGCGACGCGCAATGTAAAGGACTTCGAAGCGTGCGAGATCGGGCTCATCAATCCGTGGGACGAGGAACTGTAGTCCGTAACCATTGCCCTGACCGCCGCGCGCGATTATACCGCCCCTCCACAAGCGCTTACGCCGATTGGTATCGGCGAGTGAGCAAGGAGGCCCTATGATACACGTCACTTTCCCCGACGGCGCGAGCCGTGCTTTCGAGCCTGGCGTTTCCGGCCTCGACATCGCCAAATCGATTTCCCCCTCGCTCGCCAAACGCACCGTCGCGATGGCGCTTGACGGCGTGTTGAGCGATCTCTCGGACCCCGTGCCGCGCGATGCGAAAATCGAATTCATCAGCCGCGAAGATCCGCGCGCACTTGAGCTGATACGCCACGACGCGGCGCATGTGCTGGCCGAGGCGGTGCAATCGCTGTGGCCGGGGACGCAGGTGACGATCGGGCCGGTGATCGAGAACGGCTTTTACTACGATTTCTACCGCCAGACGCCATTCACGCCGGAGGATTTCGCGGCAATAGAAAAGCGCATGCGCGAGATCATCGCGCGCGACAAGCCGTTCGCCAAGACGGAATGGACGCGCGAGCAGGCGAAGGATTATTTCGAGAAGAAGGGCGAGGCGTTCAAGATCGAACTCGTCGATATGATCCCGGCCGATCAGACGTTGAAGGTCTATTCGCAGGGCGAGTGGCTCGATCTTTGCCGCGGCCCGCACATGACTTCGACGGGCAAGATCGGCGATGCGTTCAAGCTGATGAAGGTCGCGGGCGCCTATTGGCGCGGCGATTCAAACCGGCCGATGCTGCAACGCATCTACGCCACGGCGTTCGCCAACAGGCAAGAGCTGGACGCCTATCTCAAGCAGCTTGAGGAAGCCGAAAAACGCGACCATCGCCGTCTCGCCCGCGAAATGGACCTGTTCCATTTCCAGGAAGAGGGGCCGGGCACGGTGTTCTGGCATCCCAAGGGCTGGACGCTGTTTCAGACGCTGATTTCGTACATGCGTCGCCGGCAGGAGAAGGCCGGCTATGTCGAGGTCAACACGCCGCAGATACTCGACCGCGCTTTGTGGGAGACATCGGGCCATTGGGACACCTATCGCGAAAACATGTTCATCACGACGACCGAGGACGAACGCGTCTTCGCGTTGAAGCCGATGAACTGCCCGGGCCACGTGCAGATTTTCAAGAACGGCCTGAAGAGCTATCGCGATCTGCCGCTGAAGATCGCGGAGTTCGGCATTGTCCATCGCTACGAACCGTCGGGCGCGCTGCATGGCATGTTGCGGGTGCGTGGGTTCACGCAGGACGACGCGCATATTTTCTGCACCGAGGATCAGATTCAAGACGAGTCGATGAAGATTAACGACATGATTCTCTCGATCTACGAGGACTTCGGCTTTCGCGATGTTGTGGTGAAACTCTCGACGCGGCCGGAAAAGCGCGTCGGCTCAGATGCGGTGTGGGACAAGGCCGAGGCGGCGCTGGGCGAAGTGCTCGGCATGATCGGCAATCGCGTCAAGACCTCGATCAATCCGGGCGAGGGCGCGTTCTACGGGCCCAAGTTCGAGTATGTTCTGCGCGACGCGATCGGGCGCGATTGGCAATGCGGCACGCTGCAAGTCGACTTCAATCTGCCGGGCCGTTTTGGGGCATTCTATATCGACGCCAATAGCGAAAAGACCACGCCGGTGATGCTGCACCGCGCGATGTTCGGTTCGCTCGAGCGCTTCACCGGCATCCTGCTTGAGCACTATGCCGGCCATCTGCCGCTGTGGCTTTCGCCGCTGCAGATCGTCGTCGCGACGATCACGCAGGAAGCCGACGATTACGCGCTGGAAGTGATCGCGCAGGCGCGCAAACTCGGCCTGCGCGTCGAGGGCGATCTGCGCAACGAGAAGATCACCTACAAGGTGCGCGAACATTCACTGGCGAAAGTTCCGGCGCTGCTTGTCCTCGGCCGCAAGGAAGCGGCGGAGCGGACGGTGTCGATCCGGCGGCTTGGGTCGAACGATCAGGCAATGGCGAGCTTGTCCGACGCGCTCGCGGCGCTGGCGAAAGAAGCGACGCCGCCGGACTTGCGGGGGTAGCGGCAGTTTCCGCTGCCGGCCGAAAGGCCGGCGCTACATGGTGTGGCCCACGCATTTTCTCACCCGGTCCGAAATAGCTTTGCGATTTCTGTCGCAAATCGCGGCTTTCCCTTTGCGCGTTTCCGCCGCATGATCCGCTGTCTGATCGGGAGTTTCGGGAATGAATGCAACGGCGATCCCCCGCCAGTCTCTGCGCTTCCGGTTTCGCGGCGCTGAAGTTGCCCTGAGCAGCTTTTCGCCCCGCCGTACGCTGCTCGACTGGCTGCGCGAGGACATGCTGGCGACGGGGACGAAGGAAGGCTGCGGCGAGGGCGATTGCGGCGCCTGCACGGTCGTGCTGGCGCGGGTGAGGGATGGCAAAACCGTCCACGAGGCGGTCAACGCCTGCGTGCTGCTGCTCGGTCAGGTCGACGGCGCCGAAGTGTTGACGGTCGAGGATCTCGCCGACGGCGCGACCCTGCATCCGGTGCAGCAGGCGATGGTCGACTGGCACGGTTCGCAATGCGGCTTTTGCACGCCCGGCATCGTGATGAGCCTGTTCGCGCTCTATCACAGCGGCGCCCCGGCGACGCGCGCCAGTGTTTGCGATCAGCTCGCCGGCAATCTCTGCCGCTGCACCGGGTATCGTCCGATCGTCGACGCCGCGCTCGCGACTTGCAGCGGCGCGCCAGCGGATCGTTTTGCCGTCGCCAACGCCGATCGGCTCACGGCGCTGAACGCGCTCAATGACGGCGCCGATCTCTTCGTTGGCGACGACAACGCGTTCTTTGCCGCCCCGGCCAGCGAGAAGGCGCTCGCCGAACTCTACCAAAGGCACCCCGATGGGATCCTCGTCGGCGGCGCCACCGACGTCGGGCTTTGGATCACCAAGCAATTGCGCGATCCCAGGAAGATCATCTGGCTCGGCCGCGTCGCCGGGCTCGACCAGATCGAGGCGAGCGCCGACGGGATGACGATCTACGCGACGGCGAGCCTCGAACGCGCGATGCCGAAACTCGGAAAGCTGCATCCAGACGTCGGCGAAATGATGCGACGCTTTGGCTCGGCGCAGGTGCGCGCCGCCGGCACGCTCGGCGGCAATATCGCTAATGGCTCGCCGATCGGCGATTGCGCGCCGTGCCTGATCGCGCTGGCCGCCAGCGTCGAGCTACGCAAAGGCGATGTATCCCGCACGCTGCCACTCGAGAATTTCTTCATCGCCTACGGCAAACAGGACCGCTCGCCGGGCGAATATGTCCGCGCCATCCACGCGCCGACATTGCAGGCCAACCAGCAATTTCGCGCCTTCAAGGTCACCAAGCGTTTCGACGAGGATATTTCCGCTGTGATGAGCGCGTTCCGGCTGACGATCGAAGGTCGGCGCATCAGTGAGGCGCGCATTGCCTATGGCGGCATGGCGGCGACGCCTGCGCGGGCCGCCAGAGCGGAGGCCGCCCTTGTCGGCGCAAGTCTCGATGTCGTGGCCAGTTGGTCCAATGCCATCGCCGCCATTGCGACGGATTTCACGCCGCTGAGCGATATGCGCGCCAGCGCCGCCTATCGCTCGCGCATCGCCGCCAACCTGTTGCGCAAGGCGCTGCTGGAGATCGCCGGCGCCGTCGCACCGACCCGTATCGGAGCTCTTGATGCCGCTGAGTAGGAAGCCGCAGATCCAGAGCGTGCCGCTGGATGTCGAAACCTCGGTCGTCCACAAGCCGCTGGCGCATGATTCCGCCCGTCTGCATGTGCAGGGCTCGGCCACTTACATCGACGATATCCGCGAACCCTCCGGCACGCTGCACATTGCCGTCGGCCTCGCCGACAAGGCGGCGGGGACACTGCGCGCGCTGGACCTCACGGCGGTGCGCGCGGCGCCGGGCGTCGTCGCGGTGCTGACGGCGGCCGACATCAAGGGCAAGAACGACATCGCTCCCACTTTTGCCGACGAGCCATTGTTCGCGGAAAAGACCATCCTGTTTCACAATCAGGCGATCTTCGCCGTCGTGGCGGAAAATCGCGATTCTGCCCGCCGCGCCGCTCGGCTGGCCAAGATCGACATCGAGGAGGCAGAGCCGGCGATTACTGTCGAGGACGCGCTCATCACTGGCGAGACGGTCCTGCCGGACTATGCGTTCGGACGCGGCGACACGGCTGCCGCATTGGCCAACGCGTCGAGAAAGCTCGATGGCAAACTGCGCATCGGCGGGCAGGAGCATTTCTATCTCGAAGGGCAGGCGGCTTTCGCCATTCCCGGCGAGGCCGGTGAGATGTTCGTGCATTCCTCGACGCAGGACCCGACCGAGGTGCAGCATATTTGCGCCCGCGTGCTCGGCATTCCCGATGCATTCGTTACAGTCGAGACGCGACGCATGGGCGGCGCCTTTGGCGGCAAGGAGAGCCAGGCAAGCACCTGGGCGGCGCTCGCGGCGCTTGCGGCTCAAGTGACCGGCCAGCCATGCAAGATCCGCCTCGACCGCGACGACGATTTCGCTCTCACCGGCAAACGCCACGATTTTCGCGCCGACTGGAAGGTCGGGTACGACGAAAAGGGCGTCATCACCGCCTATGACGTGATGCTCAACGCGCGTTGCGGCTGCTCGGCCGACCTTTCGCCGGGCGTTGTCGATCGCGCGATGTTCCACGCCGGCAACGCCTACTGGCTGCCGGATGTGCACATCGCCTCGAAGCGGCTCAAGACCAACACCGTCTCCAACACCGCGTTTCGCGGCTTTGGCGGCCCGCAGGGGATGCTGGCGATCGAGCGCGTCATGGACGCCATCGCGCATGAGCGCGGGCTCGATCCGCTCGATGTGCGAAAAGCCAATTTCTACCGTGCGGGCGCCGACAAGACGCCCTATGGCCAGGTGGTCGAGGACCTCGACACGCTGCCAGGGATGATCGGGGAGCTGGAGGCTTCCAGTGACTATCGCGCTCGCCGCAAGGCGATCGAGGCGTTCAACGCCAAAAGCCCGATCGTCAAGCGCGGCATCGCGCTGACGCCGGTGAAGTTCGGCATTTCCTTCACGCTGATCCACCTCAATCAGGCGGGCGCGCTGGTGCATGTCTATACCGACGGCTCGATCCACCTGAACCACGGCGGCACCGAGATGGGGCAGGGCCTTTTCACCAAGGTGGCGCAGGTCGTCGCCGAGGAGTTCGGCGTCCCGCTCGATTGGGTGCGCATCACCGCGACCAACACCGCCAAGGTGCCCAACGCCTCGCCGACAGCGGCTTCGTCCGGGTCGGACATCAACGGCATGGCGGCGCAGGCCGGCGCGCGCCAAATCAAGCAGCGCATGGTGGAGTTCGCCTCGGCGCAATACAGCGTACCGGCCGAGGAAGTGATTTTCCGCGACGGCCTCGTGCTGATCGGCAACAAATCGATCGGATTTGGGGAGCTCGCAAAGGCATGTCGGCTGAACCGCATCCAGCTCTCGGCCACCGGGTTCTACAAGACGCCAATTATTACTTGGGATCGCGCCACAGCGACGGGCCGGCCGTTCCTGTATTTCGCGTTTGGCGCCTCGTGCTCGCAGGTGGCGATCGACACGCTCACTGGCGAGATGAAGGTCGAGCGCGTCGACATCCTGCATGACGTCGGCTCGTCGCTGAACCCGGCGCTCGATATCGGCCAGGTCGAGGGCGGCTTCGTTCAGGGCATGGGCTGGCTGACGACGGAGGAGCTGATTTTCGACGCCAAGGGGCGTCTGGCGACGCACGCCCCCGCGACCTACAAAATCCCCGTCGCGTCGGACGTTCCCGCCGATTTTCGCACCAAGCTGCACATGCGGCCGAACCGCATGTATACTATCTATCGCTCCAAGGCGGTCGGCGAACCGCCGCTGATGCTGCCGATTTCGGTCTATTGCGCCGTGCTCGACGCGGTGCATTCGCTTAAATCGGGATCGCAGCCAACGCTTGAAGCGCCGTGTACGCCAGAGGCGATAATGAATGCGATTCAATCTGTTATTGAGTGATAATACAGTGTGGTTTCATCCGAACGCCAAGCCCAGAGCTCCCTAGTCCATGCGCCCGTTCACCCGCCTGATCGAGGCCATCGCCGCTGAAGGCGCCGGGGCTTTGGTCAGCCTTATCAAGGTTGAGGGCTCCAGCCCGCGCGAGGCGGGCGCGCGCATGGTGGTGCGCCCGTCCGGCGGGTTTCACGGCACGATCGGCGGCGGCGAACTGGAATGGCAGGCTCTGGCGGCGGCGCGAGCTGCGCTTGCGGCAGGCCGGGGCCCCGCCCGGCGCGCCGTCAAATCGCTCGGGCCGGACCTTGCCCAATGCTGCGGCGGGCGCGTCGAATGGCTGATCGAGACTTTCGACGCGCGCGACGAGGCTGAATTGGCGAAGCTCGCCGCGGCGGAACCACTAGGCGCATTTTCGACCCGCGCGCCGAAGCAGGCCGACGGTCGGCTGACACGGGCAATACGCGAAACGGGGTCGATGAAAGCTGAAGTTGAGTGGACGGACGATGGGGAATTGCGCGAACAATTCTCGCCAAAATATTCTATTATTTATCTTTTTGGCGCCGGTCATGTCGGGCGGGCGCTGGTCCTGGCTGTGGCCCCGCTGCCCTTCGAATTGCGCTGGATCGACGCTCGCCCAGACGCCTTTCCCAATCGCGCGCCGCCTAATGTCGCAATGATCCATTCCGCCAATCCATCTGGCGAACTTGCCGCCGCAACTGATGACGCCTTCGTGCTGGTGATGACGCATTCGCACCCGCTGGACCTCGACATCGTGGCGCGGGCGCTTGGCGAACAGCGTTTTGCTTTCGTCGGTCTGATCGGCTCGGCGACGAAGCGGGCGCGTTTCATGAGCCAGATGCGCGCGGCCGGTTTGAGCGCGACGGCATTGGAGAAGCTCATCTGCCCGATCGGCTTGCCGGGGCTGGAGGGGAAGGAACCAGCGGTGATCGCGGCGTCGGTGGCGGCGCAACTTTTAATGGCGCGGACGGCTGGTCGAACCTAAGCCGCCCCACGCATCGCCGATCGCCATTCCTCGCCGACTCGCGTCAGGCTGTGGCTTGATCGACCGGTGAGCGCCCTTTTGGCGAGGCGCTCGTTAGAGCTAAACCGTCGCAAAACGTCACAGCGCATTCTTCGGAAAAGCCGGCAATGTACTGAAATGATGCTGTGGCTGATCCAAATATTAAATTGCCGCTGGCGGCTACCGTGCGTTCGATTGCCTCAGGTGCGCGAGCCCGACAACCGACGTCCGCAAGCCATTGATATTAGACCACGACGACCGGCGATAAGCTTAATCGCAAACAGCCGTGGCGCAACTAAAGGCTTGGCGATCCGCTTGCGAGCCTGCTTCCGCACAGGGGGAACGACGCATGGCCGGACAGATTCTGGCGGTGTCGATCCCCCTGTTTTTGTCGGTCAAATGACTTACGCAAGAAAAACGTATTAACTACGACATTCGAGTCGTGACCGCGGAACGCGGATCGCTTATTGGCCAATTCATTTTGTTCTGGAGATCGCATGTCGTTCAAAGCCGTCCGTTTAGACAAGGCCGACAAAGGCGCCGTCGCGCATTTCGTTGAAATGGACGAAACCGATTTGATGCCGGGTGAAGTGACGGTGCGCGTCACGCATTCGACGGTCAATTACAAGGACGCTCTTGTGCTCGGCGGACGGTCGGGCATCATCAATAGTTTCCCGATGGTCGCCGGGATCGATTTTGCGGGAATTGTCGAAAGCTCCACAAACGCCGGTTTCGCGCCCGGCGATGAAGTTCTGGTCAACGGCTTTGGCCTCAGTCAGAGCCATTTTGGCGGTTACGCGCAAAAGGCCCGCGTCCCGGCGAAATGGCTGATCAGACTCCCGCAGGGCCTGACGCGCGCTCAGTCGATGGCGATTGGCACCGCCGGCTACACCGCCGCCCTCTGCGTGCTGGCGCTCGAGCGCGCGCGGTTGACTCCCAAGCGTGGCCCGGTGCTCGTCACCGGGGCCGCTGGCGGGGTCGGCTCCGTCGCCGTCGCACTGCTCGCGGCGGCCGGTTGGCGCGTCGTGGCCTCGACCGGGCGCATGGCGGAATCAGACTATCTGCGCGATCTGGGCGCCGCGGAAATCATCGAGCGCCACGAACTTTCCTCGCCCGGCCGCCCGCTTGGCAAGGAACGTTGGGCCGGCGTTATCGATTGCGTGGGTTCGACCACGCTTGTCAATGCCGTCGCCCAGACCAGCTATAACGGCGTGGTCGCGGCATGTGGCCTGGCGCAAGGCCCCGATCTTCCCGGCACTGTGTTGCCGTTCATCCTGCGCGGCGTCAGCCTGATCGGCGTCGACAGCTTCCACTGCCCAATGCGGCGCCGCCTGCGCGCCTGGAAGCGTTTGGTCAGGGACTTGGACCTGCGGAAGCTCGAAAAAATGACCCGGACGATCCCATTCACCGAGGTATTCGCCGGCGGCGCGGAAATACTCGCGGGAAAAATACGCGGGCGACTTGTGGTCGTAATTGGCTAGCGCGAACCTGTTTTGCCCTCCTGTGAAGAATCTGACGGACACTATGCTTTGGCGCCATGGCGCTCATTGAGCAAACGTGCCTAAATCGGGGGCTGGCGCACAGATTTGTGGCACGACCATAAACTTGCGCCAAAGGGGAAACATCAAAGGGGGAAATCATGAGTATTATTCAAGCGCTTGCGATCAGCATCGGCGTTCTCGGCGGGTTTGCGACTTTTCTATTTCTTGGACCGGCGGGCGGTCTCGGTCTGCAAATCTGGGCGACGTTCATCGCCTGGGCGTGTTTCTTCCATTGCGGCGGCAAGGAAGCCGGGCTTTCGAAGACCATTATCCACAACATCTTCGGCTCGGTCATGGCGTGGCTGGCGCTGGTTATCACGACACAGCTTCTGGCGGGCGCCCTCGGCGTACCGCTGGCTGCAGCCATCGCCGTGGCCGTGACGATCGTGATTCTGGTCCTCGCTGCTTCGAACGCAACGCTCTCGGATATTCCAGCGACAGTGTTCGGCTACGCGCCGGTTGCCGGGCTATTCCTGCTTGACGCGAAACATCAGGCGCTGTTTGCGCCTTCGCTCGACAACCCGCTCGTCAACATTGTCGTGTCGATGATCATCGGCGCGATTTTCGCCTATGTATCGGAAAAAGTCGCGGGCGCGATAGCCAAGAAATAGTCCTTCACAACTTAAGCGGCGGCCTTCGCTTTCGCCTTCGCGGCGCAGGGCGATGGTTGCCTGTGTTGAAGTGCTTGATCGAGACTTCGCCTTGGACAGTCCATAAGTTTGGAGCCGCCTGGGGCGGGCGAAGAGAAGTTCAAGCTTTCTTGACGCGGGTCTTGCGTTTGCTGCGCGACTTCGTCGCCGCCGTCTTGCCGCCGCTCTTTTTCGTCAAAGCGCGCTTCTTCGTGCGGGGTTCAGGCTCGCGCAGTCCCACGCCATAGGATTTGAACCGCTCGACCGTTCGCATGATTTCGTCGTCGCTCAGCACGACGGGGCGCCCAACGGCTATGGCGAGGTAGTACATCTTGGCGAGCGTCTCGAGCTCCTGCATGCGATGCATCGCTTGCGCCAGCGTCGCGCCGGCGGCGATAGCGCCGTGATTTCCCAGCAACACCGCATAGCGGCCATCGAGCCCGGCGACGGCGAGTTCGGACAATTCCTTGGTGCCGTAGGGCGCATAGGCCGTGCAGCGCACACTCGGGCCGCCGAACAAGGCGATCATGTAATGCGCGGCGAGGATCGGTTTTTGCAGCATCGCCAACGCCGCGCAATAAGTCGGATGGCAATGAACGATCGCCCCAATGTCCGGCCGGGCGCGCATGATATCGAGATGAAAGCGCCACTCGCTCGACGGCTTGTGGCTGCCCGACCACGCGCCATATTCGCCGCCCAGCGGCATCTGCGTCAGCATTTCCGGTCGCATCGCATCGTATGGCACTGCGCTCGGGGTGATCAGCATGACCTCGCCGATCCGCGCCGAAATATTGCCCGATGTGCCCTGGTTCAGCCCCGACGCGTTCATCGCGCGGCACTGCGCGACAATTTCGGTGCGCACTTGTTTGGCCTTGACGTCCATGGCTGTCCCCGGCGAATCGTTGTGCCCATCCTATTGGCGTTTGATGCAGGCGGTAAGGCGATTCAGACGCGCTCCGCGTATTTGTCACAAAAGCTTCATAATGTTGGCGTTTCGCCAACCCGACTATCCCGCAACCGCCGAAATTGCTACGAAGTCGGAGCGCCGGTCCCGGCAAGCGCGCCGGCGGCGGCATCGCCCTCGCCAGTCAGGATTTCGCGTGAACGAGGCTACGGCAAAAAGCTCTTTCCTGTCCGGGCTGCCGCAAAATGTCGCCGATCGCGGTCGCGCGCTTGTTGGCCTGCGCCGCGTGGAGGCGCAGGGCGTTGAACAACTTCTGGCGCTTGCGCAAAAGCTACTCACTGGCCGGGGCGAGGCGTCTGGCGTCGCTATCGCGAGGATGATCCTTGGCGCCTATGGCGCGTTGGGCGGCGCTCAGAAACTTGAATTCCTGAAGGGCCTCGCCGCGCGGTTCGGCGCCGATATGACGACGCTGGGCGACGCGGCGCGGGCGTTCCTCGACCAGCCGGGGGATGCCGAGGCTTCCAAGCTGATGATCGCGGCGGAGCCGCAGCGGCAGGAGTTGATCCGCAGGCTCAATCACGCGCCGGGCGGGACGCTCGCCCTGGTGCGGATGCGCGAGGATATTCTCGGCTTCGTGTCGAGCCATCCCGAGCTCGCCACGCTCGATCGCGATTTCCTGCATCTGTTTGCGTCTTGGTTCAATCGCGGCTTTCTCGTTTTGCGGCGTATCGACTGGACGACGCCGGCCAATATCCTGGAAAAGATCATTCGCTATGAGGCGGTGCACGCGATCCACGGTTGGGACGATCTTCGCCGCCGGCTGGAGCCGCCGGACCGGCGCCTCTACGCGTTTTTTCATCCAGCGCTTGGCGACGAGCCGCTGATTTTCGTCGAAGTCGCACTGACCGATTCCGTGCCCGCGGCGATTGCGCCGCTGCTGGCCGGCGAACGGTCAGGCATCGCGCCGCAAGCCGCGACGGCGGCGGCGTTCTACTCCATCTCCAACGCGCAGCGCGGTCTGAGCGGCGTCAGCTTTGGCAACTTCCTCATCAAGCAGGTCGTCGAAGATCTCAGGCGCGAGTGGCCCAACCTCGCCACCTTCGTCACGTTGTCGCCTGTTCCCGGATTTGCCGCTTGGCTCGAGCGCGAAAAGTCGAACACCGGGTCGACAGTCGTAACGCCGGAAGCACGGCGCGCCTTGGCGTTGCTGGAGCGGCCAAACTGGACCGACAAAGCGGCGGCTATCGAGGCGGTCAACCGCGTCCTGCCGCAATTGGCGGCGCATTACTTCCTGCATGCGCGCTCGGCTTCGGGCCGCGTCATCGATCCGGTCGCGCGCTTTCATCTGGGCAACGGCGCGAGGCTTGAACGCATCAACCCGCTTGGCGACGTTTCCGAGGCGGGACTTCGACAATCGCACGGCCTGATGGTCAACTAGTGTCCTGACTCTCAATTGCCGCCCAATAACTCATGCCGCCGCTTCCCTGTCGAGCGCCGCGCGGGCGCGCTTGATTTTGGCGAGTATCTTCG
>JAYUFK010000199.1:0-1674 GCA_043739325.1 Methylocapsa sp. | reverse complement strand
TGAATCGTCGACATGGCGCGTCCTCGCACGGAGAGAGAGTGCAGATATTGGGACGCGATGCTTCGGCTGTCGCCTCGTGGGGAGACCGCTTTCCCCATCTTCACAGTTTGACGCATTGGGGCGTCGAGGTCAACACAAGGCTGCGCGGACGATCGCCGCGGCGGATTCAGGCGGGCGATCGGTGAGCCGCGCCGAGCGTTGGCGCCCGCCAGCGGACCAGCGCCAGTCCGAGCAGCGCCAGAATCGTAAAGCCCGCGCCCGCGCTGAACGTCGCCAGCGGTCCTCCGGCGTCCCAAAGACTTCCAGCCAATACGCTCGCCGCCAGTGCAGCCAATCCACCCAGCAGGTTGAACATCCCATAGGCGGTTCCCCGCAATTCCGCCGGCGCGGTGTCGGCGACAAGCGTGGCCAGCAGCCCTTGCGTGAAGCCCATATGCAAGCCCCACAACATGATTCCGACGGCGGCCCCGATCAGTCCGTTCGTGCACGCGAGCGTCAAATCCGCCACGACGAGCAGCGCGAAACCGACAATTAGCATGGTCAGGCGATTCATCCGGTCGGAGAGAACGCCCACGGGATAGACTGCAATCGCGTAGACGGCGTTCATCAGCACCAGCACCATCGGGATCAGGACAAGCGGCAGTCCAACCCCCTGCGCGCGCAAAATCAGGAACGCCTCACTGAAACGCGCCAGCGTGAAAACGCCGGCAACCGCGACGACCAACCAATAGGGCGTTCCCAGACGTCGCAGTTCAGCGAGCCTGAGCGGAAATCCGACTTTGCGCAGTGTCGCCGGACGTTCCGGTTCGCGAACGAAAAACACGAGGACGCCGACCGACAGAAACGCCGGAATGACGGCGATCCAGAATATCGTCCGAAATTGATTGGCGGTAAGCCACATCAAGGCCATCGCAATTAGCGGGCCGACGAACGCTCCGATCGTGTCGAGCGACTGACGCAGCCCAAAGCTTGCGCCGCGCGCATGTGCGGGCGCTATGTCCGCGATCAGCGCATCGCGTGGAGCGCCGCGTATACCTTTGCCAATGCGGTCGATGAACCGGGCCGCCACCAGCCAGCCCACGGAGGACGCAAGCGGAAATATTGGTTTTGTTATAGCGGCGAGGCCATAGCCGAGACCTGCGAGGAATTTGCGCTTGCCGAGCCAGTCCGACAGCGCGCCGGAGAACGTCTTGACGATGGAGGCGGTCGCCTCCGCGATCCCCTCGATGACGCCGACCACGGCCATCGATATGCCCATTGCGGTCACGAGATAGACAGGCAGCAGCGCATGGATCATCTCGGACGAGACGTCCATCAGCAGAGAGACGAAGCCGAGCGCCCAGATTCCAGCAGGAATTTCCCGCAGGCGCGGAGAGCGAAACAGGTTCAGCATGGGCGCTAGAGGATGCCGGTCACGAAGCGATCGACCCGTGTTCCATTCTGGTAGGTCAATCGAACGAGGCCGGACGCCGCAACGCCCGTCAGGGCGCCTCCCAGCACATCGCTCGCATAATGCGCGCCCACATAGACGCGCGACGCGATCATGAACATGGCGGCGGCGAGGAACAACAGCCCGCGGCGGCGCATACCGTGGATCAAGAAAGTCGCCGCAATGGCGAAGGTCGCGGTCGCGTGGTCGGAAGGAAACGAATAGTCGGCGCTGCGCTCGATCAG
>JAYUFK010000198.1:0-33231 GCA_043739325.1 Methylocapsa sp. | reverse complement strand
AACTGACCCGATCGTGGCCCCTGAAAAGTCCCTTTTGGACGATTTTGAAAAAGCGATCTGTCGCATGCTAGAATTTCAGGTCAGGCTCTAAGCCTCTGAGTCATTGACTTATCGTCCTCGCGCATTGGGGCGCAGGTTGTTCTCAACATCGTTAGCGACAAGAATCCAACGCTGTCATTCCCGCGAAAGCGGGAATCCAGACTTGGCTCCGGGAACTGCGGCTTAGCCTGGATTCCCGCTTTCGCGGGAATGACCAAGTTGTTTCGTGCTTCCGCCGCCGCCCGCCCGGATGGTCTGCAATATCAGCGCCGCCGCCCGCGCGCTCGGCGCCTCGCCATCCGGCAATTGCATCAGCGCGTCGAGCCGCTGGAGCGCCTGCACTTGGGCCGCGCGCTCGGGCCCATCGCGCACCAGCGCGACCAGCGCCCTCGCCAGATTCTCCGGGGTGCATTCGCGTTGCAGGATTTCCGGAATGGCCCGTGTCCCGAGGATGAGATTGGGCAGCAGGATCGAGGCGACCTTGACGATATATTTGAGCTGCTCCTCGATGCGCGAGACCTTGTAAGCGCCGACCATCGGCACCCCGGCGAGCGCCAGTTCGAGCGTCACCGTTCCCGACGCCGCCAGCGCCGCGCGGGCGCTGCGGAACGCCGCGAGCTTCTCGGCTTCGCCAACGACGATGCGCGGCGCGATCGGCCATGCGGCGACGCGCTGGCGAATTTCCGCTTCGATATGCGCCAGCGTCGGCAGCACGATTTCGAGCGCGCCGATCTCGCCGCCGACAAGCCCCAGCGCCGCGCCAAAATCGTCGGAAAGCCTGGATATTTCGGAGCGTCGCGAACCCGGCAGCACGACGATCAGCGGCGGCAGGGCGGTGCGCCGCGCCGCTTCCTCCGCATTCGGTCGAAGCTCAGCCAGCCGTTCGATCAGCGGATGACCAACATAGTCGCAGATCGGCCCGCCAAGCCGCTGATGCGCGGCAGGCTCGAACGGCAGTAGCGCCAGAACCCGGTCGACATAGGCGCGCATTTTTCGCGCCCTGCCCGGCCGCCACGCCCACACCGAGGGGCTGACATAGTCGATGACCGGCATATCAGGCAGGCTGCGGCGCACAAGCCGCGCGACGCGATGCGTGAAGTCGGGACTGTCGATAATCACCAACCTGTCGGGCCGCGCCGCGACGATCGCCTCGGCGGTCTGCCGGATGCGCTTGAGCAGGGTCGGCAATCTGGCGATGACGGGGAGAATGCCCATCACCGCGATGTCGGCGAGCGGAAACAAGCTGTGCAGCCCCTCCGCCTCCATCGCCTCGCCGCCGACGCCGAGAAATTCGACGCCGCCATTCGTCGCGGCCTGCAAGGCGCGCATTGTCTTGAAGCCGAGCTGGTCGCCGGAATGCTCGCCCGCGACGATCGCGATGCGCAGCTTTGGCGCAGGCGCGGCGCTCACAGCTTCATGCCCATGACGAACAGGCCGGCGCGCTCGGCTTCGCGCAGGAACGCGTCGCGATCGGCGATGAGCACGCGGCCTGCCGCAAGCGCGATGCCTTCGAGTTCGGCCCTCTTCGCGCCTTCGATTGTGGCGCTGCCGACCGCCGGCATATCGAGCCGCAGATCCTGATTGGCCTTGGGCGCCTTGACGAGCACGCCGATAGCCCCACGAAAGCGCAAGCGCCCGGCCTCGCGCATTTGCGCGACGCGCGTCAGCATCGCGTCGGTGCCCTCCGCCGCCTCGATGGCGATGACGCGGCCATTGGCGATGACGACGCTCTGCCCGGCGTCGAACGGCGAAAGCGCGGTGATGAGCGCGGCGCCTTTCTCAGCGTCGGCGCGCGCCTGCGCCGAGATTGCCCGCACGCCCCAGACGCCGTCCGAGGCTAGCAACTCGGGCGCGATTTCATGCACGCCGACGATGCGAATGCCTTCGCCCTCGAATATTTTGGCGATGCCGACCAGCAGGCTGTTATCGCCGCCGCGAAACAACGCGGCGAGACCCGGCGCGCGCTTCAACGCGCCCCAGTCGAGCCTGAGGTCGCTGATCTCCGGCCGCGTCATCGCGCCGACGATCGCCATGTCGGCGATCACGTGCTCCTTGAGGCCGGCGAACAGCTTGCCGATCTGGCCCATGTGGACCCACAGATGCGGGTAGGTTTCGATGCGCTTGTCGGCGGAACCGATAACGCCGATCATCAGCGGGTTTCTGCCCGAGCGCTTCGCCGCTTCGGCGACGCGCACAGGAAAATCGCCGCCCCCACATAGAATGGCCAGAGGCCTCGCCTGATCCGCGGCGGCGCTCGGCGGAAACGTCACAAAGCCTCGTCCTTGCCGGGGCGCGGCATGCAGATCGCGCGCTCCCCGCCCGCCCGCAGGAATTCGACGATCTGCTGAACCGTTTCATGCTCGGGATAATCGGCGGCGAGATCCTCGACGCGTTCGCGCAAAGTGCCCTTGGGCGCGAAGAGCTGACGATAGGCGCGGCGCAGATCGTGGATCGCCTCGCGCGAAAAGCCGCGCCGTTTGAGGCCGACCATGTTGAGCCCCGCCAGCGCGGCGCGATTGCCCAGCGCGATGCCATAGGGAATAACATCGTTCTCGACGCCCGCGAGGCCGCCGATAAACGCATGCGCGCCGATGCGCACATGCTGATGCGCGGCGGCGCCGCCGCTGATGATGGCGTAATCGCCAATCTGGCAATGGCCGGCGAGCATGACGTTGTTGGACAGGATGATGTCGTCGCCGAGGCGGCAATCATGCGCGACATGCGCGTTGGCGAGGAACACGCAGCGCGAGCCGATCAATGTCTCCGAGCCGCCGCCCGCCGTGCCGGGGTTCATCGTCACGCCTTCGCGGATCAGGCAATCCTCGCCGATCGACAGACGCACCTGTTCGCCGCGATATTTCAGATCCTGCGGCTCATGGCCGATCGAGGCGAACGGAAATATGCGGGTGCGCGCGCCGATGCGCGTCGTCCCGGCGACGCAAACGTGCGAGATGAGCTGAACGCCGGCCTCAAGCGTCACCTCAGGCCCGATATTGCAGAACGGCCCGATCTCGACGCCCGGCGCAATTCTGGCTTCCGGCGCCACGACGGACAACGGATGGATCAACGGCGTCGGCTTTCTCTGGTCGGCGGCGGCGGTCATTCCGGCACCAGCATGGCGGAAATCTCCGCTTCGCAGACGAGAACGCCGTCAACCTTCGCCTCGCCGCGGAACCACCACATATTGCGTCGCTTCGAAACGCGGGTCATGTGAAATTCGACGCGGTCGCCTGGCGTCACCGGCTTTCTGAATTTCGCCTTGTCGACCGTCATGAGATAGACGAGGCTCGGCTTGCCCTTGTCAAGTTGCGAGGCGACACAAAGCGCGCCAGCGGTCTGGGCCATGCCCTCGATCAGCAACACGCCCGGCATGATCGGACGACCGGGAAAATGCCCTTCGAATTGCGGCTCGTTGGCGGTGACATTCTTGATGCCGATGCCGAACTCGTCGCTTCTAGCCTGGATGATGCGGTCGACCAGCAAGAAGGGATAGCGATGCGGCAAGAGAGCGAGCAGCCTCTGGATGTCGAATGTTTCGAAAGTCTTGCTCGCCGCATCATTCATCGGGCGTTCTCCTCACGTTCCAGTCAATCGTTGTGCAGCGATTCTCTTGGCTGGGAAAGCGCTGGGTCGGCTTACGCCCCGAGCCTCTATTCCTGTTCTGGAATGTGCCGCGCGGACGCGCCGCCCACCAGTCGTCTCACGGCCGCCACTTCCTTCAAAAAGTTCCGCATCGGCTGGGCGGGCGAGCCGCCCCAACGACCGCCAGCGGGAACGTCGGTCATCACCCCGGCCTGCGCGGCAATCTGCGCGCCCTGCCCGATCTTGAGGTGGCCCGTCAGACCCGCCTGCCCGCCGATGGCGACAAAATCGGCGATTGTCGTCGAACCGGAAATCCCGGCCTGCGCAACGATAACGCAATGCCGGCCAATGACGACATTATGGGCGATCTGGACAAGATTATCGATCTTGGTCCCCTCGCCGATGATTGTATCGCGATTGGCGCCGCGGTCGATGGTGACGCCAGCGCCAATCTCGACATCGTCCTGAATGATGACGCGCCCGACTTGCGGCACTTTCCGGTGTCCATGGGGTCCCATGGCGAAACCGAAGCCGTCCTGACCGATGTGCGATCCCGGGTGGATGATGACCCGGTCGCCGATGAGGGCGCAATAGATCGTGCAGTTCGCGCCGACGAAGCTGTTGCGGCCGAGACGCACGAGCGGACCAATCACCGCGTTCGGGCCGATGACCGCGCCCGAGCCGATTTCGGCGCCGGGGCCGATGACCGCGCCCGGATCTACGGTGACGCCTTGCTCGAGGCGCGCGGAGGGGTGGATGGAGGCGCCATGCGAAACGCCGGTTTCGCCGAAAGTCGATCCGGGGCGCGCGGCGGAGGGGTACAGCCGGGTCAGCACGTCGGCGAAAGCGCGGTAGGGCTGATTGGTGATCAGCGCGACGCAACCCGCTGGCGCCTTGGCCGCAAAGCGCGGCGCGACGAGAACCGCGGACGCGGCGGTGGACGCGAGATCGTCGACGTAGCGCGGATTGTCGAGGAACGTCAGCGCGCCGGGCGCAGCCCGATCGAGCGCCGCGACGCCGCGTATGACCAGGTTGAGGTTAGCGCCGTCATGGGGTTTGGCGCCAGTCCACTCGGCGATCATGCCAATTGTCGGCGTCTCGGCCAGTGGGAAGAAACTCGTGTTCGCCATTGCCGCTGTGAGCATTTCCTATAAGCGAAGACGCGCCCCGCTTGCGGGACGCGTCTGATTATCCGGGGAGGAATATCCCGTGTTTAGAACGAAGCGCCGCCGGAGAAGCTGAACGCCTGGGTCTGATCGTACTTGCCCTTGGTCACGGCATAGGCGTAGTCGAAGCGGATCGGACCCAGCGGCGATGCCCAGATCAAGCTCGCGCCGACCGAGGAGCGGATCTTCTTCTCGTCGTCGACACTTACGCAATTGCCCTGGGTGAAATTCGTCTGCGGTGTGGCGCCAGGTACGTTCGTCTTGACACAAGCGGAACCTGCCGGCAGGCCGACCAATGTCGAGAAGTTGGTCGCGCCATGATATCCGAACAGCGTGCCGGCATCGGCAAACACCGCGCCCTTCAAACCGATCTCACGCGGCAGGCCGAATATCGGGAACTGCACTTCGAGCGTGCCGCCGAAATAAGTCGAACCGCCCAGCGCGTTGCCCGCTAGATTGTTCAGATCGGAAATGTCGCGCGGCCCGATGCCGCCCGGCGCGAAGCCGCGAACCAGCGACTGGCCGACATTGAAATTGTCGACAATCCGCAGGCTCTTGCCGCCAAAGCCGTTGATCTGTCCAGCCTGGCCGCGAACGAGGGCGGTGAAATCATCCGTCAGCGGATAATAATAGCGCCCGTCGAAAGTCTCGCGGATGAACTTCGAATCGCCGCCAGCGCCCGCGACATCCTGCTTGAACACGGCGTAAACGCCCTCGGTCGGCGACTTCGGGTTATCCAGTGTATTGTACGCCAGCGAATAGCCGATCAACGAAGTCAGGGTCTGCCCCTGAGCGGCGGCCTGCTTCAACGCCAGCGACGCTTCGCCGTTGGTCAAGCAGCTGAAGGTGGACGACGGAATGGGCAAAGACGGGCTGGAGGGGCCCGGCGTCGTTCCCGGAATCGGCGTCGTGCAATCGTTATACGGCGACGACGACGTATTCGGAATGCTGATCTTCGACGCATAGATCGTGTAGCTCGGCTGGAACGTCAGTTCATCGGTAATCGGCAGGCCGACTCTCAGCGCCACGCCTGTGTTCCAGTTTTGATAGAACGCGTAACGGCTTGCGTCTGTTTGCTTATGGAAAATGTCAAAGCCGCCCGAAATCCGCTGGTCGAACAGGTAGGGTTCGGTGAACGACGCGCTCCAGCCGCGCGAATGTTGGCCTTCCGACGCCGTCAGTTTCACATATTGGCCGCGGCCAAGAAAGTTCGACTCCGTGAACGAAACCTCGGCGAGGAAACCCTCGGTGGTTGAATAGCCGCCGCTGAGACCGAGCGAGCCGGTCGGCTGATCTTCAACTTCGACGATGACAACAACGCGGTCGGGCGACGATCCGGGACGGTTGGTGATGTGAACTTTCTTGAAGAAGCCAAGATTGTTCAGGCGGCGCTCACCCTGCTCGATCAAGGCATGGTTGTAGGGGTCGCCTTCGCCGATATCGAATTCGCGCCTGACGACGTATTCGCGCGTGCGGGTGTTGCCCTGAACTTCAATGCGTTCGATGTAAACCTTCGGGCCGTCCTCGACGGTGAAACCGATGGCGATTGTATGATTGACGCTGTCGCGCTCGCCGTGCGGACGCACGTCGGAAAACGCGTAACCTTGCCGGGCGACGTCCTTGGTGACAGCTTCCGTCGAAAGCTCAAGCGCCGACGCGTTGTAAACGCCTCCGGGCGACAATTTGACGAAGCGCTCCAGCGCCGGCCCGTCGACAGACGGGATATGAGAATCAACACGAATGCTGGAGACGCGGTACTGCGGGCCCTCATCCATCGAAATCGTGATAATGTATCCGGCCGGATCGGTCTGATACTGCACGTCCGTATTGGTGATGCGGAAATCAGCGTAGCCGTTCTTCATGTAATACTTGCGGATCGCCTCTTCGTCATGGGCAATCTGATCGGGATCATAGACGTCGCTGTTCTTCAGGAACGACAGGAAGTTCATTTCGGTGGTCTGCATCAGACCATGCAAGCGGTAGCCTGAGAACGTCTGATTGCCGACGAACTTGATCTCGCGAATGCCGGTCTTATCGCCTTCGTCGATCTTGAAAACCAGATCGACGCGGCCGTTCGGCAGCGAAACCAGTCGCGATGTCACCTGAGCCGCGGCGCGACCGAACTTCTTGTAGGCGTCCTTGATGCGCTGCACGTCAGCGTTGGCGACCGATTCGTCGTATCCGTGACGAGCCTTGGATTGCACTTCGACTTGGAGCTGATCGCTCTTTATCTTCGAGTTTCCCTCGAACGCGACGCGGTTGATCACCAGTTTGCTCTCGACAACGCTGACGATGACCTTATCGCCGACGATTCGCGCTGTCACTTTGGAGAACATACCGGTGGACGATAGGTCAGAAACCGCCTGGTTCACATGCGCCTGGTCGGTTCCGGTGAAATACCCGCGAATGGTTGCCGGATCGACGCGGCTCGCGCCCTCAACAACGATTGTTTGCGAGTAAGCGGCCGAGCTCGCCCCTAGCACGCCGAGAACCAGGCAAGCCGCCATCAAAAGCCGGCCCAGATAGCCACGAATGAAACTCATTTGGCCCCAATTCCCCGTGTCGCTTGCCGGCGAAAGCTCGCCGATCTCATCCAAGCGCCTGACGTTCAGACGCGATCTAGAGTCTTAGCCTTGAACGGCTCGATCTTGCCGCTCAGGCAGCGACAAACAAGTTAAACGGCCTTTTACCTTTTTTGCCAAACCCTGCAAACCGTTATTAACCTCCTCCTATACCTATTTCGGCGCCCGTGACCCGAACGACACGATTCATGGTCGAACAAAGGTTAACCGGAGCCGCCGGTCACGAGGCGAAAGATGTCGTGCGAAGTTGTAAAAATTACCAGCATCGCCACGAGCGCGATGCCGATGCGCAGGCCAATCTCTTGAACGCGTTCGCTTAACGGGCGTCCGCGAATGGCCTCGATCGCGTAAAACAACAGATGCCCGCCATCCAGCAGCGGGATGGGCAAGAGGTTCATCAGGCCAACCGAGACCGAGAATAGGGCCGCCAGATCAAACAGCGCCAACCAGCTTATCTTGGCGACGACGCCAGCGACCTGCGCGATGCCTATCGGCCCGGAAAGCTGGTCGACCGATTCGCGGCCGGCGAAAAGGCCGCTGACCGAGGCGCCGGTCTGTTTGACCGTCGACCAGGTCGCCTTGACGCCCCAGACCACGCAGACCGGAATGCTGCAGGTTTCAAGCCGTTGGCCGAGCGGCTCCACCGTCAATCGAATGCCGAGCTTTTCGCTCTGTTGCTTGCCGCCCGGCCCGCGATCGACGACCCCGAACGAGGGCGTGGCTTGAATTGACGCTATCGCGCCATCCCTCTGGACAGTAAAAGCCACCGGTGCGCCAAAATGGCCCGAAATCGCCTTCTGCAGATCTTCGAGGCTTCCGATCGGCGAAGCATCGGCGGTTTTTAACAAATCGCCTGTCTTGAAGCCGGCGATCTCGGCCGGACTGTCCTTCTCCATGCTGACAACGCGGAGCTCCGTGGGCGGCCTGAGACCGAGATTTCCGATACGCCTCTTGCCGAGCAACCCCATATCGACAAGTTCAAGCGCCGGTGTCGCGTCCAACTTCATCGGCGCGCCATCCCGCTCTATCGTAAAGGCAATCGGCAGGCCCGTGCTGCCCGCAACGACCGAAGTCAATTCATCGAAACTAGCGACCGGCGCGCCGTTGGCGGTCTTGATCAGGTCGCCTCGCTTGAATCCGGCAATTTCGGCCGGACTGCCGGCTTCAACGCTGCCAACGCGCGGCGCCAGGGAATGGCGGCCAAAAACGGTGAACATCGCCGCGAAGATCGCGATGGCGAGCAGGAAGTTCGCGATCGGACCGGCAGCCACAATCGCGGCGCGCTTGATGACAGGCTGCCCGGCGAGGGTCTGGCCGCGCTCGACGACCGGCATCGCTTCGAGCGCCGCGGCGTCGGGCGCGCTCGCGGCGTTGGCGTCGCCGTAAAATTTGACGTAACCGCCCAGCGGCAGCAGCGCGAGGCGCCAGCGGGTCCCGTGCTTGTCGACGCGGGCGAACAATTCCGGGCCAAACCCCAGCGAGAAGGCGTCAATCTTGACGCCGCACCAGCGTCCGACGAAATAATGCCCAAGCTCGTGAAAAAACACGATGACGCTCAAGATCAGCGTGAACGGCAGAACATACCACCCGATTTGTCCAAGCATGTCGGCGCAAAATCCCAAAAAACTCATTAGAACACCCTCGCCGCGCCAAGCCGGTTAACCTAGCGCATGCGCCGGTCGAACTTGGTTACCAAAAGGTTACAATGACGCAGTGCGAACTTCAGGCCAAGAGGGCGAGCGCCCTATCTCTGGCGATATGGTGAATGGCGAGCGCCTGCGCAATCGTCGTGGGCGTCGATGTTTCGCCAGCCGCGGTCATCTGGTCAAGCGTCTCCTCGACAACTCGGGCCAGATCGGCAAATCGTATGCGATCCTCAAGAAACGCCGCGACCGCGATCTCGTTGGCGGAATTGAGCGCCGTCGTCGCCCCGCCCCCGGCGGCCAGCGCGCCGATCGCCAGCCTCAGCGCGGGAAAACGCACGAGATCGACAGGCTCGAACGTCAATTGCCCGATTTTCGCCAGATCGAGCGCCTTGGCGCCGCAGGCCATCCGCTCGGGATAAGCCAGACAATGGGCGATCGGCGTCTTCATGTCAGGCGCCGCCATCCCGGCAATCACCGAGCCATCCGCGAACGAAACCATCCCATGAACAATCGATTGCGGATGCACCACGACATCAAGCCGGGCGGCGTCGACGCCAAACAGATGATGCGCCTCAATAAGTTCGAGGCCCTTGTTCATCATGCTCGCCGAATCGATGGTGATTTTTTGCCCCATTGCCCAGTTGGGATGCGCGAGCGCTTCAGCCCGCGTCGCCAACGCGATTCTCTCGGCGCTCCACTCGCGAAACGGACCGCCCGACGCGGTCAAAGTCATTTTGACGATTCGCTCGGGGTCGCACCCCGCCATCGCCTGAAAGATCGCATTGTGCTCCGAATCCATCGGCAGAATTCGCGCGCCCGATGCGCGCGCCGCTTGCATGACGGCGAGCCCGGCGCAGACCAGCGTCTCCTTGTTGGCGAGCGCGACATTGCGTCCCGCCTCGACCGCCGCGAAGGTCGGCGCCAGGCCGGAAGTTCCCGATATCGCCGCGACGACGAGGTCGGCACCGCGTTTCGCCGCCTCAATGACCGCCTCCGGGCCGGCCGCAACCTCGATCCGGCTCCCGGCAACGCCAGCTTTGAGATCGGCATAGCTGCCCGGGTCGGCGATCGCGGCGAAAGAAGCCCCGAGTGCGATTGCCGTGCGCGCCAATGCCGCTCCGTCGACCCCGCCCGCAATTGCGACCGTTTCAAATCGCCCCGGATTGCTGGAGACTACCTCAACGCAAGAACGCCCGACTGAGCCGGTCGCGCCAAGCAAAACCAAACGTTTGGGCGCGGATTCGTCCTTGCGCGCCGCGAGGTCGCGCTGCTCTCGGAAAGAATGTCGCTCGACAATCAAATCGTTCAACAAGTCACCACTGCAAGACGCCCGACGCCATGTGATCCGCGCCGGCCCGAACAAAGCCGACAATCGCCGCAAGAAGCGCCGCCGCGATGAAGCCGTCAAGCCGGTCCATGAAGCCGCCGTGGCCGGGAATCAACCGGCTCGAATCCTTGACGCCGAAATGCCGCTTAATTGCGGACTCCGTCAGATCGCCGCCTTGCGCCGCCGCTCCAGCGGCCAACCCTAACACGAACACGCCGACCGAGGCTGGAGCCGCCAGCAGGCCGGCGGCGGCGCCACAGACAATTCCGACACCGAAACCCGACCATGTTTTCCCTGGCGATACACGCACCCAAAGTTTTGGCCCGCCAATCAGCCGGCCGCCAAAATAGGCCATGATGTCGGTTCCCCAGACGACGGCGAAAAGCCATAGTATCGCCTGAAGGCCTCGCGGCGAACTGGCGCGCAGTAGGCAGACAGCGACGAGCATCCCTCCGGCGTAGAAGACCCCTGCGGCGGTCCAAAGACGCATGTCGCGGCTTGCGCCGCGCGCCGCCAACCCCGTCGCGAGTGCGCCAGCAAGCAAGGCCATGAGCGATGCCGCGGGCTGCGCTTCATGGGCGAGATATTCCGCAACAACCAGTCCGGCCGCCCCGGGCAACCACAGCGTTCGATTGTCGGCAACCGCGAGCGCCTCCCATTCCCACAGCACAGCCACCGCGGCGAGCAGCCAAAACAGCGCGAACCACCAACCGCCGGCCCAAGCCGACGACAAGGCCAGCGCCATCATGACGAAACCAGCAGCGGCGCGCGCCGGAAGATCGGAGCCGATCAACGCCCCCGCGCCGCGTCGGGTCGCATCGCCTTTGGGCGAGGTCATCGGTTCAGCCATTGGGCGCTTTCAGTAGGCCGGGCTTTCAAGAGGCTGACTTCACAATGGCGGCAGTCCCGCCAAACCGCCGCTCGCGTGCGCAATAGACCTCCAGCGCCGACTGAAATGCCGCGTGGTCGAAATCGGGCCAATTCATCGGCAGAAAAACCAGTTCCGAATAGGCCGATTGCCACAGCAGGAAATTAGAGAGCCGTTGTTCGCCCGACGTGCGAATGATGAGGTCGGGGTCGGGTATGCCCGCCGTATCGAGCCGCGCGGCGAATGCCGCCTCGTCGATCGCCGCCGGAGCGATTTTTCCTGCCAGCGCGTCGGCGACAAGCCGTCGCGTCGCCTCGATCATTTCCTGACGCGCGCCGTAATTGAACGCGACGACCAGCGTCAAACCGCTATTAGCTTTAGTCAGCTCTTCCGCTTCGGTCAACAATGCGTTGATATCTGTAGAAAGATTTCGCTTCAGGCCGATGACCCGAATTCGAATTTTATTGCGATGCAGGTCAGCGAGATCGTTGCGAATGAACCGCTTCAGCAGCCCCATGAGGTCCGATATTTCCGAGGCAGGCCGGCTCCAGTTCTCAGCCGAGAAGCTGTAGATCGTGAGATACCGCAGCCCGAACTCGATTGCCGAGCGGACCGCCCGGCGCACCGCCTCCACGCCGCGCCGATGTCCCTCGACGCGCGGCAATCCTCGCGCCATCGCCCAGCGGCCATTGCCATCCATGATGATGGCGACATGCGCGGGAATGCCAGCAAGGGAACTTTCGACGGACGATTTGTCGCCTGACGGGGACATCGCAGACCTCGATTGGATCGTTACGAGCGCTAGACCTGCATGATCTCTTTTTCCTTGGAAGCCAGCGCCTGATCGATATCGCGGATCGCTTGATCGGTCGCCTTCTGGACTTCCGCGGCATCGCGCTTTTCATCATCCTCGCTGACGGCGTGCTCCTTCAGCAGCTTCTTCAGAATGTCGATGCCATCACGGCGGACGTGGCGCACGGCAATGCGCGCATCTTCGGAATATTTGTGCGCGACCTTGACCATTTCCTTGCGTCGTTGCTCGTTGAGCTCCGGGATGCGAATGCGCAGGGTCTGGCCTTCGATGGTCGGGCTCAGCCCAAGGTTGGCGTCGCGGATCGCCTTGTCGACGGCGCTCACCATCGTCTTGTCCCAGACATTGACGGACAGGGCGCGCGATTCCGGCACGCTGATCGTCGCCACCTGGGTCAGCGGCATGCGCTGCCCATACGCTTCGACATACACGGGCTCGAGCAGGCTCGCGGTCGCGCGACCGGTGCGCAGGCCGTTGAGTTCGTGCTTCAAGGTTGTGATCGCGCCCTGCATCCGGCGCTTGAGGTCGTTGAGATCATAGACAGGCAGTTGCGCCATAATTGTTTCTCGTTTGCTTTGCCTTCGCGGCGGGCGGAACCGAAAAAGGCTGATTCGCCTCGCGCGGAGCGCCGCAAGGCCCGGATTGATAGCACAGCCGCCCGCGCGTGACAGCAGGGCCGTGGGGGCGATAATCAGCTTGCCGGCCCACCTGGCCGCGCAAAGCCTTTTGCCGCCAATTTCCCGCGTCACGGCATGACGTAAGTCGCCCTGCCCTGTCCGAGCAACGCGGCGCGAATGGCGCCCGGTTCGTGGATGGAGAAGACGACGATCGGAATGCGATTGTCGCGCGCCAGCGCAAACGCGGCGGTGTCCATGACCTGAAGATTTCTGGCGATCGCCTCATCGTGCGTCAGTCGCTCGTAACGCGTCGCGCTCGCGTCCTTCTTCGGGTCGGCGGAGTAGATCCCGTCGACCTGCGTCGCCTTCATGACCGCATCGCAGGACAGCTCGGCCGCGCGCAGCGCCGCGCCCGTGTCGGTGGTGAAGAATGGATTGCCAGTGCCGCCAGCCAGCATGATAACCCGATGCTTGACCAGATGCGCCAGCGCCGCCTGGCGCGAATAGGGCTGACATAGCGAGGGCATGGCGACGGCGGAGAGCACGCGCGCCGGCTGGCCGATCTGTTCGAGCGCGCCCTCCATCGCCAGCGCGTTCATCACGGTGGCGAGCATGCCGATCGAGTCGGCGCGCGCGCGCTCGATGCCCTTGTCGGCGCCCCGCAAGCCGCGAAAGAAGTTCCCGCCGCCAACGACGACCGCGACTTGCACGCCGAGATCGGCGGCGGCCTTGAGATCGGCGGCGATCCGCATGAGAGTTTCGGCGTGCAGGCCAAACTGGCCCGGCCCCATCAGCGCCTCTCCCGATAGCTTGACAACGATGCGTCCGAACAGCGGCTTGGTCGCGGCGGGGATCTGGTCGGGCATCTCAGACTTTCGATTTCTGCGCGAGTTGCGAGGTTTCGATAACAAAAGGGGCAGCTCTTAGGCCGCCCCTGTATAATCCGATTGTCAGGCTTCTTCAGCCGGCTTGTCGATGCCCTCGCCAAGCGAGTAGCGCACGAAGCCTTTGAGCACGATGGGAGCGCCAGCGGCCTTTTCAGCTTCTTTCACCGCCTGCGCCACGGTCTTGGAATTGTCGTGGACGAAGGGCTGATCGACGAGGCAGACTTCCTTGTAATAGGTCTTCATGCCCGATTCGACGATCTTCTCGAGCACGTTGGCAGGCTTGCCGGCGTTCTTGTCGGCCAGAACCGCGCGCTCGCGGGCGGCCACGGCAGGATCGATGGCTTCGGCGTTCAGCGCCAGCGGGCTCGCCGCCGCGACGTGCATGGCGATCTGGCGGCCGAGCGGCGCCAGCACGTCCGCCTTGCCGGTCGATTCCAGCGCGACAATCACGCCGATGCGCCCGAGTAGGTCGACGACCATGTTGTGGACGTAGTGGCCGATGATTCCGTGCGCGACATGCAGGCCGCGTGCGCGGCGCAACGTTATATTCTCGCCGATTGTGGCGATGGCGTTGGCGATTGCGTCGGAAACCGTTCCCCCGCCAGGATAGTGCGAAACCTTGACCGCCTCGGCGTCGACCGAGGCGCCCTTGTCGAGCGCGACGGCGGTGATGCCGCGCACCAGCGCCTGGAAATCGTCGTTGCGGGCGACGAAATCCGTCTCCGAATTGACTTCGACGACGACGCCGAAGTTCGCCTCGATCGCGACGGAGACGAGGCCCTCGGCGGCAACGCGGCCGCTCTTCTTGGCGGCCTTCGACAGGCCCTTCTTGCGCAGCCAGTCGATCGCCGCCTCGATGTCGCCATTGGTTTCGTTGAGCGCGTTCTTGCAATCCATCATGCCCGCGCCGGTTTTTTCGCGCAGATCTTTCACCAACGACGCAGTGATAGTGGTCATGGGTATTCCCTGTGTTCAGCCCGCGACGCCATCGCAACGCGCCGCGCAATAGTAACGCTCGGGTATGATGCTTCCGCCCGGCGAACCGCATGATGCGCCGGGCGGAATAATCGGCGAACCGCCAAACCTTAGCCTGCGGCGAGCAGCGTACGCGACTGTTCGACCCAGTTATCCCTGGAGATACGGCCGTTGAACTTGAGATCGGCGTCAAGCTTCTCGGCTTCCGCCTGTGTCATGGCGGCGATCTGCCAGTAATGGAACACGCCGTGCTCATTGAGCTTTTTGACGATCTGCGGGCCAACGCCGGTCAACTTGGCCAGATCGTCCGGCGCGCCGCGCGGGGCCGAGAGCAGCTCAAAATGCTCGGTCGGAACCGCGTCGACTTCAGGCGTCGCTTCTGGCAGTTCCTCGGCGATCGGCGCTTCCATCGCTCCCAGGTCAACGCCCGCGGCGCCTTGGCTACGCGAAATGCCGTCGATGGCGGCGCGCGCGACGAGGTCGCAGTAAAGCTGGATGGCGCGGCCGGCGTCGTCATTGCCCGGAATCGGGTAGGTGATACCGTCGGGATTGCTGTTGGTGTCGAGGATGGCGATGACCGGGATCTTCAGCCGGTTGGCCTCCTTGATCGCCAACTGCTCCTTGTTCGTATCGATGACGAACACGAGATCGGGCGTGCCGCCCATGTCCTTGATGCCGCCAAGCGCCGTTTCGAGCTTTTCGCGCTCGCGCGACAGCATCAGGCGCTCTTTCTTGGTGAGGCCCTTGGCGCCTTCGCCAAGCATTTCGTCAAGCTTGCGCAGACGGGCGATAGACGCGGAAATCGTCTTCCAGTTGGTCAGCATGCCCCCGAGCCAGCGGGCATTGACAAAATACTGCGCTGAACGCTTGGCGGCGGCGGCGATTTCGTCGGACGCCTGGCGCTTGGTGCCGACAAACAGCACGCGGCCGCCCTTGGCCACCGTGTCGGAAATCGTCTGCAACGCGCGGTGCAACAGCGGCACGGTCTGCGCGAGATCGATGATGTGGATGGAGTTGCGGGCGCCGAAGATATAGGGCGCCATCTTGGGGTTCCAGCGATGCGACTGGTGGCCGAAATGCGCGCCAGACTCAAGCAACTGGCGCATAGTGAAATCAGGTACTGCCATTTATTTGTCCTATCCGGTTAGACCTCGGCGGATCATTGGGCGATGGCAAAACCATCGCCACCGGAGCAATTCCTTGGATCAGGAACCGCGAAAATCCGCCTGTGGAATGACTGCTCGTATAGTGGAGGGCGTGGGGGAAAGCAAGCGAGCCGGCTAGTCGCGGTTCGAAGCTCGCGCCGCGGCGCACCGCCTAACAACGCTGTTCAGGTAGTTTTTCAACGATACTTCCAACCGTGGTTTCAACGAGGCCCTGTCAAGATGGCCCTCAGATCATCAATGCCCATAGATGATCGCAAAAGCTGGGCCCACGCCCCGCCAAACTGAGGAGAAGGATCATGCGTTTGAACTCACACAAAACCGTACGGTTCTTTGCGGCGATCATGAGCGGCGCACTTGCCGGTACAAGCGTTTCCGCGTTCGCGTATAATGTATCGACCACCGTGTCATCGCCTGGAAGAAACAATATATACAATCCGCTGGCCCCGAGCAGCGACGGCGCAGTCGGGACGATCGACACAAGGATGCCTGTCATTCCGGTCGGCCAACAGCAGGTCAATTGTCACCTGACCAACCACAAAGGCGTCGATTGCCAATAAGACCGGTTCTTACCGGGTTTGATAAGATAACAACTGGTGCGGCGGGCTTCGAGTTGCGCCGCACCCTTGCTTTCGCCCCCAAGCCGCGGCCGGCTCACACATGCTCAACCGCGACGATCCCCGACACCGCCTTCAAGGCCCCCGCGACCGCCGCGGAGACGGCGTATTTGCCCGGCAGCTTGATCTCGACCTCGCCCTCCTTCGGCCCGAGCATGACAATGATCGAGACATCGCCATCGCCTTTGCCGCGCAGGCGCTCCTCGATCGAGGCGAGCGGCGCCTCGTCGCGAACGAAAATGCGCAGGCCCTTGTGAATGCGGGCGGCGGCTTCCGAAAGCAGTTCAACGTGGACGATTCGGGCGCGAACATCCTCGCCTTCGACGTTGGCCTGCAGGGAGACCAGCACGTCGCTGCCCTTTTCCAGCAGATCGCGATACTGGCTGAGGCCTTCCTGAAAGATAATCGCTTCGTATTGGCCTGAAGGGTCCGACAACTGGACGATGCCAAGTTTCGAACCCGATTTCGTGCGACGCTCCGAACGGTCGAGCACGCTGGCGCCGAGCCGCGCGCTGGTGTCGCCGCGCCGCACAGCGCGGGCGAAATCCGCCCAGCGACCGGCGCGAAGCCGCGTCAAGACGGATTGATAGGCTTCGAGCGGGTGGCCCGAAAGGAAAAATCCCACCGCGTCGAATTCACGCCGCAAACGGTCTGACGCAGGCCAGGCGTCGGCGCGCACCTTGAGCGGCGCGGCCTCACTATCGCCGAACAAGGCGTTCTGCCCGGCGGCCTTTTCCGTCGCGGCGCGGTTGGCGAGGGCCAGGGCGGGTTCGATCGAGGCGAACGCCACGGCCCGCTCCGGTTCGATTTCGTCGAACGCGCCGGCGGCGGCCAGACTTTCCAGCGCCTTCTTGTTGATCGCGCGCGGATCGATGCGACGCGCCATTTCAGTGAACGAAGCGAAATGTTTTTCGCCTCGCGCCTCGACAAGCGCGCGCGCCTGCGATTCGCCGACGCCCTTGATCGCGGAAAGCGCATAGGCGATCGAAAGCGCGCCATCCACGCTGGCGCGAACATCGAAATTGACGTCGGAACCGTTGATCGACGGCGGCGCCACGTTGATGCCCAGACGCTGCGCTTCAGCGCGGAATTCCGCCAGCTTGTCGGTGTTGGCCTTGTCGAGCGTCATCGACGCGGCGAGGAATTCGGCGGGGTGATTGGCCTTGAACCAGGCGGTCCAGTAGGCGATCAGCGCATAGGCCGCCGCGTGGCTTTTGTTGAAGCCATAGTCGGCGAATTTGGCGAGCAGATCGAAAATCTCGTCGGCCTTGCTCTGGCTGATGCCGCCAGCGACCGCGCCAGTGACGAAGCGGGCGCGCTGCGCGTCCATTTCGGACTTGATTTTCTTGCCCATCGCGCGGCGCAGCAGGTCGGCTTCGCCAAGCGAATAGCCCGACAACAGCTGGGCGATCTGCATCACCTGTTCCTGGTAGATGATGACGCCGTACGTCTCGCGCAAAACCGATTCAATCTTCGGATGAATATAGTCGGGCTTTTCCTCGCCGAGCTTGCGCGCGCAGTAAGTCGGGATATTGGCCATGGGGCCGGGCCGATAAAGCGCGACAAGCGCGATGATGTCTTCGAAACGGTCGGCGCGCATTTCAACGAGCGCCTTGCGCATGCCGCCGCTTTCAACCTGGAACACGCCGATCGTCTCGCCGCGCCCGAGCATCTCGAACGTCTTCGCGTCGTCGAGCGGAATCTTGCCAAGATCAATTGCGACGCCGCGCCGCGCCAGCAAGCGCGCGGCCGCCTGCAAAGTCGTCAGCGTTTTCAGGCCGAGGAAGTCGAACTTGACGAGCCCGGCCGGTTCGACCCATTTCATGTTGAACTGCGTCGCCGGCATTTCGGATTTTGGATCGCGATACAGCGGCACGAGTTCGACCAAAGGCCGGTCGCCGATCACCACGCCGGCGGCATGCGTCGAGGCGTTGGAGTAGAGACCCTCGAGCCGTTCGGCGATCGCCAGCATTCGCGCCACGCGCGGATCGCCGCTGGCGGCTTCGCTGAGGCGCGCTTCATCGATGACCGCTTGCTTCAATGTGACAGGATTGGTCGGATTTTGCGGCACCAACTTGGCGAGTTTGTCGACCTGGCCGAGCGGCATTTCGAGGACGCGTCCGACGTTGCGCATGACGCCGCGCGCCAGGAATGACCCAAAAGTGATGATCTGCGCCACCCGCGCCTCGCCATAACGCTGACGGACATAAGCGATGACTTCGTCGCGCCGGTCCTGACAGAAATCGATGTCGAAGTCCGGCATCGAAACGCGCTCGGGATTGAGAAAGCGCTCGAACAGCAGGCCGAACCGCAGGGGATCGAGACCGGTAATCGACAGGGCGTAAGCGGCGAGCGACCCGGCGCCCGACCCGCGCCCCGGTCCAACAGGAATGTCCTGCCGTTTCGCCCATTTGATGAAGTCGGCGACGATGAGAAAATAGCCAGGGAATTTCATCTTGACGATGACGTCGAGCTCGAAGGCGAGCCGCGCTTCGTAGTCGGTTCGCGTAAATCCCGGGGCGCAGCCGTAGGCGTCAAGCAACCGCGCCAGTCCTTCTTCGGCCTGGGCCCGCAATTCGCCCTGTTCGTCCACAGGCTCGCCCGCAATGCTGGTGAAGCGCGGCAGGATGGGCTTGCGGGTTTGCGGCCGAAACGCGCAGCGCATGGCGATCGCCACGCTGTTTTCGGTCGCCTCGGGCAGGTTCTTGAACAGCGCCACCATCTGGGCGCGCGTCTTGAAGAAATGCTCGCCCGAAAGCTGGCGGCGCTCGGCGGCGCTGATCAGCGCGCCGTCGGCGATACAAAGCAGGGCATCCTGCGCTTCATGGTCGGAGGGCCTGGCGAAATACGGTTCGTTGGCCGCGACCAACGGCAGGCCCTGTGCATAGGCGAGATCGAGCAGCGCGGGCTCGACCGATTTTTCAATTTCGAGTCCGTGGCGCTGGATCTCGACATAGAGCCGTTTGTCGAAACGGGCAGCGAGCCGCGCCAACCGGCCTGCGGCGATGTCGACCATCTCATTCACTAGCGCCCGATCGATCGGTCCGCCCGGCCCGCCGGTCAGCGCGATGAGGCCGTCGACTTCGCCCAGCGCGTCGAACCGGGCGTGCGGCTCCTCGCCATCGGGGCAATCGAGCCAGATGTTGGAGACGATCCGCATCAGGTTGAGATAGCCGGCCTCGCTTTGCGCTAGCAGGACGATCGGCGCGCGCGCCGGGCGCCGGTCGAGGCGACCCGGCGCCAGCACGGCGGCTTCGCCGAAATCGAGCGCGATCTGCGCGCCGATGATCGGCTGTATCCCCGATTTGGCGAGCTTTTCCGAAAATTCCAGCGCGCCGAAAAGGTTGTTCGTATCGGTGATCGCCAGCGCCGGCATTTCGTCGGCCTTGGCGAGTTTCGCGAGAGTCTCTATGCCAAGCGCCCCCTCGCGCAGCGAAAACGCCGAGTGCACATGCAAATGCACGAAGCCGACCGATTTGAGAATGCTTGCGTCCAAAACGACTCTCCTGAACCGGGCGACCTTCGCCGAGACCGCCCCCTTGGGCAAGCTTCAGCGCCATGTTTTCAACCGATCCCTCGGGCCGTTAAGCGCCATGCCATCGCGCAACGCCAGCGATCATCGTCAGGAAGATGCCGAGGGAAGCGAGCTCAAACGTATCAGCGACGACTTCTGCGAGTAAACGCGACATGCCACTCTCCTTGAGCGCTATATGTTTCCTGTATGTTCTTTTTTTGTTCTAGTCAATAGGCGGATGGTTATCCTACATATTGTGTCCGCTTAATATCGTGCGTCGCGACGGTGAAGCGCGTGGCGAAGGAAATATTTCGTATCGCGGCAGGACCAGGAAATGCGCGGGAATTTCGCACTTATCGCCTTGAAATCCTTCAAAACCCCGCGAGGATTTGTCGCCCTCACGCCAGTTCGACGACTTTCCCATCCTGCAGCGTTACGCGCCGATCCATGCGTCCGGCAAGGTCCAGGTTATGGGTGGCGATCAGCGCCGCAAGGCCGCTGGCTTTCACCAACGCGGTCAGCGTGCCGAAGACGTGGTCGGCGGTCTTGGGATCGAGATTGCCGGTCGGCTCGTCGGCGAGCAGGATGCGCGGGCTGTTGGCGACGGCGCGCCCGATCGCGACGCGCTGCTGTTCGCCGCCCGACAGTTCCGCCGGGCGATGCGTCTGACGCGCGCCAAGCCCGAGATAGGTCAAAAGTTCGCTGGCGCGCTTCGTGGCTTCGGCGCGAGACAGACCGCGGATCATCTGCGGCAAGATGAGATTCTCCGAAGCTGAAAATTCCGGCAGCAGGTGATGGAACTGATAGACGAAGCCGATCTCGTTGCGGCGTATCGACGTGCGCGCCTCATCGCTCATCGCCGAGGTCTCCGCCCCGCTGATATAGACTTCGCCGCCATCCGGCATTTCGAGCAGGCCGGCAAGATGCAGCAAGGTCGATTTGCCGGCGCCCGAGGGTGCAATGAGGGCAACCGATTGTCCCGCCCACAGAGCCAGCTCAGCGCCGCTCAGCACTTCAATCTGCGTTTCGCCTCGCCCGTACCGACGCTCGACCGCGTGCAGCCAGAGCGCCGGGGTTTCCACCGCGTCATTCATAGCGCAGCGCCTCCACTGGATCGAGTTTCGCCGCTCGCCACGAAGGATAGATCGTTGCCGCCAGCGACAAGAGCAACGTCATGACGACAACCGCTATCACGTCGCTCGTCTCGACGCGCGAGGGAAGCTGCGAGAGAAAGTACAGCTCGGATGGAAACAGATTTGCGCCGAGCATCCAGCTGAAGAACTTGCGGATCGCTTCGACGTTGTGGGCGACGACAAGTCCCAGCATCAGGCCGAAAAAGGTTCCGAGGACGCCAATCGTCGCGCCGGTGATGAGGAAGATGCGCATCACCGCGCCGCGCGTCGCGCCCATCGTGCGCAGGACGGCGATATCCCGCGCCTTGTCCTGCACCAGCATGATAAGCCCCGAAATGATGTTGAGCGCCGCGACGAGCACGATCAGCGTCAGGATCGAGAACATCACGTTGCGCTCGACGTTGAGCGCATCGAAGAAGGATTTGTCGCGCTGGCGCCAGTCGGTGGCGATCATTTCGCGCTGCAGCGATGGTGTGATCCGGTCGTTCATCACGTCCATATTGTCGGGATTGTCGACATAGACCTCGATGACATTCGCCTCGCCGTCTTCATTGAAAAACGCCTGCGCCTCAGGCAGCGGCAGAAACATGAAGGTGTTGTCGAAACTCGCCATGCCAATCTGGAATATCGCCGCCACGGTGTAGGATTTGATGCGCGGCGTCGTGCCAAGCGGCGTCTGGGCGCCGCGCGGCGACAGAATCGTGATGCGGTCGCCGATACGTAGACTGAGATGTTCGGCGAGTTTGGAGCCAATCGCGACGCCCTGTCCGTCGTCAAAACCGTCAAGCGTGCCTTGTTTGATGTTGGCGCCGACGCCCGGCAGGCGGCGCAGATCGGCCTCGCGAATGCCGCGCACAAGCACGCCAGCGGAATTGTACGGCGACGACGCCAGCGCCTGTCCCTCAACCAAAGGCAGGGCCAAGGTGACGCCGCGGACTTTTGAAACCCGGTCGGTTACGGCTTCGTAGTCCGAGAGCGGCGTATCGACGCCTTGCAGGAACATGTGACCGTTGAGGCCGATCATTTTGTCGAGCAGGTCATGACGAAAGCCATTCATCACCGACATCACGACGATCAGCGCGGCGACGCCGAGCACGATGCCAAGAAACGAAAAGCCGGCGATGACCGAGATCGAGCCATGCGCACGCCGCGCCCTGAGATAGCGCAGCGCCACCATCCATTCGAAGCCCGAGAACGGCTTTGTCGCTCCCACCGCCGGAGCGTCGGCGACAAGGCTCATCGGCGCCTCACAAAGCGCCGCCAAGCTGGACGATCGCATCGTCGACGCTGACGAGGTGGCGCTCGCCGCTGCGACGGTTCTTGATCTCCACCTTGCCCTCGGCGAGGCTCCTGGGCCCGACAATGATCTGGTTGGGTAGGCCAATCAGATCCATCGTGGCAAACTTGGCGCCGGGGCGCTCGTCGCGATCGTCGTACAACACGTCGACGCCGGCCTTCCCGAGCGCGCCGTAGATGCGGGCGCAGGCGCCGTCGACAGCGCTGTCGCCGACCTTGAGATTGGCCATGCCCACAGCGAAGGGGGCGACCGCGTCAGGCCAGATGATGCCGTTCTCGTCGTGGCCGGCTTCAATCAGCGCTGCGGCGAGACGGCTCGGGCCGATGCCGTATGAACCCATATGCACGATGTGTTCCTTGCCGTCGGGGCCGTTGACGACGGCCTTCATCGGTTCGGAGTATTTGGTTCCGAAGTAGAAAATATGGCCGACTTCAATTCCCCTGGCGGAAATCGTTGAAGCTGAGTCGATCCCGGCGAATTTTGCAGCGTCGTGCTTCTCGGAGGTCGCGGCGTAAAGCGACGTCCATTTGTCGAACACGCCCTGCATCGCGCCGACGCTGTCGAAGTCGATCGTCTCGGGCGGCGGCGCAAAGCTGAGATAGTCGCGGTGGCAAAACACTTCGCTTTCGCCAGTGGAGGCGAGAATAATGAACTCATGGCTGAGATCGCCGCCGATCGGTCCCGTATCCGCGACCATGGGGATGGCGGTGAGCCCGAGGCGCGCGAATGTGCGCAGATAGGCCGTGAACATCTTGTTATAGGAATGACGCGCGCCGGCTGCGTCGATATCGAACGAATAGGCGTCCTTCATCAGGAATTCGCGCGAGCGCATCACGCCAAAACGCGGGCGGACCTCATCGCGGAACTTCCACTGGATGTGATACAGATTGAGCGGCAAATCCTTGTACGATCGGACGGAGGCGCGGAAAATCTCGGTGATCATCTCTTCGTTGGTCGGGCCGAACAGAATGTCGCGTTCGTGCCGGTCCTTGATGCGCAGCATTTCCTTGCCGTAATCGTCATAACGGCCGGACTCGCGCCAAAGGTCCGCCGACTGGATCGTCGGCATCAGCAGTTCGATGGCGCCAGCGCGATTCTGTTCCTCGCGGACGATCGCGCTGATCTTGCTCAAAACACGCAATCCAAGCGGCAGCCAGGCGTAAATGCCAGCCGCCTCCTGGCGGATCATGCCAGCGCGCAGCATCAACCGATGCGATACGATCTCGGCCTCTTTGGGCGTTTCACGCAGGATCGGCAGAAAATATCGGGACAGACGCATAGGCATGAACTCTGGGCGGGGCGCGGCGAATCTTCGGCTGCACAAGCGCGGTTGGGCGGCCAAATGACAGGAATGGGGGCCAAAGGGCAAGCCGCGCCTGCGGTCTTAGCGCTTCCGGGCCCTACTGAACGGAGGGCCCGATAGGTGTTCACGTTTTCGTGATCGAGCTTGTCGTAATCTTCGCGGGTTTCAAGCGATAAGCTTATTGCCATGCCGAGAAACTCGGCGGCGGGCGCAGGTAAGACGGCGCCCGAATCAACTCCTCTGAACAAGGAAACACCCGATGATGTCCAAAACCACTCTCGCCGCCACGCTCGCTGGTTCGCTCGTCGCCGCCCTCGCCATGGCCAGCGTCGCCAAGGCCGGCCCGGCCCCCGCCCAGCCCGGCGCAGACAAGTGCTACGGCGTTGCTCTCTCCGGGAAGAACGATTGCGCCGCTGGCGCCGGCACCACCTGCGCTGGAACGTCCAAGGTCGACTACGACACCAAGGCGTGGAAATACGTCACCAAAGGCACGTGCGAAGGCATGACCACGCCGAAGGGGCATGGCGCGCTGACCGAAATGTGAGATTGCGCCACAGCTCATTCTGAACTGCCCCTTTTCGCGCCGGACGCACCTCCCTTCGTCGCGGAAAGGGGATTAGATGAGGGCTGAAGCAAACCTCGACGCGTCGCAGGCGGCCCTCATTCATCCCCGCCAAGATCTCCTTCAAAATCCTGATCGAAGCTCTGCGCTGTGCGCGCGCGGCGAAGCCTCCCGCATCACGCCAACTCCGGAAATTCCTCCAACCGATACTCCCCGGCGGCGCGCTTTTCCTCGCGCGCCAGTTCGTTCTCGCGTCCGCGCAATTCAACGCGACGGATCTTGCCGGAAATCGTTTTCGGCAATTCGGCGAATTCGATGCGGCGGATGCGCTTGTAGGGCGCGAGGCGCGTATGCAGATGTCTGAAGATCGACAGCGCCGTCGCGCGATCGGGCGAATGCCCCGGCGCCAAGACGATATAGGCCTTCGGGATGGTGAAACGGATCGCATCGGGCGCTGGCACGACGGCCGCTTCGGTCACCGCTTCGTGTTCGATCAGCGCGCTCTCCAGCTCGAACGGGCTCAAGCGGTAGTCGGAGGATTTAAAGACGTCGTCGGCGCGCCCGACATAGGTCATATAGCCCGCGCTATCGCGGCTCGCGACATCGCCGGTGTGGTAGTACGCGCCTTCGAGCGGAGCGATGGCGCCGTCATCGTTTTGATAGCCGCGCATCAGGCCGAGCGGGCGCGAAGCCAGCGCAATGCAAATCTCGCCTTCATCGCTGTCATGGCCATCGGCATCGAGCAGCGCGATCTGATAGCCGGGCAGCGGGCGACCCATCGAACCGGTCTTGATCAACTGGCCCGGCGAATTGCCGACCATCATCGTCGTTTCCGTCTGGCCGTAGGAATCGCGCAAGGAGACGCCCCAGGCGCGGCTGACTTGATCGATGACTTCCGGGTTCAGCGGTTCGCCCGCCGAATTCGCCTCGCGCAGGATCACTGGCCACTGCGCCAGATTATGCTGGATGAGCAAGCGCCAGACCGTTGGCGGCGCGCAGAACGAAGTGACCTTGTGCGTCACAAGATCGTCCAGCGTTGCCTTCGCGTCGAAGCGCTTGTTGAGCGCGACGATCGCCGCGCCGGCGTTCCACGGCGCAAAGAAGCTCGACCACGCGTGCTTGGCCCAGCCGGGCGAGGAAATGTTGAGATGCACGTCGCCGGGCTTGAGGCCGAGCCCGAACATCGTGCTGAGATGACCGACGGGATAAGACTGGTGCGAATGCAATACAAGCTTTGGCCGCGCCGTCGTGCCGGAAGTGAAATACAGCAGCAAGGGATCGGTCGCCTTGGTCGGCCCTTCCGGCTCGAAATGCGAAGAGCTCTTGAGCAACGCATCATAGCCTAGCCATCCCGCTGGCGGCGCGCCGACGGCGATGCGCAGGATGTCTTCGCCCTCTCCGGAAAACTTTGCCGCATCAGCCGCATCGGCGATGACGAATTTTGCCCGCCCGCGCGTCAGCCGGTCGGCGATATCCGCGCACGTCAGCAGCGTCGTGGCGGGAATGACGACCAAGCCGAGCTTCATCGCCGCCAGCATCGTCACCCACAGCGGCCCGACGTTGCCGAGCATCAACAGCAGGCGATCGCCGCGCTGTGCGCCAAGCCCGCGCAAACCGCTGGCGATGCGTGACGAGGCTTCCGATAGTTCGCGAAACGTCCAGGATTCCTCGGCGTCCGCGAGGATGCGCAGCGCGAGGTTTCCGCCAGCCGCGCCGCTCGCCAGTTCGGCGTCGAACCAGTCGAGCGCCCAGTTGAAGCGGTCGAGCTTCGGCCACGCGAACTTGGCTTTGGCGAGGGTGTAATCGTCGCCGCAGGCCAGCAGAAAATCACGCGCATTCTTGAATTCAACCGCCGCCATCGCCAAAATCTCCTTGGCCGCTTCCTGCCACGCCATGCGCGGGCTTGTCGAGGCGGCGCCGTCTCTTCGCGGCGGACGCTAAAAACCAAGTTCGGCGGCGTTTTCGCACTACGGTCGGCGATTCAATGATTTCAATTGCTTGAATGTAAAAATTGTCCGGCTTTTGGGCTTGGCGCGGCAAGCGAGTCGGGCCGCAATTCAGCCTATCGAATTTCGAAACGATCCAGACAGCGAAAGCCGCCGCGGCAACGCCGAATCCTGCCGGCCGATCGTGCGTTTGCGCAAAGCCATCAATGAAACGCGACATGAGAGAACATAACACGAACGACGCGCCTTGAGAAGCTTTTGTCGCGACGTCAGATTATTCTCGCAAGATCTCCACCTTCTTCGGGTAAAACGCCAGATGCTGCTTCAGCGCGGCGGATTCGGGCAGCGGCGTCTCGTAGGTCCACACAGCATTGTCGTCGCGCGCGCCGCCATCGCGCAGCGAGAAGTAGTTGGCGCTGCCCTTGTACGGGCATGTCGTGACGTGCGCGCTGCGCTCGAAAAACGCCATGTCGGCATCCTCGCGCGGGATGTAGACGACAGGCGGGTAGGTATGTTCGCGCAGTTCCAGCGCCGCATCGCTCGTGGCGATTGTGCGCCCGTTCCAGACGATGCGAACGCGCCCTGCGGCGGGCGCGATTTTGATGGCGTGATCGGCGGGCATGGAGCGGCTCCCTGGATAGTTTGATGTTGAACGCTAACTTAGACCGGCGCGCATTCTCGGCAAGCGGGGCCAGCCGCCAAATTGGCGCCGCGGCCCGTCACGATGATGGGGATTTGTTTCGCTGCGCAATCATCCTCCTCAGCCAGAGAAGCGCACGCAGTGCGCGTCTCGAAGGATCGGCGCTCATCATGCCGCTTCGATATCCCTTAGCGTCGCCATCAACGTCATTGCATCAAGCGGCGATTGTTCAAAGCCGAGCGCAAGGTAAAACGCCCGCGCCTCCGCTGAGGCCGCATGCACGAGAATGCCGCGAATGCCGATCGCCTCCGCCGCGTTGAGCACGCGCAGCGCCGCGTCGCAAAACAAGGCGCGCCCGAGGCCTTTGCCTTGCCATGCCCGATCGATCGCCAGCCTGCCGAGGACGGCGATTGGGATTGGTTCTGGCATATTGCGACGGAACCGGCCCGGCGGAGCCGCGATGTTGACGCTGCCCGCCGCGACCGCGTAATAGACCGCTACGTGGGCTCCGTCGCGGATAACAAAAGTGCGCGACGCGCCGCTTGCCTGGTTAGTGCGAGCGCGGCGTTTCAGCCAGTCGTCAAGCGAAGTTACCGAGGAATCGAAAGGCGCGCAGTCGTGGGTGTCGGCGAGCGGCGCTGGCGGCATCAAGCGCGATCCCACGGCGATTTGGCGCGCATCGTGCGTTGCAGCCGTTCATTGGGCTGTGGCGGCGCATCGATCTTCGCCAGAAATTGCGCATAGGCCGACGCGCTCACGCTGAACAGCGTCTGGTCGGTCAGCGCTTCCTGCGCGGCGCGGCGCGCGGCGTCCAGCATGAAGTCCGTGCGCGTCTTGCCCAGCGTTCTGGCGGCGCGATCGATGAGGCCGCGATCTTCCTGCTTGACGCGAATATTGAGCGTCTCGCGTAGCGCGGGCCGTCGCGCTACGCGCTCCTTTGAAGCCATGTTCGCCATAAGGCGCCCCGTAGACACCGCTCATTGCGAACGAAGCGGCCAACAAATTCGCGGCGCCCTCACTCCGTGCAATCCCTCGGGGTTACAGCCCCTCACCACCGTATCAGCGCCGCCCCCCACGTGAACCCGCCGCCCATCGCCTCGATCATCACGAGGTCGCCCTTCTTGATGCGCCCGTCGCGCACGGCGAGATCGAGCGCCAGCGGGATCGAGGCGGCTGACGTATTGCCGTGCAGATCGACGGTGATGACGACCTTGTCGCGGGCAATGCCGAGCTTGTCGGCGGAGGCGTCGATGATGCGCCGGTTGGCCTGATGCGGCACGAACCAGTCGATGTCGGCGGCGCTGACGCCGCCCGCTTCAAAGCACGCCTTGATGACATCGGTGACCATGCCGACGGCGTGGCGGAACACTTCCTTGCCTTCCATCCGCAAATGGCCGACCGTCTTCGTCGTCGACGGACCGCCGTCGACGTAGAGCTTGGCGCGATGACGCCCGTCCGAGCGCAATTGCGAAGCGATGACGCCGGGGGAAGTGAGCTTGCCGTCGCTCTCGCGCGCTTCCAGCACGATCGCGCCGGCCCCGTCGCCAAACAGCACGCAAGTCGTGCGATCCTCGAAATCGAGCAGCCGCGAAAAAGTCTCGGCGCCGATCACCAGCGCGCGCCTGTGCGAGCCGGATGTCAGGAATTTGTCCGCCGTCGTCACCGCGAAAACAAAGCCCGAGCAGACCGCCTGCAGATCGAACGCGACGCCGTGATGCGCGCCAATGTTGGCCTGCACCTGCGTCGCCGTGGCGGGAAAAGTATAGTCGGGCGTCGACGTGCCCACGATGATCAGATCGATGTCGGCGCCGGTCAGACCGGCCATTTCCAGCGCCCGTTCGGCGGCCCTCGTCGCCAGCATTGAGGTCGTCTCGCCGTCGGCGGCGAAATGGCGCTGGCGAATGCCGGTGCGCTGCTGAATCCACTCGTCCGACGTGTCGACGATCGTCGCCATCTCGGCGTTGGCGACGATACGTTGAGGCAAGTAAGAGCCGACGCCGCGCACCACGGATCGAAGTTTTGGGGAATTCATTGAGTCCGTATCCTGTCTCAAATCTGACTACGACGCCGCCTCGGCCGGGGGCGCCAGGTGTTCGCGCGCTTCATACGCCTGGGCGATCATGTCGCGGATCTTAACAAGAAGTTCTTGACGAACCATGTCATAGCCGACCTCGATGGCCCCGGCGAAGCTCTCGGCATTGGCGCCGCCATGGCTCTTGATGACGACGCCGTCAAGCCCGAGAAACACGCCGCCATTCACCCGGCCCGGGTCCATTTTCTCTTTCAAGGCCCGGAAGGCGCCGCGCGCCAGCATATAGCCGAGCTTCGAGGACCATGAGCTCGCCATCGCGTCGCGAATATACTGGCCGATCTGCTTGGCGGTGCCCTCCGCCGTTTTCAGGGCGATATTGCCGGTAAAGCCCTCGGTGACGATGACATCGACGGTGCCCTTGCCCAGATCGTCGCCCTCGACGAAACCGTGATAGGAAAGATTGGGCAGATGGCTCTCACGCAATACGCGGCCCGCCGCCTTGACCTCTTCCAGCCCCTTGATCTCCTCGACGCCGACATTGAGCAGGCCGACCGTCGGCTTGTCGATATCGAACACGATGCGCGCCATCGCCGAGCCCATGATGGCGAGATCGACAAGATGCTGCGCGTCGGCGCCGATCGTCGCGCCAACATCAAGCACAATCGATTCGCCGCGCAGCGTCGGCCACATCGCGGCGATCGCGGGACGGTCGATCAGCGGCATCGTGCGCAGGCAGACTTTCGCCATCGCCATCAGCGCGCCGGTATTGCCGGCCGAAATGGCGAAATCCGCGTCGCCCTTCTTGACCGCCTCGATCGCCTGCCACATCGACGAAGTGCGGCGGCCCATGCGCAGCGCCTGGCTGGGCTTGTCGGTCATCTTGATCGACACATCGCAATGGACGATCGTCGCCTTGCGCGCGAGGCTGGGATGCTCTTTCAGCAGCGGTCCCAGAATCTTCTCGTCGCCATAGAGCTGAAAGCTGACATCGGGGCGGCGCACCAGCGCGATCACAGCAGCCGGCACGACGACCGACGGCCCGTAATCGCCGCCCATGGCGTCCAACGCGATGCGAATATCCCGGGCCATCTCTCGTTTCATTCTCCACAGGCGCTGCGCCCGGCCGCCCGGCGGCGGCGGGACAATAACGACTTGGCCGCCAGACGCAAATGGCCCAAACTAGCCCGCCGTTGACGCTTCGCACCCTTGCCCGCGCGCGCCGTTGCCGCCACAGTGCGCGCGACGCCTGGCGGAATTTGTGCGGGCTATTCTTGCCAAAGGCCCGCGATGAGCACGTTCTCCGCCTATGGCGATTTCGACGGGTTGGGTCTGGCCGAACTGGTGCGCGCGCGCAAGGTCAGCGCGCTCGAACTGGCCAACGAAGCGATCGCCCGCATCGAAGCGCAAAACCCGCGCATCAACGCGGTGATCTGCAAGCTTTATGATTCGGCCCGCGCTGCGGCCTCGGGTCCGCTGACAGGCCCTTTCGCCGGCGTCCCGTTCCTGCTCAAGGACCTCGGCGCGCCGCTGGCGGGCGCGCCGATGAGCTGCGGCAACAACGCGCTTGGCGCAATCAAATCCACTTACGACGCGACGATCGTCACGCGCCACAAGGCGGCGGGACTTGTGGTGATCGGCAAGACCAATGTGCCGGAGTTTGGCCTTGCTCCCGTCACCGAGCCGGTCGCCTTCGGACCGGCGCGCAATCCGTGGAATCTTGATCGCACGCCGGGCGGCTCCAGCGGCGGCGCGGCTGCGGCGGTGGCGGCGCGCATCGCCCCAATCGCGCATGGCAGCGACGGCGGCGGCTCGATCCGCATTCCTGCCTCATGCTGCGGCCTGTTCGGCCTCAAGCCGACGCGCGGGCGCACGCCGCTGGGTCCGCAGACCGGCGAAGCCTGGCGCGGGTTCAGCATCGGCCACGCGATCACCCGTTCGGTGCGCGATAGCGCTGCGCTGCTCGACGCGACCGCTGGCGCTGAGGCAGGCGCGCCATACGACATCGCGCCGCCAGGCCGCCCCTTCCTCGCCGAAGTCGGCGCGCCGGCCGGCAAATTGCGCATCGCCTGCACCCGCGCCCCGTTCCTCGCCCGCGCGATCCATCAAGATTGCACCGACGGTCTGGACAACGCCGTAAAGCTCCTCGTCAGCCTCGGCCATGAAGTGACTGAAGCGACGCCGCCGTTCGATCCCGAACCCTGGCTGCTGGCGTTCATGACGATCATCGCGGCGGAAACCCAGGCGGATATCGAGCAGGCCTGCCAGCTCGCCGGGCGCCGGCTCGGACCGGGCGATTTCGAGGCTGCAACATTCGCCATCGGTCAGCTCGGAAAATCGTGGAGCGCCGCCGCCTACGCCGGCGCCGGCAAATACCTGCAAGGTTGGGCGCATGCGATGGGCGCATTCTTTGAGCAATACGATATTTTGCTGACCCCGACGCTGGCCCAGCCGCCAATGCTGATCGGCGCGCTGCAGCCGACTGCCGCCGAGCGCGCGCTACTGCAGGCAGTTGGCGCGCTGCGCGCCGGCTGGCTGCTCAAGAGCACAGGCCTGGCGAGAATGCTGGCGAAAAAATCGCTGGAATTCATTCCCTACACGCCGCTGTTCAACGTCACCGGCCAGCCGGCGATGTCGGTGCCGCTGCACTGGAGCAAGGCAGGCCTGCCTATCGGCATGCAGTTTGCCGCGCGCTTCGGCGACGAAGCGATATTGTTCCGGCTTGCGGCGCAGCTTGAGGCGGCACAGCCGTGGTTCAACAAGGCGCCGGTGGGGTTTTAGCTTTCCTCTTCCTCGGCGCTGATTTCGATGCCCTTCGCCTCCAGCGCCGCGCCCGGCTTGCGCGGATAGGGATCGAGGCCCAGCGCGAGGAATTCCGCCGCCAGCGCGCCAAGGTCGATGCGGCCGTCTTCGATCATGTCGGGCGGTTCGTCGCCGCTGAGTTCGATAAGTTCGTCCTTGGCCGCGCCGTGCGTCGGGTCGCGCCCGCGCCCTTCTTCGGCGGGGGCGAAGCGCACGTCGACTTCTTCCCTGACGACCGCGTCGATCGGTTCGAGCGTCACCACGCAGGTCTGCGTCACCTCGGCCTGCACTTCGCCGCGCACCCGCACCGCGCCGCGACCCGCGCGCGTCAGGCGCAAGTTGGCGGTCAGCCGGGCGATGGCGGGCAGATTGTTGAGTTTTGCCAAAGCCGCGCGCTCGGCGGCGTCCGCCTCGATATTCTGCTGCAGGCCGTCCTTGGGCAGCGCGTCGACCCGCACCGGGCGGCTGAAGGCGGTTTCGCTGGTCATCGGGAGCCTCCTGCGGCGAGAGCGGGTTCGGGGAAGGCGACCTCGCCGGCGGCGAAAGTTTCCAGCGGAATCGCCGCCAGCGCGCGCTCGCATTGGCGCATGTATGCGGCGAGCGCGCCAGCCTTGCCCGCATCCCCGTCGCCATAGACGTTGCGCGCCAGCGCCTTGGTCAAGTCCTCCGAATCGGCTGAATCGAGCGCTTCGCCATAGGCCTTGTTGCGGCCATAGAAGGCTTCCGCCAGACGCTTGATCCGCTTGGGCACGCCGATGTCGCTGATGCCGATCTCACGCAAGGCGATGTCGAAATGGCGGAACACGCTGTCGGCCAGCTCCTGCGCCAGTTCCGCGCCGTATCCGGGCAGGCGACAGAGCGCCCGCATGACAAGGCCGGCATGCAGCGTCATCATTTCGAACCTTCCCTCGAACGTGTCGGTCGCGCCGAACTCGGCGTAAAGCGCGGGATGGCGCGCCGCCGCCACGATCTTGCCGTGAAGTTGGTCGATCAGCAGACGATTGGAGCGCCGCTTGCGCCATTGTGCCAGGATCATGAGTTCGCCTTGCTTTTATCAAGCGGCTTGGGTTAGGCATCGCTGGGCGCTCTGGCAAGAAAAACCTGTGGCGCGGCGGAGAGTTTGATGAATCTGGCAGCCCTGACCCGTGTCCGCAAGGCAGGGTTCGTAATTGTTTTGGCTTTAAGCGCCCCGCTCGCGGGTTGTCTGGGCTACAACGGCGATTTCGATCGCGGCTACCAGATCGACGAGCGCACGCTCGACCAGGTCAAGATCGGCTCGACGACGAAGCCGCAGGCGCTTGCCGCGCTGGGCACGCCCTCGACGACATCCACCGTCGGCGGCGACGCGTGGTATTACATCGGCCAGAAACTGAAGCGCCCGATCGCCTTCCTCGCGCCCAAACTGACCGACCAGAACGTGCTAGCGGTTTATTTCGACAAGGGCGGCAAGGTCCAGCGCATCGCCAATTACGGCATGAAGGATGGCGAAGTTTTCGACTTCGTCTCGCGCACCACGCCCACCGGCGGCCAGGAGCCGAACTTCCTGAAGAACATGTTCAGCAATTTGCTGCGGTTCAGCTAGAACGACACTTTACAGCAATCGCAACACACTCCTCGCTGTCATGGCCGGGCTTGTCCCACGACTGTCCGGTACGTGTTTTGCTTGCTGCGGCGCACGACATTGATTCTACTGGTTTCCAGAGTTTTGCGACTCAACTGGACACG
>JAYUFK010000197.1:0-13197 GCA_043739325.1 Methylocapsa sp. | reverse complement strand
CGAGCGCCGCGAACGCCGCCGTCAGGATGACAACGTACTTCGCGTTTGGTCGCATGTGCTCTGCCAAGGCCTGCGGGCCTCCGCCCGTCCACCGAATTTCAACGCGCCGCCTTAGGCCCGCCCGCCGCGGTGATCACCCCCACGATGATCAGCCCGGTCACCAACAGCCGCACGCCCGCGCTGACATTGAACGTGTTGAGCATCGTCAACAATAGCACCAGGAACAACGCGGCGCCCCAGACGCCGGGAACATTGGCTTTGCCGCCCGCGACCGAGGTTCCCCCGATCACCACCACCGCGATCGAGGCCAACAGATATTCGTTGCCGATGTCGACGTTGGCGCCGCGGAAATAGCCTGCGAGCATGGCGCCGTCGAGGCCGCCAAGCGCGCCCGAGAGCGCATAGGTGAGAAATCGCGTCCTCCCGACATTCAGCCCGGCCAGACGCGCCGCGCGGATGTTTTGCCCGATCGCCTGCACCGATCGGCCGTAGATCGTGCGCTGCAGAACGACGGCGGCGAACATGGCGAACAGCACCGTGCCGATCGCCAGAATCGGCACGCCGAAGACCTGCAGGTTGGTGAAGTCGGCAAAGCCCGGAGGCGGCTTGATTTGCAGGCCGCGGCCATAGGCGATGTCGATCGATTGGATCACGAAGCTCGCGGACAGCGTCGCGATGATCGGGGGGATCTGCAGCGCCCGGATCAGCAGATAATTGGCGGCGCCGATGGCGAGCCCGCAGGCGAGCGCCGCCGCCAAGCCCCAGACGACGTTGGCGTCGTCGCCGTTCATCACCTTCATCGCCACCGCGCTGGCCAGGCCGATGTTGGCCGGCAGCGAGAGATCGACATTGCCGGGGCCGAGCGTGATGACGAACATCTGGCCGACGCCGACAACGACCGTGAACACCGAAAGCGAAAGCGCCGCCGTTAGCATCCCGCCGGCGCCATAGCCGCTGGTGAAGGCGATGGCCGCGAGCCAGACCAGCAGCGCGCCGAGGAACGACCAGATCCAGGGTTTGGCGAAGAGGGCCTTGGCGGCGGCGTTCATGGCTCGACGCTCTTGGGACTTATGAGCACGCGGGCGGCGAGGACGATGATGAGGATCGCGCCATTGGCGGCGACTTGCCAGTCTGGCGGAATATGCATGAACGTCAGCAACGGCGAAGCCGCCAGCGCCAACGTCAGGGCGCCAAGAACCGCGCCGATTGGCGACACGCGCCCGCCAACGAATTCGCCGCCGCCAAGGATCACGCCGGCGATCGACAGCAGCGTGTAGCCGTTGCCGATATTGGCGTCCGCCGAGGTCGTGATGCCGATCAACGCCATGCCGGAAAGCACGCCGAAAAGCCCGGCGAGCGCGAACAGCGCCGCTTTGGCTTTGAGCAGCGACCACCCGGCGCGCCCTACCGCAACGGCGTTGCCGCCCGAGCCACGCAGGATGGCGCCATAGGAAGTGCGCATCAGGCCGAACCAGGCGAGCGCGGCGATTATCAATGCGGCGACAATCGGGAACGGGATAGAGGGCGGCTTGACGCCCATCAGCGATTGCAGCCAGACGGGCGCTTTGCCGCCGGGTTTGGGCAGCAGCAGGATGGCCAGCCCCTGCCAGACGAAACTCATGCCCAGCGTCACGACGATCGAGGGCAGATTGCGCCAATAGATCAGCGCGCCAAGCGCCGCATAAATGCCGATACAGCCGAGCAGGATCAGCGCGCCTGCGAGCGGCTCATCATGCAACCAGGTTGCCGTGACGCAGCCGACGAACCCGACGAACGTGCCGATCGACAGATCGAGATCGTTGCCGGCGATGACGAACATCTGGGCAATTGTCGCCAGCGCGATTGGGATCGCCAGATTGAGCATCAGCGTGAAGCCGAAATAGCTGATCGCGCGCGGGTTCAGCCAAGCAATCGCCGCCAGCACCAAAGCCAGCGACAAGGCCGGCAATAACGAGCGCAACAGCCGGCGGATTTCGAGCCCGCGCGCTGCGGGCAAGGCCTGCCGTTCAGGCGCGGAGAAAGCGATCATCATTCAGCCCGCCTCCATGAACGACGACTGGATGACGCGTTCTTCGGTGATCTCATTGCGTGCGAGATCGGCGACGATCGCCCCGTCGCGGAAGACATAAACGTGGTCGCAGTTCTTCAGCTCGTCGGTCTCGGTCGTGTGCCAGAGGAAGGTGCGCCCCGCCCGCGCCTCATCGCGGATGAGATCGTAGACTTCCAGCTTTGTGCCGATATCGACGCCGCGCATCGGGTCGTCCATCAACACGATCCGCGCGACCGAACCGAGCGCCCGCGCGAACAGCGCCTTCTGCTGATTGCCGCCCGATAGCGAGAGAATGTTGTTGTTGATGTCGGGCGTGCGGATGTTGATCTTGTCGCGCCAGAAATTCCCCATCGCCTCCTCGCGGCGGCGCGAAATCAGCGGGCCCTGACGCAGCGCCCGGATCGAGCGCACACCGATGTTTTGCGCAATCGACCATTGCGGGAAGATGCCGTCCGACTGCCGGTCGCCGGCGACAAGCGCGACTGGCTGCGTGACCTCGATCGCCGCGCTCCGATGGCTTGCCGCGGAAAATATCGCCAGCAGCAATGCCGTCTGGCCATGTCCGGCGAGGCCCGCGAGGCCAATGACTTCGCCCTGATGCGCGACAAGCTCGATGCCGCCGTTCTGGCGATGCGGGCGCGCCCGCACGCACACCGGCGCGTTGGCTCTTCTGGCGTCTCGGCCATTGACGTCGGCTTCAAGATCCCGCCCTTCCGCGCCGCCCATCACCGCAACGAGCGTGTTCCGGTCGAACGCCCCTGCCCTGTCTGCCGCGACAACTTTGCCATCGCGCATCACGAAGACGCGGTCGCAGTTTTGCAAGACTTCGCGCAGGATGTGCGAAATGAGAACGCAGCTCACGCCCGAGTTGATAGTGCGCCGCATGAACGCGAGCAATTGTCCCGCGGTATGCCCGTCGAGCGAAGAGGTCGGTTCATCGAGGATGACGAGGCGCACCAGTTCGTCGGTCACCGTGAACGCGCGGGCGACCTCGACCATTTGACGCCGGCCTATCGATAGGTCCTGCACAAGCTCAGATGCGCCGATGCCGTGGCCCGGAAAAATCTCGTCAAGCTTGGCGACAATCAGTGCGCCGGCCTTGCGCCGCCAGTTAAGACCGCGCAACGCCGGATGAAAAACCCGCGCGTTCTCCGCCACCGTCAGGTTGGGACAGAGTGACAATTCCTGAAACACGCAGCGGATGCCAAGCTGCTTGGCGCGGCCGGGCGAATAGGCGCCCTGCGCCTCGCCCGCAATCGCGATGCTGCCGCTGCCCGGCGTCGCGGCGCCAGCCAGCACGTTCATCAGCGTCGATTTGCCCGCGCCATTATGGCCGACCAGTCCGACGCATTCCCCAGCGTCAACGCTGAAATCGACGCCATCAAGAGCACGGACGGCGCCGAAATGCTTTTCGACGCCGTCCAGCTTCACGATGTTTAACCCGGCCTGCGCCATCACACTGCCAATCCCGTGACGGCGAGGCCGGCCACAATCACTTCATGTTGGCTTTGATGGCGGCGGCAGCGTCGGCCTGACTATATTCGTGACTGGCGACACTGCCCTTTTCGATAGTTGGCAGGACCGCTTCAAAATTGTCCTGTGTGAACGCGAGGTAAGGCACCAGCAAATCATGCGGGATGTTCTTGTTGCCGTCGAGCACCTGCTGCGCAACCCAGAACGCCAGCGACGAAACGCCCGGCGCGATTGAGGCCGACCAGCTCGTGTAACCGTCCTTCGCCTTCTGCTCTTTCCACCACTGCAATTCGTCCTGACGATTGCCCATGATGATGGTCGGGCGCGGCTTGCCTGCAGCGGCGATTGCCTGCGCCGCGCCATAACCGTCGCCGCCCTGATCGACGACGCCAACGACTGGCGGCAGCGAGGGCAGAACCGTCGCGACCGCCTTCTGCGCAGTTGTTTGATCCCAGTCGCCCGTGACAGAGCCGACGATCTTGAATTCCGGGTGCGCCTTGACGCCGTCGAGGATGCCTTGATGGATCGCATCGTCGATCGAGGTGCCCGCGAGGCCGCGGATTTCAAGCAAGTTGCCGCCCTTGGGTTGGAACTTCGCCATCTGTTCGACTTCCTGCTTGCCCATGTCCTTGAAGTCGACAACGACGCGGTAAGCGCAGGGTTCGGTGACAATGCCATCGAACGAGACGACGACAATGCCGGCATCGCAAGCCTGCTTCACGGCGCCATTGAGCGCGTCGGGTGAACCGGCGTTGATGACGATGGCGTTATAGCCTTGCAGGATCAGGTTCTGGATTTGCGCGGCCTGCGTCGGCACTTCCTTATCGGCCGTCGTGAAGATGTCGGAAGCGCCGACGACCTTGTCGGCAACAGCTTTCTTGGTAACGATGTCGTAGCTCTTGAGCATCGCCTGGCGCCACGAATTGCCGGCGTAATTATTGGAAAAGGCGATCTTCATCTTGCTCGTGTCGGCGAGCGCCGAGCCGGCAAGAACTGTCCCGCCGAGCGCGGCGAGCGTGAGCATGGTCAAAGCGGATTTCATTGTATTCCTCCCGTGCGGACGCGCGTAGTCGTCCATTTTCATTCGTTATTTCAAGCGCATGCAGCAGAAACTCCGCCGATGACGCTGTTTGGCGCGGCAGAGCTTCCCATAATATCATATTACTTGCAACACGGAATGAGCGCTGAAGCGCCCCAGTATATTGCGCCGGAAAGTAACAAATCCCGCTGCTCCTACCGCCTGACTTTGTGCTCCCTGCGATCGCCGTCGGTCACAACCGAGAGGTCGAGAACTTTCTGCAGATTGGCCGCATGTTTGAACGACGGTTCGAGGGTCTTGCCCGCCCGCACGGCTTCGACAAATCGCTGGTAGTTGGTGGCGACGGGCGGCGCCGTCTCTTCGCTCCACACGCCGCTTTCGATATCCGCGCCGAGGCAAGTCTGCAGCTTCGATTGCTTGGGGGAATGATTCACTTCCAGCGCGCCTTTATCGCCGAAGATGCGCAGCCGCAGATCGTTCATATGGCCAGTGGCGAAGCGGCTGGCATGCACGACGCCGAGCGCGCCATTGGCGAAATCGACGCTCATCGAAAGGCTGTCATTGGCGTCGAGATCGTACTCCCCGATGCGGTCACCCTCGGCCTTGTGAAAAGTCTTCAGCCGGCAGAAGACATGATCGATATCCGTGGCGGCGCCGTAGACCGCGAAGTCGAGAATATGGATGCCGATATCGCCGAGGACGCCGTTGGAGCCGTGTTTCTTCGACAGGCGCCAGAGCCACTTGCTCTCCTTGCGCCAGTCGCCCCAGGCTTTGGAAACCAGCCAGCTTTGCAGATAGGAGGCCTCGACGTGCTTGACCGCGCCGATCGCGCCCGACTGGACGATGGCGCGGGCGCGTTGCAGCTCCGCGACATTGCGATACGTCAGATTGACCATCGCCACGAGGCCGGCCTCCTCCGCCGCCTCGGTCATTTGAAGCGCGCGGCCATAGTCGGTGGAGAGAGGCTTTTCGCAGAACACATGCTTCTTGGCGTGGATCGCGGTCAGCGTCGTAGAATAGTGGATGCTGTCGGGCGTCACATTGGCGACCGAGTCGAACCGCCCCCATTCCAGCGCCTTTTCCAGCGAAGTAAAACTGCGCTCGATTCCATGCTCGGCGCAAAACGTCCTGGCGCGCTTTTCGTCAACATCGACGCCGGCAACGACAGTGACGCCATCGATTGCGGCAAAATGCTTGGCGTGCTGATCCGCCATGCCGCCAGTTCCAAGTATAAGCAATCGCATCGGTTCAATATCCCAATGTTCAGCGGAAGCCGGCCTCGCCGTGCTGGTGCAACCGCGGGCCGCGCTCCTCGATCTTTTCGATAGCCTTTTCGACCGGCACGTTTGGCGCGTCATGCACTTTGGGCCATGCGCCCTTCGAATTATCGGCCCAATGCACCGCATTACGCAGCACCTTGCCAACGGTCGCGTCGTGATACGTCGGATAAGTTTCATGCCCCGGACGGAAGTAGAAGATGTTGCCCGCGCCGCGACGCCACGTCATCCCCGAGCGAAACACCTCGCCGCCCTGAAACCATGAAACGAACACCGTCTCCAAGGGTTCCGGCACAGAGAACGGCTCGCCGTACATTTCCTCGTTTTCCAGTTCGAAATACGGTCCGAGCCCTGCGGCGATCGGGTGGCCAGGATTGATCACCCACAGCCGCTCGCGCTCCCCAGCCTCGCGCCAGGACAGCGCGCAGGGCGATCCCATCAGGCGTTTGAATATTTTAGAAAAATGACCGGAGTGAAGAATGATAAGGCCCATGCCTTCCCAGACGCGCTTCGCGACACGCTCGACGATCGCATCGGCAACCGCGCCGTGATCCTTGTGGCCCCACCACAGAAGCACATCGCATTGCGCCAGACGCGCTTCGCTCAGGCCGTGCTCGGGTTCCTGTAACGTCGCGGTTTGGGCAGAAATGCCCTTGTCCTCGCGAAGCGAGCGGGCAATCGCTTCGTGCATGCCGTCGGGATAGATCTGCGCGACGATCTTGTTGACGCGCTCATGGATATTCTCGCCCCAAACGATTGTGCGGATCGCCATTGAAAGTTCTCCCTGTGTGGAATGCGCGGCAAGCGCTTCCGCAGGCGCGCAAATTCCAATCCGTCAAATGACCAACAACGGCATTCGGGCAATCGCCGCCGCGCAACGCAAAGCGGCGCGCTTGATCCTAATTCCGGATCGGCTTGCCGGCCGTATCGAACCTATGCAGATGGCCGTTCATCGGGGTCAACTGAACTGTTTGCCCCGGGACGTTGTCAGTCTTGCCGTTCTCGCGCACAATCACCGGCTCCTTGGCGCCGATCTCGACGAACAGAAACGAGTCCGAGCCAAGAATTTCCGTGTGGATGACGTTGCCGGTCCAGGCGCCGCCGCTCTGCACGACTTCGATGTGCTCGGGCCGCACGCCAACAGTCGCCGCGCCGAAGGGCGCAGCCAAGGCGCCGTCGAGGAGGTTCATTTTCGGCGATCCGATAAAGCCCGCGACGAAAAGCGAGTCGGGCTTTTCATACAATTCCATCGGCGTGCCAACCTGTTCGACGAGGCCATCGCGCAACACACAGATACGATCGGCCAGCGTCATCGCTTCGACTTGGTCATGGGTGACATAGATCATCGTCACCTTGTCCATGCTGTGATGCAATTTGGCGATTTCAAGACGCGTCGCGACACGCAGCGCCGCGTCGAGGTTGGAGAGAGGCTCGTCGAAGAGGAACACTTTGGGATCGCGCACGATCGCGCGCCCGATTGCGACGCGCTGACGTTGGCCGCCCGACAATTGCTTGGGCAGACGATCGAGGTACTGACGGATTTGCAACAGGTCCGCCGCTTTCTCGACCGACTTCTTGACATCATCCGGCGTGCGGCCATTGAGCTTCAGACCGAACGCCATGTTTTCGTAAACGGTCATATGCGGATAAAGCGCATACGATTGGAACACCATGGCGATACCGCGCTTCGAGGGCGCGTCGCTGTTCACGACCTTATTGTCGAAACTCAAAGTGCCTGTGCTGATATCCTCAAGACCCGCGATCAGCCGCAAAAGCGTGGACTTGCCGCAGCCCGAAGGGCCGACAAACACCATGAACTCGCCATCGCGCACCTCAAGGTTGACGCCCTTGATGACGTGGACAGGACCGAAGGATTTGGTGACGTCTTTCAGTGTCAGGACGGTCATGCTGTTCTTCCCTTAACCCTTGACGCCGCCGGCGGTCAGGCCGGAGATGATCTTGCGCTGGAAAATGAGGACGAGGACAACGAGCGGCACGGTCACGATGACCGATGCGGCCATGATCGGACCCCACGGAATTTCATGCTCGCTCGCGCCGCTCAGCAGGGCGATCGCCACCGGAACGGTGCGGTGATCGTTGTCGGCGGTGAACGTCAGCGCGTATAGGAATTCGTTCCACGCGGCGATGAAGGCGAGCAGACCCGTCGTCACCAGCGCCGGCCACATCAGCGGCAGGAACACTTTCGAGATTATGATCCAAGGCGTCGCGCCGTCGATGATCGCCGCTTCTTCGATCTCGATCGGCAAATCGCGCATGAAGGTGGTGAGAACCCACACGGTGAACGGAAGCGTGAATATCGTATAGGCGAAAATCAGCGCCCAGACTGTATTGAACAGGCCAAAGAATCGAACCAGTTCGAACAAGCCGGCCAGGACCGCGATCTGCGGGAACATCGAAACCGACAGAATTGTCATCAGCAACAAACCGCGGCCGCGAAATTTGACGCGGCTCAAAGCGTAAGCGGCGGTGACGGCGAGGAACAGCGCCAGCAGCACGACCGATGCAGAAATGAACAGCGAATTCAGCAGATTTCGAACGAACGACCCTTGGGTCAAAACGCCTACGTAATTTTCCAGCGAAAACGACGTCGGAAAATAATTGATCAGGAAGATTTCGTCGCCCTTTTTGAAGCTCGTGATGATCGCATAATAGAACGGGAAGACCGACTCGAACACGATTAGCGAGACGAACGCATAGAACGAAGTGCGTTTGAAAATATCCCATGCGGTCATCGATCGCTCCCGGCAAGGTTGACGCGGCCAATCCAGATATACGCGACCACCACGATGAGAATGCTGAGGAACAACAGCGTCGCCTCGGCCGAGCCTTTGGCGAAATTGTTGAAAGCGAACAGATTCTCCTGCGCGATCACCGACATGGTTTTGGTCTGGGCGCTGTTGGGCGTCAGCACGTAAATCAGATCGAAGATGCGCATCGCATCAAGCAGTCGGAAAATGACCGCGACCATCAGGGCCGGCCGCACCAGCGGCAGCGTAACCTTGAAGAAAGTGCGAACCGGGTGAACGCCATCGATCTCGGCCGCCTCATAAATATCATTCGGAATTGACTGCAATCCCGCCAGAATCAGCAGCGCCATGAATGGAATGGTCTTCCAGATATCGACCACCAGCACGGCCCCCATCGCTGTATTGGCCGTCGCGGTCCACGCGACTTTCTGACTGATGACGCCAAGGCGCAGCAGCGCGTCGTTGATAATGCCGAACTGGTCGTTGAGCATCCACGACCACATTTTCGCGGAGACGATCGTCGGGATTGCCCATGGGATGAGAATCGCCGCGCGCACAAGGCCGCGCCCTCTGAAATCGGCGTTCAACGCCAGAGCGACCGCCATGCCGAGAATAGTTTCGAGGAGAACGGATACGAAGGAAAATTTCAGAGTGTTCCAGACCGCGCCCCACCAGGCGGAATCGACAAGAACGCCGGAGTAGATGGTCCTGCCGCTATCGAGCGTCACCCAGCCAAAATAATTACGAAAGCCAACGAACTTGGCGCCCGCTAGGTTGTTGAGCGTAACGTCCGTCAAGCTGAACCATATTGAGCGTAAGAGCGGCCAGCCCGCGACGATCGCCAGCGCCGCGATCATCGGCAGCAGGAACAGCATCGCCGAACGACTGCGTTGGCGCGTCAGTTCTGAAGGGCCTGCCGGCGCCGATTGTGGGGAGGTTGTGGCCAATGTCATGAGCTGAGCCTCGTCAACTGCGCCGTTGCGGGCGCTAGCGAACCGCGAGATCCGCCGTCACGTTAAATCCGGCCTTTGACGCGGCAAGCGCCGATTTGAATTTTCGATGAGCGAAGCTTTGAAGAGCCGTGGCGCGGCGAGCCGGAAGTCGTCCGCCGCGCCGCGCAGCCCCAATTCGTGTGGCTTACCAGCCTGCGCCTTTCAGCACGGCCAGTTTCTCTTCAAGCGAGCCGAGGTTTTCCGCGCCGGTGCCCTTGCCAGACAGCGTGTCATGGACAGCCGACCAGAACAGCGACGACACTTCGTTGTATTTGACCTTGGTGGGCGCCGAGGGGCGCGGCACGGCGGTCTGGAAGATGGGCTTCCACTTGACCAGCACCGGCTGCGTCTTGGCAATATCCGCGTCATCGTAAAGCGCTTCGATGGTCGGCAGATGGCTGTTCTGCAGCGCGTTGTCCTTCTGTACTTCGGCCGAGGCGAGGAACATCACGAGCTTCACGGCTTCGTCCGACGCCTTGGAATATTTCGATACCGCGAGGTTCCACCCGCCGAGCGTTGCGGCCGATTTGGCGTCGCCGCCGCCGGACGGCAGCGGAACGATGTCAAACTTGTCCTTGACCTTGCTATCGGCGCCGTTGCCAAGCGCAAAGGCGTAAGGCCAGTTGCGCATGAACACGGAATTGCCGAGCTGCCAGACGCCTCGAGCCTCTTCTTCCTGATAGGCAAGCACGCCGGGAGGTGAAATGCCGCCAACCCAGATCTTGGCGCGGTCGAGAGCCGCGGCCGCCTTAGGGTTGTTGATCGATATCTTGCCGTCGGCTTCGACGATCTGTCCGCCCCCCGAAGACTTGACCCATTCGAGCGCATCGCAGGTCAGGCCTTCGTAGGCATTGCCCTGGAACACAAAACCCCACATGTCCTTCGCACCAGCGGCGCGCTCGCCATCCATCACCGTCTTGGCCGCTGCGGCCATTTCGTCCCAGGTCTTGGGCGCGGCAAGTTTGTATTTGTCCAGCAGGTCTTTGCGATAGAACAGCGCAGGCGCGTCGGTAAAGAACGGCATGGCGACAAGTTTGCCGTTAGCGGTCTGCGATTCCACGATCGAGGGGAAGTGCGACTTCACGACGCCCTTGGCGGCCGCAGTGAGATCGACGAACTGATCCGCAAGCTGCGGCGCCCAGATCACGTCGGTCATGTAGACGTCAATGTCGGGATTGCCGGCCGCGAGCCAAAGACGATACTGGCTGAATTGGTCCGAGGTCGACGACGGCATCGGGACCAGCGTAACCTTGTCTCCCGTGGCTTTCTCGAATTTGTCGAGTTCGGAGCGAATCCATTTAAGATCGCCGCCGGTGGATCCCGAAACCATGCCGAGATTTGCCGCGTTCGCCGCCATGCCGCCGAGAAAGGTTGCAGCTAACAAGCCCGCTGCGATGCTCTTAAATCCCATCGTGTCCTCCCGTTAAAATTCGAAGAGGGAGGCCAGCGACACGAAAGAACCGCGAGTGACGATTCAGGCGCTCTTTGACGTCCCCAACCCTGCGATTAAAGCGCCCCGCATTCTTCCTGCGTATGTTTAAATGCGCTTACAAATTGAATTTTGTCAGAGGAGAATTTTCATGTCAAGCGCCGAGGCCGGTTTTGTTGCATAACTTGATGCCCTCATCGTTTCATAAAGTAATACCAATAACATAGATCATTGCAACGACTGTTGTTTTAATTCGAAAGCCAAAATGGCAATCGCGTCTTGCGGCGTTTTGTAACTCCGCATAAGCTCCGGTGTAACTGATTTCGTCGTCTGGAATTGATAGCGCTTTCAACAACTCGCCCTTGGTCCTTCAATTCTATCGGCGGCGAGGGCCTGTTTGAGAGCGCGGCTCGGACGATCAAAATCGGAACAGCGCCGCCCCGGTTGGTTTTGAGCAGACAGGGCGCGATAAAAAATTCGCGGGGGGAAGCGCGATGATGTTGAGGGATTTTGCGAAGGCCCTCGGGCTTTCGCAAACGACGGTCAGTCGTGGTTTGAACGACTATCCCGAGGTCAACCCGGCGACGCGCCAGCGGATCCGCGAGGCCGCGGTTCAACTCGGCTATCGCCCCAACGCCAACGCCCGCCGGCTCGCGATGGGGCGCGCCAGCGCGATCGGCATCGCGCTCGACCTCAACGCCGAAGTCCACATGAGCGAGTTCATGTATGGCGTTGGCAAGAGCCTCGCCGACAGCGGCATGGATATTCTCGTCAGTCCCACCGAGACGGCGCTCGATGAATTGACCATCTATCGGCGACTGGCCGCCAGCAAGCGCGTCGACGCCGTCATACTGCATTCGCCCTACCCTAATGACGCCCGCGCGCGTCTGCTGACCGACATCGGCCTGCCGTTCATCGTGCATGGCCGCGCGGAAACCGAAGCGCCTGTCGCCTGGCTCGACATCGACAATGAAGGCGCGTTCCGCCGCGCCACGGAACATCTTCTCGATCTCGGCCACAAGCGCATCGCGATGGTCAACGGGCCGGAAGGCCGGACCTTCGCCGAGCATCGCAACAAGGGCTATCGCGACGCGTTGATCGCACGGGGATTGCGCCCCGATCCGCGCTTGACCGTGCACGGGCGCTTTACCGACGAAATCGGCTTCCGCTTCGCTCAATCGCTGCTGGAGCAAAAGGCCGCGCCGACCGCCTTTCTCGCCGGTTCGATGATGACCTCGCTAGGCGTATTCCGGGCAATCCGCTCGGCCGGCCTGACGCTCGGGCGCGACGTGTCGGTTATCGCCCATGACGACGTCTTTCCGTTCCTCAACGCCGATCGCATGGTGCCGACAATGTCGACAACGCGATCCTCGATCCGCGCCGCCGGCACGCGAATCGCCGAGCTCGTGATGCAATTGCTTGCCGGCCGGCCCGCGAGCGAAATCCACGAACTGTGGCCTGTCGAACTGGTGCTGCGCGAGTCGACCGGGCCAGCGCCGCCCGGCTGAACAGCGAAAGGCCCGAAAACTTGCTTCCGGCGCGCCAAAGCCATATCCACTCCTGACCAAAAGCCCTGCGCCTCGGCGCCGTCCGAAATCAGGAAACACCGCACATGGCCGATCACGCAATCCCGCATTTTCACAATGAACCCGGCGTTCTCACGATCAAGATCGGCGTCAAGGAATTCATGTGTACGGGAGCGCGCCCGCCGTTCGATCATCCGCATATTTTCATCGACATGGGCGGCGACAACGAAGCCATCTGTTCGTATTGCTCGACGCGCTTTGCTTACGACGCGACGTTGGGCGCGCACTCCATTCCCGCCGAATGTGAATTGACCGACGCGGCTTGACGCCGCGATGACCCGCGCGCTGATCGCCGGGGCCGGCATTAGCGGCCTGACGGCGGCGTTGGCGCTGGCGCGCGCCGGGATCGATGTTACCGTTTTCGAGCGCGCCCGCGTGCTTGAAGAGTTCGGCGCCGGACTGCAACTCAGCCCCAACGCGACGCGAATTCTATGGCGGCTGGACGCCTTCGACGTGGTCGCCAAACAATCGCTCGTCACGCGCGCGATCCGCATGCTGCGCGGACGCGACGGCGCCGAGCTGGCGAAGCTGCCGCTCGGCGACGCCGAAGCGCGGTGGGGCGCGCCGTTCTTCGTCCTGCATC
>JAYUFK010000196.1:0-1700 GCA_043739325.1 Methylocapsa sp. | reverse complement strand
CACCGGCCCTTAAGGGCCGGTCTGCGCCGTCGAACCGCATGGTGGAAAAATGCCAGGACGCGGCGGTGCGGTCACCGCGAAGCGGGCGCAACGCAGTGAAGCAGTCGCGAAGCGACTTGACGGCGTCGTCGCGTCATGGCCCTCGCAGGGCGCGCTTGTTGACACGCGCGCCCCGGCGCGGCAATCAAGCGATCCTTCCAGATCAAGGGTTCAGGCATGTCAGGCTTCAAGGTCGCTATCGTTGGCGCGACAGGCAATGTCGGGCGCGAGATGCTCGACATTCTGGCCGAGCGCCGTTTTCCGGTCAGCGAGGTCGTCGCGCTCGCCTCGTCGCGCTCGATCGGCCGCGAAGTCTCGTTCGGCGACAAGACGCTGAAGTGCAAAAACCTCGAACATTTCGATTTCTCCGACACCGACATCTGTCTGATGTCGGCGGGCGGCGCCACCTCGCTCGAATGGTCGCCAAAGATCGGCGCCAAGGGCTGCGTCGTCATCGACAATTCCAGCGCTTTCCGCATGGACCCGGATGTGCCGCTGATCGTGCCCGAAGTGAACGCCGACGCGGCCAAGGGTTTTGGCAAGAAGAACATCATCGCCAACCCCAATTGCTCGACCGCGCAACTCGTCGTGGCGCTGAAGCCCCTGCACGATCGGGCGAAGATTCTGCGCGTCGTCGTCTCGACCTATCAATCGGTGTCGGGCGCGGGCAAGGAGGCGATGGATGAATTGTTCGCGCAGACGCGCTCGGTGTTCGTCTCCGATCCGGTGGAATCGAGAAAGTTCCCCAAGCGCATCGCCTTCAATGTCATCCCGCAGATCGATGTGTTCATGGAGGACGGCTTCACCAGGGAAGAGTGGAAGATGGTCGTCGAGACCAAGAAGATCCTCGATCCCAGGATCAAGGTCGTCGCCACCTGCGTGCGCGTGCCGGTGTTCATCGGCCATTCCGAATCAGTCAACATCGAGTTCGCCAACCCGATCAGCGCCGATGAGGCGCGCGACATCCTGCGCGAGGCGCCGGGCTGCCTGGTGATCGACCGGCGCGAGACCGGCGGCTACATCACGCCGCATGAAGCGGCGGGCGAGGACGCCACCTATATCTCGCGCATCCGCGACGACCCGACGGTCGACAACGGTCTGGTGCTGTGGGTCGTCTCCGACAATCTGCGTAAAGGCGCCGCGCTCAACGCCATCCAGATCGCCGAAGTGCTCAACAATCGCGGCTGGATCAAGCCGAAGCGCAAGGCGGCGTAGGCCGCCCGGCGTGGGCGCGCGCCGCCGACCCTGCGCGCCATAGGGAGGCCGAACATGCTCAAACATCTGGCGCTGATCACTGGCGTTCTCGCGCTTAGCTCGGCGGCCCTCGCGGCGCCGTTGACGACGGGCGGCTATGCCGGCCTCGCTCTGGCGGGTCTCGTCGCCGAACACCAGCCGGGCCTTGGCCCGCATCGCCGGCATGTGATGAACGCCCTGCTCAACGGCTCCAACGGTTTCTCGTTTCCAGCCGGGCAGAAAATCTCCATCCGCGCTGACAAGATCGCCTGCCGCGCCAGCAACGTCGCCATCAGCCAGCGCTCGTGCGAACTGACCTTTGGCGCGCGGGTCGAGACGCTCAAGGGGCGCCGCGCCAACGAACTGTTCGCCACGATGATCGAGGTGGGCGTGCCTGGCGACGCCGGGGCGGGTTCGGCGTTCGAGAG
>JAYUFK010000195.1:0-1701 GCA_043739325.1 Methylocapsa sp. | reverse complement strand
CGCTTTCTTGCCGACGAGAACATCCCCGCCGCCGCTGTTGCGGCGCTTCAAGCCGCGGGACATGACGTCGTTTGGGTCAGGACAGCGATACCGGGCGCTAGCCCGCATTTCTCAAACAACCTAGCCCGCATTTCTCAAACAACCTAGGTGCATCGGGGCTGAGAATCTGCGAAAGTTCTTTTGCAACAAAGGCTTGCGCAGACAGCAGGCGTTCCCCGATGCAAACAGAGTGTAGCACGGCGCTATTTGATTTTGGACCCGTTGAAGACCGTAAGGTTGTGGCCAGTTTTAATGGGGGCACGATCACTTCCGACGCGGGGGCGTTGCAGTTGGGCGGCGCCGACAAGGCTCTGAAGCTTGTCGAGCGGTTTGCCAAGTGTTTCATCGACAGGCGCGCTCCCTCGCTTATCGAGCATTCGGTGGCGACGCTGGCGGGGCAACGGATTTTTGGCCTGGCGCTGGGGTATGAGGACCTCAACGATCACGATGCCTTGCGGCACGATCCCTTGTTTGCGGTGCTGGCCGGCAAATTGAAGGCGCGCCGCGCCGATTGCGCGCCGGTTGCCGGCAAGTCGACCTTGAACCGTCTGGAGCGGTCGCAACAGACGCCCAGCCTTTACCACAAGATCAGCCATGACGGCGCGGCGATCGAGAAGCTGCTGGTCGATCTGTTTCTCGAAGCCCACAAAAGCCCGCCCGAGGAAATCATTCTCGATCTGGACGCCACGGACGATCCGCTGCACGGCGAACAGGAGGGCCGCTTCTTCCACGGCTATTACGACTGCTATTGTTATCTGCCGCTGTATATTTTCTGCGGCGACCATCTTCTGGTCGCCAAATTGCGCAAGGCCGATATCGACGCCAGCGCCGGAGCGGCGGATGAGGTTGCGCGGATGATCGGGCATCCGCGCCTGCTGGCCAAATGTTCGCATCATTCTTCGCGCCGATTCCGGTTTTGCGCGGGAGGAGCTGATGGCCTGGTGCGAGGCCAACGGCGTCGACTATCTCTTCGGTCTGGCCAGGAACGAGCGGTTGAGCGCCGAGATTGCCGCCGATCTGGCGGCGGCGGGCGAGGAAAGCCTGGCGAGCGGCAAGTCGGCGCGGCGGTTCAAGGATTTCACCTATCGAACGCTCAAGGGCTGGAGCCGCGAGCGCCGAGTGATTGGCAAGGCGGAATGGATGACGCCTTCCATGGCCGAGGCCGACGACACGACCCAGCGTCAAAAGAAGAAAGCCGGAAAAGCGAAAAAGGCGCCCAGCGCCCCGCAGGCCGCCCCTCTTCCCGGACGGGCCAATCCGCGTTTCATCGTGACATCGCTGAGCGCCCAAAAATATGATGCGCGCGCTCTTTACGAGAAGCGCTATTGCGCCCGAGGCGAGATGGAAAACCACATCAAGGAATGCCAGCTCGATCTTTTCGCCGACCGCACCTCGTCCCACACCATGCGCGCCAACCAGTTGCGGCTGTGGCTCGCCTCCCTCGCCTATGTGCTGATGAGCGCCCTGCGCCGCATTGGCTTGGTCAACACCCGTCTTGCCGACGCAACCTGCGGCACGATCCGCCTGAAATTGCTCAAAATCGGCGCGCTTGTGAAAATCAGCGTCAGGCGCGTCCTGTTCTCGATGGCCTCGGCTTTTCCCTACACCGACGCCTACACACAGGCTTGGGCGGCGCTCAACCCAGCCGCCTGATAACCCCTC
>JAYUFK010000194.1:0-4855 GCA_043739325.1 Methylocapsa sp. | reverse complement strand
GTACCCGCCGGCCAGTTCATTGGCTGTCTGCGCGCTGGCCATGCCCGGCAGGCACAGCGCCGCCGCCGCCACCATTGATGTGAATTTCATTTTGCATTTCCTCCTTGTTCGGCCACCGATGCACATGATTGCGCTGGCCGCCTTTTTATCGAGCCAGCGACGCCGCTCGGTCAGTCGCGCAGGCAACCACGGGACATATGAAAAAAGGAGGCCGTGCCGGCACAACTTTTTTGCGTTGTCGCGGCTGCTCTGTCCGCTTAACCCAGTGGATCGAAAATATTCTCGCGGGTATTGTTCACGGAATTACAGTGCTGTCAAGCGCCGCCTCGACCGAAACTTGCCCCCTGAGTATCCGTTTCAATCGATCGATCCGCCCTTCGGTTCGGCCGATGTTCCCACCCTCGATCAGCGCGTTTCCGACGGCGTCGATGTCTCGCCGGATCGTGCGAACGAGACGGTGGAGTGCGTAATTTCCGCGCCGTTGCGGGATCGTCGGCGCACCGGGCCGTCGGCGGAGTTGCGACGTTGGAGCCTCTGGAGCTTCGCCATTTCGCCAGAAGCCGTTCAAGATGAGGGAAGCTGCCGGTGAAGCCGCGGAGTTGGATCTCATGCGGCGGGACCGGGGTCGAAAACGTCGCTGAAATCAGATTCTCGCTCCCTTGCCGGTCCCGTTTTCGGGGCCGCTTCAGACGCTTTTTTTGCGGCCTGAGACAACGAGTTGAATATCTAGCATTGACAATGGTCACACATTGAAATTATCAGACCAAGTGACAGCATGGCTGAATTGCTGCACGCATCAGCCAGATGCGCCGTTGTGCAATCGGACTGGGCTGGGAGGACGGAACGCTGGGCGGTCAAGTTCCGATAGGCGCAAGACCGACGCGGCGGATTGTCGTTCCCACGCGCTTTCGTCGCGTGGCCGAGCGCGTCTTTGTCCATCCCCTGGCGGAACGGCGGGCATGAGCGCCGTCTTCATCGAAAGCCTGCTGCAACGGCTGGTCACCGGCATTCTCGTCGGCAGCGTCTATGGCCTGCTCTGCTCCGGCCTCGGCATGATTTTCGGGGTAATACGCATCATCAACTTCGCCCAGGGAGAGTTCATGACCCTGGGAATGTACGCGACCCTGTTTGCCGCGGCGGCGCTCGTCGCACAGTTCGGCCTTTCGCCCATCGCCGGCGCCTATGTCGGCATCGTCTGCGCCGCGGTCGCCCTGGCCGTCATCGGCTGGTTCGTACAGAAGTATCTGATCGCCCACGTCAGCGGCGCCCGCGTCGCGGGCAACGACAGCGGTGGCCATTTCGCACAATTAATCCTGACGCTCGGCCTGAGCCTGGTTCTTTCAAACGGCGCGCTGATTGCTTTCGGCTCATCATCGCAGACGTTGCAAACGCCGCTGGCCGCAACCTCATGGACCATCGGGCCCTATACGGCCGGGGAGATCACGATCTTCGTCAACAAGGCGCGGGCGATTAGTTGCGCCGTCGCCATCGGCGTCAGTTTCGCGCTCTATGCATTCGTGCAGAAGACCAGATTCGGCACATCGATGCGGGCCGCCGCCGACAATCCGACTGCGGCGATCATCGTCGGCATCGATGTCGATCGCGCATACGCCGGCGCCTTCGCGATCGGCATCGGCGCCACCGCGCTCGCTGGCGGACTCATCGCCACCTACTATCCGTTCAGTCCCTACACCGGCTTCGATTTCATCATCATCATGTATGCCGGAGTGGTTCTGGGCGGCATGGGCAGCATGCTGGGCGCCTTCTGGGGCGGCCTTGCGATCGGCCTGGTCCAGCAGCTCTCGACCTTCGTCATACCGTTCCAACTGCAGAACGCGACGATCTTCCTGCTGTTTCTTGGCGTGGTGCTGCTGCGTCCACAAGGCCTTTTTGGCGCCAGCGCGGAACGCGCCTGATGTTGGTCAGCCCTTTCAAAGGCCGCGAATTCGCCATCCTGTCCGTGGTGTCGATGCTGATGCTGGTTGGCGCTTGCCTCGTCTCCAACCCCTACTATCAGCTTGTCTTCAGCACGATTCCGATTTGGGCCACGCTTGCGCTCGCCTGGAATCTGTTCAGCGGCTACACCGGCCTGATCTCCTTCGGCCATTCGACATTCTTCGGCCTTGGCGCCTTTGCCGTTGCCCTGCTGGCGATCAAACTGGGCGTCAGCCCGTGGATCGGCCTCGTCGTCGCGGCGGCCATCGGCGCCCTGGCGGCGGTGATTATTGGCGCCGTCACTTTCCGGCTGCGCGGGCATTATTTCGCGCTGGCGATGCTGGCCTATCCCGCGCTCTTTATCTTCCTGTTCGACTGGATGGGCTGGCAGGAACTGACCTTTCCGACGCGGCGCGATTCGCCCTGGACCTTCATGCAGTTCACGGACGGCCGCATCCCGACCATCATCGGCGCGGTGCTGACCATCCTTGTCCTGTTCGGCACGCTGATCGTCGAGCGCTCGCGCTTCGGCCTTGCGATGGTGTCGATCAAGCAGAATGAAGCGGCGGCGGAGGCGGCCGGGATCAATACGTTCCGCGTCAAGATGATCAGCTTCGTCATCAGCGGCGCGTTGACGGGCTTGATTGGCGGATTCCATGCCGCGACCATCCAGGTCGCGACGCCGCAGGGCGTGCTCGGCACGATCGTCTCGGCGCAGGCGCTCATCCTGTCGCTGTTCGGCGGCATCGGCACGCTGTGGGGGCCGCTGATCGGCGCTGTCGTTCTCGTGCCCTTCACCGAAGCGCTGCGGGCTGAACTCGGCTATATCCTGCCGGGCATCCAGGGCGTGATCTACGGCCTGACGATCATGATCGTCATCATAGTCGCGCCCGAAGGCGTTTTCTGGCGCATTCGCGACATCCTCGCCAGCCGCGGGCAGCGGCATACCGGGCAATCCGAACCCGTCGCCGCCATTACGCCGCCGCAGGCCGCAGCCCGCGCATCCTTCGCCGGCGGCGATCCGATCCTGACGGTGAGCGGTCTGTCGAAATCCTTCGGCGGGCTGAAGGCGGTGCACGACGTCAGCTTCTCCGTCGCTCGCGGCGGCATCGTCGGGATCATCGGCCCCAATGGCGCGGGCAAGACGACGCTCTTCAATCTTCTCAACGGATTTCAGAGGCCAAGCGCAGGCAGCGTCACCTTCGATGGCGCCAATACGACAGGCAAGCAGCCGCATGAAGTCTGCCGCCTCGGCATGGGACGCACTTTTCAGGTGGCGCGCCCGTTCACGCGGCTTTGCGTGCTCGACAATGTTATCGTCGGCGCTCTGGCGCCGAGCGACAGCGGCGCCGACGCGATTGCCCGCGCCAGGCGCGCCCTGTCGCTGGTGGGTTTGTTGATGAAATCCGACGCCGCGATCAGCGCGCTGACGAATGTCGAATTGCGTCTGCTCGAACTGGCGCGCGCGCTGACCTCCAGTCCAAAGCTCGTCCTGCTCGACGAGACGCTCGCGGGCCTTGGCGCCGGTGAGATCGAAATGATCCTGCCGGTCATTCAGGCTCTGCCGGCCGCCGGCGTGACCGTCATCATCATCGAGCACACGATGCACGCGATGACGCGCCTCGCCGATACGTTCATCGTCCTCGATCATGGTCAGGTCATCGCGCAGGGGCCGCCGGGCGAAGTGATGCGGCGACCGGAGGTCGTGGAGGCCTATCTCGGCAAGCGCTGGATGGAACATCATGCTGCGGCTTGAGGGCGTCAGCGCCTCCTATGGAACGATTCGAGCGTTGTCTGACGTTTCGCTGACGATCGAAGCCGGCAAGTTCGTCGCCATCGTCGGGCCGAACGGGGCGGGCAAGACGACGCTGTTTCGCGTCATCTCGGGACTGCTGGCGCCGACGGGGGGCCGCATCCTGTTCGAGGACCGCGATCTCTTGGCGATGCCGGCCAGGGATCGCGCCCATCTCGGCATCGCTCATGTGCCCGAAGGCCGGCAGGTCTTCAGCAATCTTACCGTCTTCGAGAATCTGAAGATGGGGGCCACGAGCGCGAAAGGCCGCGCTGACTGGACCCGCAATCTCGAACGCAATTATGCGTTGTTTCCCATTCTCGCGGAGCGTCGCGACCAGCTTGCCGGCACATTGTCGGGCGGTCAGCAGCAGATGCTCGCCATCGCGCGCGGCCTCGCGTCGTCGCCGCGCCTGCTGCTGCTGAACGAACCGTCAATGGGGCTCGCCCCGATCGTCGTCGAACAGATATTTGAACGAATCGGACAGGTCCATCGCGACGAGAAGCTGACGATCATGCTGGTCGAGCAGCGCGTCGCGGAAGCGCTCGAACCGTGCGACTGGGCGCATGTTCTGGATGCTGGCCGCTGCGTGCTCGACGGGCCGCCGGCTGCCCTGCTGAAAGACCCGCGAGTCCGCAGCGCCTATCTCGGCGCCACGGCCGCGCAAATGGATCTGGCTTGATAGGGAGAAAGAGAAATATGGCAATTTCGCTCTTCGACCGGCGTGGGATGCTAGCGCTTTCGGTCTCAGCCGCCAGCGCCGCTTTCGTGCGGCCGTCCTTTGGACAGACACCGCCGCCGGTCAGAATCGCGGTCATCGTTCCGCTTTCCGGCCCCTTTGCGGCGATCGGGCAGAACATCAAGGCTGGCGTCGATTTCGCCGTCGAAGACGTCAACGCAGCCGGCGGCGTTAAATCGCTGGGCGGCGCCAGAATCGAAATCGTCGCTGCCGACGCCGAGGACACGGTCGAAAAGGCGCGCAACGCCGCCCAGCGCATCCTGGCGCAGGAGCCCAACATCATCGGCGGCCTTGGCGACGCGCTGTCGGGCATGACGCTGGTCGTCACCGAACTGACGGAAAAGGCTGAAATTCCCTGGCTGACGCAAACCTTCGCGGATGTGCTGACG
>JAYUFK010000193.1:0-1704 GCA_043739325.1 Methylocapsa sp. | reverse complement strand
CGCTCAAGCTCCGCTAACAGCGCCTTCGCGTCGGCGATCTCTGGAAACCCTGACGTCGGCGGAAATCCTTCCAGGGCGCGGGCGAGCGCCGCGTGCGCATCGGCCGAGCGGCCGATTGAACGGTAGAGCCTCGCCAGCGCCAGCGCGGCTCGAAGCTCGAAACTCCGCGCGCCTTGCTCTTGCGCTACCGTGATGGCAGCGAGGAATGCCTCTTCGGCCAAGCCGACATCCGCCGGATCGCGCTTGAGCAGAAGCTCGCCGCGAATGCGGTGCGTCTCCGCCTCGTAATAGAGAAGACCCGTCCTGCCCATCTCCGTTAATGCGTCGTCGATGCGCGTAGACGCGAGGTCTTTCCCTTCTAATTCGGCCAGTGTTGGCTCATAAACCGGCGAGAAAAGCACGTTGCGTGCATCTCGCAGAACACGGATGCCCTCGCGCATGTCGGCGATGGCCCCTTCACGCTCGCCGCGCCGCCATCTCACCCAGGCGGGAAAGTAGGTTGCGTACCCCATCCAGAACACGGGCAGGTCATGTTTTGCGAGCAGATCGGCAAGACTTTTACAGTCGGCCGCCACCGCGTCATGATCGCCTCGCAAGACGCCTAACAGCGTCCTGTAGAGTAGGACGTGGACCGCCGTCGGCGGGTGTCCGCTGATCTGCGCCTCCGCCAAGGCGAGGTCGGCGTGCGATAGGGCTTCGTCGATCTGGCCCATGACCCAAAGGGACAGCGCCAAGTAAATTCGTGCGCTGGAGACGGGGTCCTGCCCGAAGCGGTTGGCGAGGTCGCGATGTCGGCTAAGATCATAAAGCTGAAGAGCCTGCTGCAGTTGCTGAGCGGCCGTCACGAAGTGCCCCGCATAGAATTGGGTTACGCCAAGAACGCGATGCCCAACCATCGCTTCCGGCGACCCCGGCCGGGCTTCTATCTCTTGGGCGAAACTCTCGGCCATTTTGCGGAGTGTTTCAGGTTCGCCGCGCGTCAGCGCGCCAGCCCAGACGCCGAAATAACCGGCGCATCGGTCGGAGGAACTCTCCGTCCGGTCTGTCAATTCTAACGCCCGAGCAAAAGCGGCGGTGGTCTCTTGCGCTTGGTATCCCTTCGTCCAAATGAGCGCCTGGCCAAGGCTTACCTGCAGCTTTGCGCGGCTGGCGGAGACGGGCGGGACAGCGCGCACATTTGCGTCCGCGTCACGCGCGGTCGCCACATCCGCCATCTCGATCGCTTTGCCCAGATGCGCGATCGCTTCCTGAAACGCCGAGCGTCGTAGCGCGGCGTCGCCGGCCTTGCCCCACCATTCAATCGCAAGCTCCGTCTGGTTGGACTGGGTGAAGTGATGCGCGACGAGTTCTGGTTGTGGATCGGGCACCGCCACCAGCGCCTCCGCCGCGCGGCGATGCAGAGTTTGACGTCGCGCTTTCAGAAGGCCGTCGTAGGCCGCGTCCTGGATCAGCGCGTGCTTGAAGCGATAGACCGCCGCCGGGGCGACGCCCTCGACGAATAGCAAATCCGCGTCAGCGAGTTTTTGAACGGCGGCGTCCAGCACAGGTCCTTGCAGGTCAGCGACAGCGGCGAGAAGCCCATGCGAGAACTCACGCCCCAGCACCGCGCCGATCTGCGCGACCTCACGCGCGTCTCCAAGGCGATCGAGCCGTGCCGCAAGCGACTGCTGAAGCGACGGCGGAACGACCTGTGCGCCGCCCTCC